>DATCGY010000068.1:0-8303 GCA_036508635.1 Candidatus Anoxymicrobiaceae bacterium
CCAATTACTCTCTAATGCTTGTATTGCTCTATATACTATACTCTTCTATTCTTTCTCTTTTCTTCTTTATACGGGTATAGTGCATTTACGATTGAAGGGGGGTATGTAGGATGAGAAGATTTCTGGTGGTCCTGTTATTTACGGTTCTAGTAATTGGGTTGGTTATGTCAATCGGCTGCGGCGGCAAAACTGTGGTTACTCAAAATTCCGGAGTTACGGAGCAGACCACACCGAAAAAGAATAGCAATGATGAAGAGATAAAAGCGTTACTAATCAGATATGATGATGCAAGCCGGATAACCCCCCAGGGCCGACAATCCTCTTGCCTAGGAAAAGGAGGAGGAAATGTCAGCCAGGAGGTTATCCATGAGAAAGACTTCTATTAAAGACAAAGTCAAGTTCTTATACTCGATCTCATGAGCATCGACACGAGCTACCAGTCGGCAAAGGTGGCCGCCGAGCAGGACAACGACCAGTTCGCCGCTGAGTTCGCGCAGTACCTCTACGACAACTTCATCAGCAAGGGAAAGCTGGGCGCGAAATCCGGCGAGGTTCTACAAGTATCCCAACCCCGAGTACGAGCAGGAGGGGTTCATCCCGAAGTTCTGACCGCCTCGGGGTTCCTTGTCGGGATGAGCAGGTAGACCGGAGGCCTGCCGATGGGCGGGGGGGTGCTGGTCAGTTCCCATTAGAGGCCCCGTATAGCGCTTTGATCTCCGGGTAGCTCTTCTTGATGCGTTCGCGGAAAGTCGGCGTATCCCAGGCCGCCCAGGCAAATTTCTTCGCGCTTGCCCAGTCGGTGCCGGCGCGCGGCTGGAAATCGGAAAGCTTGCCTCCGCGCGTCGTCACCACATAGAAAGAGAAGCCGTCGGTCTTCTCTGTGTGTAGCGCGTCTTGCCCGAGCTCAGTGCGCACAGCCGCGGGGCCCTCGGGAAGGTTCGTCCGGTCATCGTGGATGACCGTGAGTGATGAAGGGTCGCTCACGTTCAACAGGAGCCACGGCAGCCTGACATAAAGCTTCCTGCCGTCGCCGCTTACGTACCAGTGCGCCAGTGAATAGTAGTCCTTGCTTGTCGGGACGAACGTGCCGTAGCGCAGCAGGCTGTCATCCGTGTACTGTCCGGGGAACACGGTGCCGTCCAGCGTGTTGACCTGCTCCCTGTTGACCAGCAGCTTTATGTGGACAAATTCGGGGTCCGTGGCCGACGCTGCCATGAACTTGGTAGTGCCACGGTCGTAGTCCGGCCTGGCGAGAAGCAGCGCGCCGTCCTTCGCGTTTATGGACAACAGGAACTCCACGCCACCCGGCAGGTCAGGCAGCCCGGCTACCGGCAGCTTCACCGTACCGCTCTGTTTCCCTATGGTGTCTATCCCCACCAGGAGCTGGAGGTCGCCGGCCGCACCCGGAAGCAGCTCTCTGGCCACCGCCCCTTCGAAGTCGACTTCCAGGTATGCAAAGCCCTCGTCGTAATTGACCTTGAGACCTTTCACACCCGCCACCGCTGCGCCCGAGGCCTTCTTCGATTCCCAGTAGGAAGTGGTTTTCTCTGCGGTAGCCCGGCCAGGGTCGTATGCCATCAAGCCGAAATTCTGCTCCGGATCCATCTCGTTGTGCCATAAGATGTGGCGCTCGAAGGGGATCATGTAGTCCATGTCCACCCAGGTTCTCTTAGACCACTCGTCGGCCCACTCAAAAATCGCCCCACCGGCGTAACCCTCACGCACGATGGCCTGGTACATCCTCGACTCCAGCTCACCCTGCTGCTGTTCGTCGATCCCCCCATGGTTGAAACCCTCGGGGTTGATGTGCGCTATCCCCATCGAGGTAGACATGCCGAACTCCCCGACCAGGGCGGGGTAGTCCGGGAGGATAGCCATGAACTGCTTCAGGTATCCCCCATAGCGAAGCACACCTTTGTCGTCGCGGTACTCCGCGTAAGCCGGTTCACGGTTCATGAAGTCAGGGTAGTACGGATAGATATGGTAGCAGGCGAACAGGCCGGCTCCGGCGGCGCCTTCGGGCAGGATATGGTTCGGATCGAGCACGGCGGAGTCTTCCTGCTCCTGGGACTTGGGCACTCCCGGGGTGGCCTCCGTCGGGTGTGTCATGGGGTCGAGGGTGGGCCAGCTCACAAACGAGACCGGCGCCGCCCATCCGTCGGACTTCATCTGCTGGACCGTGTAGTCACAGGTCTGCGCCATCCACGTCTCGATGGCCCTGGACCCGGCGACCGCGCTCACATAATTGCCCTTGTACACGCTCTTTTCGGGGTTCAGGGCATTGGTGGTGTTCGCCTCGTCGAAGACTATCTCGCGGCCCAGCACCACGCCAAGGACATAGGGCGTGACGTCCGCATTGTAATCTCCCCATGCCCTGCCCTTGCGCTCGGGGATGTTCTTCCTGCCAGCGAGGGCCTCCATATCCATCGCTATCTCGCGCTGGTAGGAGCTCGTGTATCCCTTGTCGTAGAGGTTGTATCCAGGGACCGTGTCGTCGGGCCAGACCTCCTGCAACAGCATGAGCTTCTTTTTGCTGGACTTGTTGAAGTCGTAGAGGGTCTGGTAGAACACCGGGTCCAGGAGCGTGTACACCCGGATGGTGTTGGCATTGAGCCCGGAGATCTCCTCGAACCATGACCTGTAGAGCTTGTCATCCGCGGGGAACTCGCTGAACCACTTGCCCGGTAGCGCTATGCCAACATCCACACCGCGCACCAGGAACTTGTTCCACCTGGTTCCGTCGTACACCTCGAAGTAGCGCCCGTTGGTCCTGGCGGCCACGTCCATCCCGTCTACCATGGCCACGGGCGCGGGTTTTGCCTGTCTGTCGACTCGCGTCACAGAGACCACCGCGAAGACGATCGCTGCAACTACCAGAACGGCGGCCGCCACCGCCACCAGGGGGATCAGGATCCGGCGCGGGCCGGGCCCGGCCGCAGCCAGCTGGCTACCCGCCGCCGCCGCTTCCGTCCACCCGGCGCCTTCCTCGTAGCCCCGTCGCTGCATGGCACCCCATGACTGCTTGCGCGTATACAGGGTGAAGAATGCCTTGGTGCGCCACCACGCGTTCACCTGCCGGTAGCCGAAGTTCTCCGCGATGCTGTAAAAAGCCAGCTTCAACAACGCGGGCACCCTGGCATAATGCTTAAGGGCTATGCCCTCCAACAGCACCGCAAACATCGAGACCGCGATCGCGTAGAGGAAAGCCAGGGCGATGAAGAGATACAAGAACTGGACATTCAACAGACCGAGAAGCAGAGCGACCACTATCGCCACGTAGCCCAGCAGCTCGATAGCCGGGCCTATCATCTCGAAGAAGAAGAAGTATGGCATGGCCACGAGCCCGATCTGTTTGTAGCGAGGGTTCATGAGCATCCCGGCGCTACCGGTCAGGGCCTCGATCAGGCCACGCTGCCAGCGGTCCCGCTGCCTGGCAAGCTGGCCGTATTTCTCGGGGGCTTCAGTCCAGCAGACCGGGTCGGGCACGAAGAAGATCCGGTATTTCCTCTTGTTCTTCCTCAGGTACCTGTGCATGCGGACCACCAGGTCCATGTCCTCGCCGACCGTATCCGTGCGGTAGCCATTGACCTCTATCGCCAGGCGGCGGTCGAACAGGCCGAACGCCCCGGAGATTATGAGCAGGCTGCGCAGCGTGCTCCAGCCGATACGGCCGCCGAGGAACGCGCGAAGGTACTCGATCGTCTGCAGGTTGGCGAGATAACTGCGGGGCAGGCGGACATCGGTGACGGTCCCGCCCTCGACCGTACACCCGTTCACGATCCTTACCAGTCCGCCGACCCCCACCGTGGTCGTGGGGTTCTCGATGAATGGCCGGGCGACCTTCAGCAGGCCTTCCGGCTCAATCAGCGAATCCGCATCGATGACACAGACCAGGTCGTGGCGACTGACGTTGATGCCGGCGTTGAGAGCGTCCGCCTTGCCCCCGTTCTCCTTATCCACGACGATGAGGTTCTCGAAGTCGGGAGAGATGTAGACGCCGCGGATCGGCTGGCACGCGACCCTATCCGGGACGGCCTTCGAGATCCTGCGGAGGTTGTATTTCTCTCCCAGGAGATCGAGTGTCCGGTCCGTGGACCCGTCGTTTATCACGACTACCTCGAAGTGGGGATACCGAAGGAGCAGGATGGAGCGGACCGCCTCGACGATGGTCGCCTCCTCGTTGTAGGCGGGCACAAGAACCGATATGGAAGGTGTCAGAGGGGAGCGGAACACTTCGTAGAAGTCGATGAACCTGCGCCGGCGGTTGTATTTGATCGAGCCCACGAAAGCGGCCGAGAACAGTATGAGATAGACCGTGTTGATGGCCGCAAAGTAGAAGAAGACCACGAAGTTGAAGATTATGATTATGTCGCCGGCGATGCTCTTGAAATCCAACTCTCAGGAACCTTCCCTGTCTTCCTTATCTCTGATCTCGAACGTCTCCAGCACCTCTGATGCCACATCACTGGCTGAATGCAGGTCTTTCTCGAGGATGGCGCGGCCGTCTTCGCCGATCTGTGCGAGCGCCACCGCGCAGTTTATCTTCACGGCCAGGACCTCGTCGTACAGCCCTTGCTCGAGCCGCGGTATCGAGCTCCCGCACTGCAACTTGCCGAGGGCCTCGGCCGACTCCGCTCGTACTTCTGCGTCAACGTCGTCCATCGCCGCCTCCAGGTCGTCACACACGACAAAGTCTCCGATCGTTCCGAGGGAGAACGCAGCTCGAGCCCTTACCCTTGGGTCGTCGTGTTTCAGGAAGCGCAACAGCAGAGGCACGGCGTTGGTGTCCTTCATCGCACCCACGATGTTCACCAGGAGTATGAGGCGATCGGTATCAGGCTCTCCGCGCTCCATCCATCGTTCCAGGTAACCAGAGAACTCCTGCTTGCGCTCGAGCAGGACCTCAGCAACGCGGAGGGTCTCGAGTTCGGGTGATGCGGCCAGGTGCTTGACAACCGTATCGAGGGCTTCGCGCGTACCGATCTTCGAGAGGGAGTTCAGGCAGGAGAACGTGACCTCAGGGCGTGAGGTAGATTCCAGGGCCGCAGCCAACGCGGGCACCGCCCTTTCGGACCTCATCATCCCCAGGTGGTACGCGGACTCCGCCTGCCTTACCATACCGCGCTTGCCCAGGTTGGTGATGTCCTCGTCGACAAAACCGAGCTTGTCGAAAGCTCCAGTCAATATCTCCTGTTCGCTCCCCTTCAGGAACCTGATGTTTTCGAGAAGGACCTGCTCGAGGACCCCGTGGTCACGTTTCGGGACGACCGATTCGAGCGACGCCACCAGGTCCTGCATGCTTCTTTCCTCCGTCAGCAGGTCATAGACCAGAGGGCTGAGGTCTTCCTTCTTGGCCAGCGTCCTGCGCTCGCGCCAGGACCCGGTCAAACGAAGCACGATCAGGGAGAAGAACAGCACAAGCGTGATGCCGAGAATCACCAGTACGGCGGTGACGAGGACGGTCACTGTGGTGGAGCGGGGGGCGGTGGTCCTGGTCGCCAGGGTGACGACCTTGCTCAAGAGCCAATGCCAGTCAGTCATCCTGCTCCTCGTGGTCGTGGTCGGGCACAGGACCGGTCAAAGTTCAGCCGCTCCTGGCGAGGGCGCTCTTTACGCGGGCGGCCAGCTCGGAGACGCTGAACGGTTTGATCAGGTAGTCGACTGCGCCGGAATCGAAACCCTTCAGCACGTCTGCTTCCATGCTCCTTGCGGTGAGCATTATAACCGGGATGTCACTGGTCTCTTCCTCTTCCTTCATCAACCGCAGCACCTCGAACCCGTCCATGATGGGCATCATGACGTCGAGTATCACGAGATCGGGCTTGTTTTCGTTGATCAGCTCGAGTGCCAGCTTTCCATTCTCCCCCCACAGCACCTCACAACCGGTCTTCTCAAGCCAGAACTTGATGAGATTGGCTATCTGCGGCTCATCCTCCGCGATGACAATCAGCCGTTTCTCAGTCATCTTGTCCCCCTTCAGCGGCCTCGAGGATGGTTGCCTCGCTCGCGGGCGGCAGGAATACCGTGAACTTAGAGCCCTGTCCCACCGAACTCTCCAGCTTCAGTTCGCCACCGTGCTTTTCCACGATCTCCCCTGTTATCGCCAGGCCCAGGCCGCTCCCCGTGGACCCGGTCTGTGCGGCAGTCGAAGCCCGGAAGAACCTTTCGAGAACGTGCCCGACCTCATCGGCGGGTATGCCGACACCGGTGTCCTCCACATCGATCTTCGCGCGGTCTCCCTCGCGGCCCAGCCTGATAGTCGTGCCGCCCTCGATGGTGTACTTGAGTGCGTTGCTCACCAGGTTGGAGATCACCCTGCTGAAAAGCTGGTAATCACCCTGGACCGGTACAGCCTCGAGAACCTCCGATTTCAACCAGAGACCCTTCTCGGAGGCCATCGCCGTGAATGTCTCGACGGTCTCCGTGATCATGGCTTCGAGGTCCATGGGGTCCCAGTGGACTACGACGCGACCCGACTCGAGTCTTCCGAGGTCGAGCAGGTCGTTCACGAGCTCCTCGAGCCTCACGACGTTGGAGTGGACGATTTCCAGAAACTTGCATTGCATGTCTGTTATCTCGCCTGCATCCCCCTCGGAAACGAGGTCGAGGTACCCTTTCATCGAGGTCAATGGGGTCCTGAGTTCGTGTGCGACGACAGAGACCATCGAATCTTTGAAGCTCTCCACTTCTTTCTCATGGGTCATGTCGGAAAAGACCTCGACAGCCCCCACGGTACGGCCCTCGTCGTCGAAGAGCGGAGCGCAACTTACACTAACAGGGACCCTCTCGCCGCTCTTGGCCAGGGCCCAGACAGTACCCGCGAAGACGGTGTGAGAATCTCCGATCGTCGTCAGCAGCGGGCACTTCTTATCGCACAGCTGGCAACCACTGTCGTCCACGTGACTGATGAAATCCTTGCAGGATCGGCCCAAAACCTCACCCTCACTCCAGCCCAGTATCGATTCGGCGGCCCGGTTCCAGATAAGGACCTGCCGCTCGTTATCGACCACGTACATCCCATGCCCGAGGCTCGCGAATATCCGGTCCAGCTCGCGCTCTACCCGCTGTATGTTGCTTGAGCCCAACTTCCCCTCCCGGCTTGTTCCAAAGACTCAACGCTTCCACGGTCACGCAGAAATTGCCTGATCAGATTATGGATTATGGCCCGGAGTCCGTCTACACGTATAGCCCCGAGCCCAGGAACCAGTTGTCGTCGACCTTCTTCACGTAGATCAGTTTCTTCTGCTGCTGCTTGGTGATGGGGTTCGGGAACATGCAGGTCATCCAGCCGCTGCCTTTTGTCTTCGCGAGGTTGGCCGCTTCCTGGACCGCCATCACGCCGTTGGGGTCTTTGTAGCCGATGATGTTCTTGCCGACCAGGGTAGAGTCGCCACCATGAGAGATGACTGTGCCGCCGAAGTCGTATGCGTAGATATACAGCTCGCCTTTCACGAACGGCCCGTTCGGGTTCATGAACTCCTTGAGGGCCTTCTCTTTGCCATTGGCCTGAACGTAGTCGTAGGCTTTCTCGACCAGGTTCTGCACGTCGTGCTTCGTGTAGCTGGCGGTGGTTTGCTCGCTGCCGCAGCCGGGGAGCAGCACAGCAACTATGGCAACCAGCATTGTAACCAAGGTCAGAGTAACGCATTTCTTCATTACACCCGCATAAATCATATGAAGGGGTACTTGCGCATCAGCCGTTCGAACAATGACTTGGCGGTCGCGTCGGGTTCTTCTCCCAACCAGTAGAGGACTTCCGGCCAGACGTCCTCAAAAGGATCCGGGCGCGATCGCCAGTACCTGGGGGTATCTTTGGCTTTGCGATGCGTCGGTCGGGCTTCTCCCTCCTTCCAGAGACGGGGTAGCTGCGCCAGAAACTCATCGAGGTCTCGTCCGGGACGAGTCGTATATCCCGGAGATGCCATGGCGGCAAGAGCAGCCTGGGTATCACGAATCCCGTGCAGAAGGACGAGAGGGTCAAGTCGAGGGAGCTCTTCTCTCAAGGCCTCCTTATCTTCGCCTGAGCCGCCAGGGTGCTCCAGAAGGCGGTCCGCCGGGGTCATCGGTTTTGACCCATATATTGAACAATGCCCAGGAGCTACATCCTATTCCCAGGACCACAAATCCCAGGAATAGGATAGTAACCAGCTTGCCCCATAATGGTTTTACTTTATGCATACCGCTTTCTGTTTCTCAGGAGGCCTACGGCTCCGACCAGCGTTATGACAACACCCGCGAGGAGGATGTCGTACCAGGGTGAGGCAGTCGCCGGAAGCACTCCACCTGTTTTAGTCGATGCCAGC
>DATCGY010000069.1:0-5539 GCA_036508635.1 Candidatus Anoxymicrobiaceae bacterium
GCCTATGTCGAATTGGAAGCCGTCATAGACATGGACATATCTGAACTTGATGGTATGAACCGCATCGAGGAACTCATGGATAGACTGTCGTTGTGACCCGACGATCTTGTAGGTTGTTCTTATTGTGACCTATTGCTCCAGGGCTCTCGGGGTAAGACGATTAGCTAGCGTTTTTTCATAGTGGTAATATCAAGTAAACCCTGAATCAAGGTAGCATGGTGCCAAGCCGGTGTAGCTCAGTTGGTAGAGCGGCTCACTCGTAATGAGCAGGTCCGCGGTTCGAATCCGCGCGCCGGCTCCAGCGCTCGGGGTACCTATTGACCTTAGGGTGAACAGGCTCCTTCGCTACCCCCATTGTGGACTTTGTTTGATTGACCTCTGTGGCACAATGGGGACCCCTACCACCTTATGTTGGGTTGTGGAAATTAGTCGGCTGGTGTTGGCTACCCCCAAAGTGAAGTGTTTCTGTTTGATCGTTGTGTAACTTTGGGGTCCCCTACCAACAGATCGTGATTTGTGGTAATCAGCAGGCTAATGGCGAATAGGCGCTAGCCTTGCGGCGCGCGGATTCGAACCGCAGGGGGGCTATGTTCTTTGCGGGTGGGGGTAACGGAAATGGCTGAGTGCAGTCCTACACCTGCGCGAATAAGTGAAGCGGCTGGCAGCGTAACCTTTTACCTGCGGACCGACGCGGGCGAAGTAATAGAGCTACCCCCTGCGTTGCAGGAGCTCTTCAGGGGCCAGCTAGCACAGGTTTGGGGCGCCGCGTTTCGTGAAATCCACCCCACATGGTCATAATTCTTGTTCTCTGGATCGGGGCCGGGCGGATTGTCTGATGTCATCGAGTCTCATTTCGCGTTACTGTATAATCATCCAGGCTGGGCCCGGGAAGTCTGGTGTGAGTAGCCAAATTGGCAGCCTCACCGTAACCCGCCGAAGGTAGAAGATCGACCCATGAATGATAACGAGAGCCGCCTGGACCTGAAGGATTTCGCCAGAGAGCTGACAGCCGCGTCAAACCTGGATCTTGACATCAGTTGCTGCTACGGTTGCGCCCGCTGCAGCTCGGTCTGCAAAGTGGCGATCTTCGGGGGGCTGAAGGAACCCCTGACCCCCCGCTCTCTACTTTACCGGGCGATCATCGGCAATCCCTCCGAACTGCTATCCTCAGAGTTCATCTGGCTCTGCTCGGGATGCCAGCGCTGCGAGGAAGCGTGCCCTCAGGGGGTCAAGATATCCGAGGTGGTGCGTACGTTTCGTCGGCTCGCGAGCGAATCCGGTATCGCGAATCCCGTGGCCGCAAGGGTGAACGAGAGGGTCTGCATGCACTGCGGCGCCTGCGTCCACGTCTGCCCGAACAACGCGATAGAACTCGTCGTCGGAGGCCCGAAGGGCATCGTCGCCAGGGTCGACCCTCTCGAATGCAGGGGCTGCGGCGGTTGCTCGTCGGTCTGCACCAACAACGCCATCCAGCAGAACCCCTCCAACTACATCGAGATCCTCGAGAAGTTTGTGAGGCGATGAGCGATGTCCGTGGGCGCTGATATTGAACGGATAGATGACACTAGTACCGGTTTCACGCCCACTCTCGCGGTCTTCCACTGCCGGTGGTGCCTTCCAGATTCGGATCACGTGCGGTCGCTGCTGCCTGGTGAGGCGCACGCCGACTCGGTCCTGCTCCAGCTTAGCTGCACCGCCAGGATGGAGGCGGAGTTCGCCATTAAGGCCTTCGCGGAAGGCTACGATGGAGTGCTGGTCCTGGGCTGCGAGCTCGGCGAGTGCCACTACCGAAAGGGCAACCTGCTGGCGCTTAAAAGGCTTTCTCTCCTGAAGGACGTCCTTGCCCTCTCCGGCATCAACCCGGAGAGGCTGGGCTTCTATTGGGTGTCGCCTTTCGACGAAGCCGCGATCAGGAGTTGCATAAACGAGTTCTTCGAAGGCGTCATGAACGTCGGCCCGTTCGTCTCGAGTACTGTATGAAGAAAGCTCTGAAAGAACCGCACAAAGAGCGCGATGACGAGGCCAGGCTCAAGGCCGCCTCGTTGCTGCAAGAAGGAACCGTCGTCGGTGTTCTCGGCCTTCGCAAGCTCGAGAGCCACCTGGAGCCGTACCTGTTCACCACGCCCGGAGAGCTGGAGAAACTCGATACCTCCGGCAAGTACGCAATCGCAATGGTGGCGCGACGCCTGCTGCAGAAGTGGAGCTCCGGTGACCTGGCGGTGGTTGCGCACGGTTGCGACGAGAGACACCTGATAGAGCTCGCCAAAAGGGGCGCCCTCGACCTCGACAGAGTCGCGGTCATCGGGCTTGCCTGCACCAAGGACGAGGCAAGGGAATGCCACTGCGTGAGGCCTTACCCGCAACGCGTTGACGCAGGCGTCAGCATCGGTGACGTCGATTATCTCGACCACGAGAGGCTCCGCGAGATGGAGGACATGAGCGTCTTCGAAAGGCGGCGTTTCTGGACGGAGGCCTTCAACAGATGCATCAAGTGCTACGGGTGCCGAAACGCCTGCCCGTTGTGTATTTGCGAGGACTGCCGGCTCGAGGAGTCGCGCTGGGTCAGAGTGGGCGAGATCCCCCCCGAGTACCCATCCTTCCATCTGATCAGGGCCTTCCACCTCGCGGACAAGTGCGTGGGCTGCAGGTCGTGCGAGAACGCCTGTCCGATGAACATACCGCTGGGGCAGCTGCACCAGCTGATAAGAGAGGATATCAAGAGGCTGTTCGGTTACGAGGCAGGGCGCGACGTGTTCGAAGAATCCCCCCTGCTCGGCGATGTCGAGAACGGTCCTATTGGAGCGACCGCCGATGAACTATAAGACCGTGATGTCAGTGTGCCCGTACTGCGGGTGCGGCTGCGGGCTCTACCTCGAGGTGGTCGACGGTCACCTCGTTGGTACTATGCCGTCCAACACGCACCCCATCAGCCGCGGCTCCCTCTGCATCAAGGGCTGGTCCGCTCACGAGTTCGTCGAAAGCGAGGACCGCCTTCGCCGGCCCCTCTGGAAAAGGGGCGCCAACCTCGAGCCCACCGACTGGGATACGGCGCTATATTTCGTGGCGGAGAGGCTCAAGGCGATCAAGGACAAGTATGGCCCCGACTCGATAGGTTTCCTCTCGTCGGCCAAGTGCACGAACGAGGAGAACTTCGCCTTCATGAAGTTCGCCAGGGCCGTGATAGGCACGAACAACATCGACCACTGCGCGCGCCTCTGCCACGCGCCTACAGTGGCAGGTCTCGCAAGGGCGTTCGGCAGCGGTGCGATGACGAACTCGATACCCGACCTGGAAGATGCATCGTGTATTCTGATCACCGGGTCCAATACTACGGAGAACCATCCTATGGTCGCCTCTCGCGTCATCGGGGCACTGGAAAAAGGCGCGTTCCTCATCGTCGTCGATCCCAGGCGCATCCACCTGGCCAACTACGCTGACCTCTTCATCCAACCTCGCCTCGGGACCGACGTGGCCTGGATCAACGGGATGATCAACATCATCATCGAGGAGGGCTGGCACAACAGCGACTTCATCATTGAGAGGACCGAGGGCTTCGAAGCTCTAAAGGCCACGGTTGCCGAGTACACGCCGGAGCGGGTAGGGGACATTGCAGGCATCGATCCAGCGCTATTGAAGGTGGCCGCCCGCAAGTACGCCCTCTCGCCGAACGCCGCGATCCTCTACACGATGGGCATCACCGAGCACACGACCGGCACCGACAACGTGCTCGCGCTAGCAAACCTTACGATGCTCACCGGGCAGGTGGGAAAGCGGGGAAGCGGCATCAACCCGCTGCGCGGTCAGAACAATGTCCAGGGCTCTTGCGACATGGGCGCGCTTCCGGACGTGCTGACCGGTTACCAGAAGGTCGCAGACCCCTTATCCAGGAAGAAGTTCGAGGACGCCTGGGGGGTCGAACTCCCTAGCGGGGAGGGCCTGACCGTCCTCGAGCTGATAGACGCCGCGGCTAGAGGCGAGATCAAGGCTCTATATATTATGGGCGAGAACCCCATGTTGTCCGACCCGGATATAAACCACGTCAGAGAGGCGCTGGCCGGCCTCGAACTGCTGGTAGTGCAGGACATATTTATGAACCAGACCGCGGAGCTTGCGACGGTGGTCTTTCCGGCCCAGAGCTATGCGGAGAAGGACGGGACTTTCACCTCCACCGACCGCAGGGTACAGCTGGTCAGGAAGGCCATCGATCCCGTCGGGGAATCGAGGCCTGACTGGGAGATAATCTCGCGCCTCGCCGGCATAATGGGGGCGGCAGGCATGGACTACCGGACCCCCGCGGAGCTGTTCGAGGAGATAGCGAGCCTCACGCCATCGTACGCCGGGATCACGTACTCCAGGCTCGAGCGAGGGTCACTGCAGTGGCCCTGCGCTAACGAGGAAGACCCCGGGACCGAATACATGCACGCGGAACGGTTCACCAGGGGACGCGGCGCCTTCGTGCCCGTCGAATGGAAAGCTCCGGCCGAGGTGGTGGATGAGGAGTATCCGCTGTACCTCACCACCGGCAGGGTTCACTTCCATTACCACACCGGCACGATGACGAGGAGAAGCCCAACGCTCAACCGCGAGATGTCCTCGGCCGCCGTGGATATAAACCCCGATGACGCCAAAGCGCTGGGCTTGGAGTCGAGGGACCTCGTCAAGGTGAGCTCCCGTCGAGGTGAGGTCAAGATACGCGCGCGATTGACAGACATGGTCCCGCCCGGCACGCTGTTCATACCGTTCAACTTCCAGGAGAGCGCCGCGAACGCGCTCACGAACCCGGCGCGGGACCCGGTGTCGAAGATACCCGAGTTTAAAGTGTGCGCGGTCCGGATGGAGAAAGTCGTACCCAGAGGACGGTAGCATATGCCAAAATCCGTCAAGAGCAAGAAAGAGAGTGGGAGCCGTCTGGTGGTCACCCAGTTGCTCTGGGTGGACAGCATGACGCTGACCCTCGATAGGGACGTCTGTATAGGGTGCGACCTATGCAGGCAGGTCTGTCCAAAGGAGGCGATATCCCTGTCGCTTACGCGTGGGGATCGTGAGTTCAGCGCCACCGCGGACATCGACGAGCGGAAGTGCTCTATGTGCGGCCTTTGCGTGACTTTCTGCCCGGTCAACGCCGTTGGACTCGTTACCCGTAACACCTGGAAAGAAACCGAGAGCGAGGTCAGTCCGATACTGGATGCAGGGGGAGTTCCGCACTTCTCTAAGGGGATGGGGCTCGACGCCTCGCTGTGCCCGCCCGGCTGCGACCTGTGCGTAAACGCGTGCCCGAGACAGGCCCTGCTGCTCAGCGCTAGAGGCGTTACCCTCGACCGGGAAAGGTGCCTCTCGTGCTCCCACTGTGAGGCGGTCTGTCCGGTGCCTGGCGCGATAAAGGTTACCCCGCTGTTCGACGGCACCGTCGAGGTGGACGTCGAAAGGTGCCCCGAGGGCTGTGAGCTCTGCGTAACGACGTGCCCGACACGCTGTTATACAGCGCTGTCACCCAAGGGGGTTGAGGTCGACCCCCGCCACTGCATCTGCTGTGGTGCCT
>DATCGY010000070.1:0-5132 GCA_036508635.1 Candidatus Anoxymicrobiaceae bacterium
TCAGGGCAACGTCAGGGGGAGCCGTCGCGTACCGCCGGTCGCTGATGGCCTTCTTCATGTCCACGACTGTCTTGCCATCGATAGGGGTGACCTTTCCCTTCGGTATTTTCTTGAGGAGTTGCCCGAGAACCCTCTTGAACCCCGGCAGGAACCCTCCGACGCTGGCCGTCGCCACGAGCTTGAGGTTTGGCAGCCCCGAGGCGATACCCACCAGACGACCCTCGAATATCGCATCCAGGGTCACCAGCCCCCGCGCGTTCGAGTCCGCGAGCTGGTACTCCATCTCCTCCGCGGAAAGGAGCGGCGACACGCCCGACACCACGCAGCCCGCCCTCAGGGTGCCCAGCCAGGCAACGACGTATTCAGGGATGTTGGGCAGGTTGATGCCTACCACGTCCCCCTTCTCGAATCCGTTCACGATGAGCATGTCGGCGAACCTGTTGGCGTAGATGTCGAGGTCCTTGAACGACACCTCGACACCGAGGAAGGCAAGCGCCGCCTTGTCGGGGAACTTGGAGAAGATGGGTTTCACCGCGTCGACGTATGTCGTCTCCCACGCGGATGGATCGAGGTCCGTCAGGCCGGGATCGTACGACTTGGTCCAGAATCGTTCGCTCATTGTTGGCCCCCTTGCCGCGTGTGCCACGAGACTGTCAGCCACACTGAAGATGTGGAACTCTCCAAGAATAGCACGCACCGTGGAACAAAGCGTAGTCTGACTGTGCGAAGGTCCAGGGTCTGGTCACTTATTGGACTCGGGAAGGCTCTCGTAGACGTCCTGAAGACGGGTTTAGTCGATCAAGGGTTCAGTTGTTCGCGTACCTCTTCGATATTGAGTGGATTCAGCGGCTTGCACAGGATCTCTTGCACGCGCAGCCTGGTCATCTCCTGCGAGGACGAAGCCTGCATCACCAGGGCTGTATCGGAACCGCGGCCTGTTCCCGCTATAGCAATTACCTGCTCGCCGACCGATGCAAGGCCACCGTCGGTCGCCATCATCACGATCTCAAAGCAGACTTTGACCCCCTGCGAGAAACAGCGCAGCAGGTTTGCCATCACCGTCGCGGTATTGTTGCCGTAGAGGCCGTCCGTGTGGAACAGCATGGTGCTGAAGTGCACATGGTGGCCGGCGTCACGTAACGTCTGGGCGAGCTCGGGTGGGAACGCGTTCACCTTGCGGATGAAGCCGAACTGGTGGGGGATAACGACAAGAGTGACCTTGTCTTCTTTGAAATACTCCATCGCGGCCCGGGCGGTCGCACCTGTAGTCGAGGCGATGATGAACTTACTGATTCCGAGCTCAGCCGACCTGGCCCTGACCAGCTCGAAGGTCTTCGTCGTGTTCTCCGGCGAGATAGTCTCAAAGTAAGTGATCTTGGATTCCATCGTCTCACTGCCGGTTTTCCAGGAGGGACCCCAGGACCCCTTCCACCTGGTCCAGTGCCTCGAGATCGGGCCTGGATACGATATCCATCCCGTTGGCCTCCAGGACGTAATACGCTCCACCGGACGACGGGACGTCGCCCCGGACCAGCAGCCTGTCCGCGCCGTGCCTCGCGAGCACCACGGCGAGCGTGACGGCCCGGCCAGGGTCGCCCGCCGGGGTGGGATTCTCCAGGACGGATGTATCCTCGAGCGCTTTCTTGTCCGGATCGAGGACCATGAGCGCATAGGAGTCGGCCGAGCCGAGGTCCGCGGCAATCGAAGTGCCGTCGGCCTCGAGCGGCACCGCGACGCTGAACTTGTCGCCCTCGTCGGGCACGAATTCGACCTCGACAGACTCCACGTTCTGAACCGCTTTCTTGATCGCGTCCCTGAGGCTGTCGGCGGAAGCCTCCGCGTCCCTCAGGTCGAAGGCCTCGGGGACGATCACCAGATGGAGAAAGCGGTAGCTGCCGGAGTTACGGCCGTCGACCCGCACCACGCGCCGGACACGAGGATCCGCCTGAGCCGCCTTGCGCGCTGCGTCCATGACGTCCTTCTCGATGGAGGCGTCGAGCAAGACCTTCAATGCCTGGAGGATGACCTGCCCTCCAGAATAGGCGAGGATGAGCACTATCACCAGCGCCATTATCGAGTCAACGTAGTGCACGCCCATGGCGTTCAACCCGACACCGAGGATCACCCCGGCACTCGCGATGGTGTCCGTCCAGGAGTGGTGGGAGTCCGCGAGGAGGCTGGGCGAGTTCTCCCTCTTCCCGATGAGCCCCTTGTACCACGCGAGCAGGCCGGTGATCACGACAACTACAGCCATCGTCGACATCGCGATCCACGGGTTGTCGATGGCGGTCTGTTTGGCCAGCAGCTTCGAGATCGATTCCCTCGCGAGCTCGTATGCGCTGAACAGGATGAGGACGCCGATGGCGACGGCCACCAGGTTCTCCAGCTTGTAGAGGCCCTCGGGGAAGTCCTTGGTATGTTTCTTGGAGAGCTTCAAGCCGATCATGACGGCGACAGCCGCGACTATGTCGACGCAAGTGTCTATTCCCTCGGCCAGCACCGACACGCTGCCGGAGATGGTGGCCACGACGATCATCCCGGTCGCCATGAACACCGAGGCGATAGTGTCGATCCCCTCCGCTTTTTCTGCTGGCTCCATCCGCGATAAGAATTTCATCGCTACACCTGTCCCGCCGCCGTCTTCGCGACGGCATCCCCGACTACCGGCACGCGAGCCCGGCTCTGCGCCAGCTTCACCAACTCGGCCCCGGTGCTCTCGAGGTTGTTGAGCGAGGGCTCAACGGAGACGTCGATCCCGTATGCCTTCAAGGTCTGCAGGACATCCTGATCGGTTATGGCTTCTTTCAACAGGAGGACGTCGACCGAGTGCTTCCCCAGGAACACAGCGAGTTTTACACCTCGCCCGGCAGGCAGGCCGGCCGCGGGGTTGCTCACCACGTCCGGCTTCCCCGTGACCGTTCCACCGTCTACCTCGAGGAACCCTATCATCGGGGCCGACTCGAAGCCGGCGGCTATCGTGTTCCCGTCCGAGTTCAGGGGAGCTGCGGCGATGAACATGTTGTCGGGGGCGTTGAACTCTATGTCGGCGCGATCGACGTTGGGGAGGGCGGCCTTGATGCGGCGCTCGAGATCACTGGAGACGTCGCCTGCCTGCTCGAGATCGTATGCCGCTGGCTCGACAACCAGGTGGAGGAAGATGAAGCTCCCGGAGTTCCTGCCGTCCACGCTGAGGACGTCTCTGATGCCCGGGTCCGCCTGCGCGATCTGCTTGACCTTTGCCAGGAGGTCACTGTCGACCGATGCGTCGAGCAAGACCTTCAGACCACCGAGTAAGATGTAGACCCCGATGACCGCCAGGAAACAGGCGACGAAGAGGCCGGCGATCGCGTCCACCCTGTGGTACCCCGCGATGTCGAGGGCCAGGGCCACTCCGATGATGACGAGCGCGACCGCGTCCGCCAGCGAGAAGTACGAATCGGCCCGCAGGCTGGGGCAACCTTCCGCCTTGGCCACCCGCTGCTTGTAATAGAACATGAAACCGGCCAGCAGGGCGGCCCCGAGGAAGAAGGGAAGCGCGTACTTGGGGTCGTTGGTGAACGTGTACGTCCCGCTCAGGTGCTTGATGGAGAGCCTCGCGATTTCGTAGGCGAGAACGAGCACGATGACGCCCACCACGGTGGCGAAGATGTTCTCGATCTTGTAAAGCCCGTCAGAGAACGTCGAGGTATGCCGCCTGGAGAGCCTGATCCCGGCGATGATGAAAGCAGCCATCACTCCCCTGGACGCGGCCAAGATCCCGCCCGCCGTCATCACGATGCTATGGAGCGAGACGCCCCAGACGATCAGGGAGGCGCCAAAGACCCCGGAGACGGCCGCGCTGATCGCCGCCGCCCTCTGGCTTCTCACCAATGTGTTCGTTGTCGTTTCGGCCATCAGCTGGCCTCCTGCGTTTCGACGGCGAGCTCGCCCGGTTTCTTCTTCCTGAATACTAAGCGTTCGACCACTTGTATCACAAACAGGGTGAGCCAGAAGAATTGCGCGGCCGTTGCGTTGAAGAAGGCGATGCCGATCGAGATGATGAAAACGGCGGACATCCCCAGCGAGTTCCTGAGGTACTCGCCCACGTGACCCATGTCGAATTCATCGTCAACCAGGCGGTGATCCTGCACGGCGTAGAAGGCCATGGCCCCCTGGAGGAGTCCCGCAAGCGCCAGCACGGACGCGTACAGTATCGTGGCGACCGCTGTCTGGCCGAAAAGGCTCAGCAGCTCGGTCGGGTAGGGCATGAAGACGATGAGCAGCAGGTAGAACATGTTCAACCATATGAGTGTCCTGTCCACCCGCCGTATGGCCGTGAAGAGCGCGTGGTGGGAGATCCAGAACATCGCAATGATGATGAAGCTGAGGGTGTACGAGAAAAAGTGAGGCCACAGTACCGCGAGCCCATGCGCGAGCTTGGAGTTTGTCACCGGTCCGTGGATCACCGGAACGGCTATCGAAACCACAAGCAGCGTGATGGCGACCGCGAAGACGCCGTCGCTCAGAGCGCTGACCCGCTCGACCGTAAATCCCATGAGGCCGGGCTTGGGCCGCTCTTTTCCTTCCTCGGTCAAAACACTATCTCCAGTCTAATAAGTGGACTCCCGCGCCCGGTACATTCTAACCGAGATTACCCAAACGCGCGCCCCGACATGCGGAGGGGCAAGTAGCCCGGAGAATGCATCCGAAGCCTTACTTCTGCCCGATGTTCCGGGCGAAATAGGCTACGCTGGCCGACAGGGCGGCCACCAGCCCGTCACCTTCGTAGTGATGGTCTTCGTTGGGCGGAGGGAGCCCGCTGCTGCGTGTGCGGCATCCGATTACGCTCAGAGCCCGTAACCCCTGGTGTCGTGCCCACCCTGGGCGAAACCGTGGTAGTCGAAGTACATGGGGCGCTCCGCCACCACCGGGATCGAGGAGGTCAGGATCAGGCTTGAGTCCATGTCCGGGCCCAGAACCTCGTTGACCGAGACGGTGGAGCGGGTCCCCGGCCCCACCGTGATGCTCTGGATGATGTTGATCCCGTCGGGCTTCACGAAGGTGAGCTTGATGGACGCGGCAGTAGAGTTGGGGTTCTCGATGGAGACCCACTCGTCGAATGAGCCGTCAGCCGCATTGGACCGTGTGGTGCC
>DATCGY010000071.1:0-3813 GCA_036508635.1 Candidatus Anoxymicrobiaceae bacterium
CGCGGCCTCGGGGTCGCCTTCGACGTCGAAAGTCAGTGCCACCTTATTTGCCGTTGTGTTCGCTCCGATCACTGTCGACCTGTTCGATGCAAAGGCAATCGAGGCCTTGTCCACCGTCAGGTAATTGAAAGCCCTGCTCGAGACGACGCTCCACGCGACGTTCTCTGAGTTAGGGATGGTGACCTCATTCCACGCCAGTGGGCTGTTGGTCTGCAGTGATGTCGCCGAAAGGCATTGCCCCGCTTTCAACTCGGTCTTCCTCTCGGTGTGGCTCTTGCCGCTCGCGCTCTCGCCAACCACCGTCGTATCTACAGTCCGCAACTGGTCGTTGGCGACAATGAGGTTCTGGCGGAAGCAGGGGTTGTTCACGACCGGGAGATAGACCGGCCCATCGTCAGCGCGGCGGCTTTCCCGACCTATTGAGGCCCAGACCCAACATTCACCGGAAGAGCCGAACGAAGTGCTCTCGGCTGCGACGTCATTGCCCCTGACAACGCTCACGGTCACCAAGCCCACCTTTCCCCGCGCGTCCTCGCCGGGGCCCAGGACCGCGTCGTCGAAGCTGACGACCTTGCGGCTGTAACCCTCAACGTCAAATCGCTTTGTTCTCCTGGTCCCGGTTGGAAGGTGGTACCTTAGCTCCACTGATGAGCCGGCGCCCCCAGGGTTCACTATCTCCACTCGCCACAGGAGCGCGTCTGTCGGGATTATCAGGTCCGTGCTCTTGCGAAGGCCGGGGCTCCCGGGGGTGCAGCATCCAACCCTCAGGCCCTGGTAAGCGGTCTCGAAATACCTTTCGGCGTATATCGGCTCATCCGAAGACAAAGCGAACGACACGTCTGCGCTAGATGGAAAGACCGATGCGGCGTCAAAGAGATACGACCGCCCCGGTTCGAGCGGTATCGTCGTCTGGTTGTCCTCGCCGCTGTTATCGAGCTCTTCCACCGTGACCTGCGCGGGCGAGGAGCCATCGTTCAGCATGAACACGATGGTCCTTCGTGTCTCGGACGTGGCACCCTCCGCGAAATACCATTCGCTGCTTGGAGCGCCCATGCCCTGCTCGATCGAGCTTACCGCGAACCCCGGGCTCAGGTTGTACATCTCTCTGGAAACGACGACAGGCCTGTCGGCATCGATCGACATGCCGAACGTCAGCTCCCTACCACCGAGGTGCCCCATGCAATCAACCAGGACCCCGGACCTCGCGGGCACGACTACGTCTTTCCGCACCGGCCCCTCCCCGGAGAGCAAGTACTTTACGGTGGACCTTGCCTCACCATCCCCCGGGTTCAGAATATGGAGCGATGTCCTCATTCCCCAGGCGGTGCTTCCCGCGGCGAAGTGCCACGAACGTGAGGGCCTGTATCCATTGGTTCCCTCGGCAGGTCTCCCAGACCCTATGGCCTGCAGTGCGACAAAGGCGAAGAAACCGCAGATACAAATCAGGACGACAGCCGCGATCATGAAGGTTTTTATTTTTTGCCTCAGTGCGCCGGCTCCGGCGAGTTGCACGAAACGTGTACACGGAGGCATTTCGGTCATCCCATTCGCCAGTTTCCAAAACCTCGAATTACCACACATTACCAATATAGCAGTATCCACCGCTGGATAAAACGGCAGCCACCCTGCCAATCGAAAGAAGTCCGATTCGCGGCACTTGATGCCCGGACCCCGGAAGCACTCCTTGTATTGCAATATCGCATCATAAGATTCGACGGACACCAGCCAAAGCCTGCGCCTTATCGGATATCATCCTGCCCCTCGAACGTGGTGTGGGCGGCGGGCACCCCGATGGAGTCGTGCATGGCGTTCCCCGTGCCCCGCTCAGCGCTCCAGTACATGGCGCGCTCGGCGATAATGGGCACGTTCGAGTGCACGTGTGTGGACAGGTCCACGTTCGGGTGGGCTTCGTTGACGTAGACTGTCTTGCGCGACTCGGCGGGCATCGTGAAAGCTTTGTCGCTGACCTCACCTTTGGCCGTGTTATAGGTTAGCGTCACTTTGGCCGTGGTCTTGTTGGGGTTCTGGATCAGCACGTAAGTGCGGAAGCCCCATGCCGTTGTGCCCTCCGCAAGGTAGTAGTCGGTGGCGGGGTTTGTAGTGCCGATGGATTCGTGGCCTTCCCTGCGTACGCTCTCGCCCGTCCCGGGCGATTTCCAGTATGTGTACATGGAGCGCTCGGGGATGACCGGGACGTCGCTCGTTACCTCGATGGAGGCACTCTTCTGGCCTATGTCGTCTTCCATATTGTAGGTAGAGCGGGAGTGCGCGGGTACCCTGTGCTTGACGGGCTTCGCCCCCGCTCCCTCGATCATGTATGTAAGCGTGATGTTCGCGTCTTGCGCGCCGGGGTTCTCGACGAGCGTCCAGCACTCGAAGCCGTACGCGCTGCAACCCTCGGGCATATACCATGTCCTGGCGGGAAGGTTCACCCCCACTGAGTTGTGCGTCCCAAGGGCCTCGCCGTTGCCGGTGTCCCAGCTCAACGACTGTATTCAGGGAACGCCGCGCGGTCAATCCGGCATGCGGGGTACCAGGTGAAGCAGGAACACCACAAGGCGCGGTCCCATGACACGGTGACCGCGCGTGACTATGCTAGTGTGACGTATCATAAGTAACATGATATACTTCCTTCCCATGGAGGTGGTTTTCATGGGAAGAACGAAGATCAGTATCTTACTGAGCGAGGAAGATGAGAAGACATTGAGGATGTGGGCCAACGCCGGGACGATCGAGCACCGGATGGCACAGAGAGCAAACGTGATCCTCCTGTCAGCGGAGGGACTCTCGTTGCCGGAGATAAGCGTAAGGACCGGCATCAGTCCCCAGAACTGTTCGAGGTGGCGCAAACGCTTCGCAGAGGATGGGATAGAAGGCTTGAATGATCTTCCCCGCTCTGGACGACCGATGTCTATTCCGCCCGAGAAGAGACTTGAGACCATTTCACTGGCATGTTCCGTACCGCCTGACGGAAGCAACAGCTGGAGCACGAGGAGGCTCGCCGGGGCTACCGGGATCAGCCACGCAAGCGTGAACCGCATCTTGAACGAGGGAAACCTGAAGCCACACAAGGTGGAGCACTGGTGCGGGGTCAGCCCCGACCCGGAGTTCGAGGCCAAGCAGGCGGCCATCCTGGGCCTGTACCTTGACCCCCCCGACAACGCACTGGTGCTCTCGGTTGACGAGAAGTCGCAGATACAGGCGCTCGATCGCACACAGCCGGCACTCCCGATGAGAGAAGGAAACCCAAAGAGGCTTACCCACGACTACAAGAGACATGGAACCACCTGCCTGCTTGCCGCCCTGGCGGTTCACGAGGGAACGGTAGACGGGCGTTGCACAGATAGCCACACCCATGAAGAGTTCCTCGCCTTTCTCAAATACCTGCACCGTAAGTACCCGAGGAAAGAATTGCACATCATCCTCGATAATTTCAGCGCGCACAAGCACCATGAGGTTATCGAATGGGCCGAGAAGAGAAGGCGCGTAACCTTCCATTTCACTCCTACCTACGCATCCTGGCTTAACCAGATCGAGATCTTCTTCAACATCTTCACCAGGGACGTGGTGAAGGGCGGAGTGTGGAAATCCAAGAAAGAGCTGGTCGACCAGATCATGTATTACATACGGAAGTACAACGAGGAGAGGGCGCATCCATTTTCATGGACTTACACGGGGAAGCCACTGGCAGCTTGATTCACCATATTATTTATGAGGCAGGACACTAGAACCTCAGGAGCATCTGGCCCGTGCCGGGGCAGGAAAAGGCTTTTTCGAACTTCTTATGCTCTTTGGTCTTTTCCATCTTGAAGC
>DATCGY010000072.1:0-2582 GCA_036508635.1 Candidatus Anoxymicrobiaceae bacterium
CTTCGATGATCCTGGTCATGGTTTACCACCTCTGGTGCTTATCATACTTAAGTCGATAGAATGAAACCTGGCAATCATGACAGCGTGGTGAATGGGGGTTTGCGTTGACTGTAGACTCGGGCGAACCGGATGAGAAGGACCTTGGGGACCAGATATCCGATATGGTCCACGACCTCGAGAAGCACTTCCAGAAGGCGAAGAATCCGAACGATACGTTTCAGGATCAACTGACTCCGCTCAAGAAGCTCGCACTGTTCGTCACCGAACACGTGGGCACGATGGGGTTCTTCTTCATTGTGCTTGGCTGGACGTTCTTCTGGCTGGGTTGGAACATACTCGCACCGAAGTCCGCGAAGTTCGACCCTTATCCCGCGTTCGTGCTCTGGCTGATCATCTCGAACATATTGCAGATACTGCTCATGCCGTTGCTGTTGATAGGGCAGAACATCCAGGGGCTGCGCACGGACATCAGGGGCGAGCACGACTTTGAGACGGATCAGAGGGCGGAGAAGGAGATCAAGACTGTCCTGCTCAATTTCCAGAAGCAGGAGAAGTTGATATTGCAGATCCTCGACCGGGTCGAGGGGCTGGCGAAGAGCAAAGGGGTGGACGAGAAAAACGACCCCGGGGGGTGACCCCGTCCTGATGAGGCGGTTCGAGGGGAGGCTCCCGGGTTGTGACCGCTCAGATGAGACGAGCCGCGTGAAAGCCCTCCCAGATTGCGTTGAGTACCTTGCGGGGAGCCACGGCATCGCCTATCACTTTGACCTCGATGCCTTCCAGCGATGAGAGCTCCTCGGCGACTCGTCCATCAGGCGCGAACCCCAGCGCCAGCACAACCGCGTCGCACTCGATGCTTGACTCGACGCCGCCGGTCTTGATCCTCGCGCGGCCTTCCTCCACGTCGACCAGCTCCGCGCCAGCGATCGTCTCGATGCCAAGCGAGTTCATCTTCTCGAGCAAGCTTGCCTGGTTGAGGATGAATACGGGCTCGGAAACCAGTATCCCCTCCTGGTCGACGACAACGACCCTCTTGCCGAGCCCGGCCATGAACATCGCCGTCTCGCACCCTACCACGCCCGCGCCGGCAACCAGCACGCGCTCGCCCTCGGGCACGTCACCGGTCAGGACGTCCACTGCGGTTTTCACGTTGCCGGCACGCAGACGTTCGGGCACCACCGGCACGGCGCCCGTCGCCGCTATAACCACGTCCGGCTCCAACGCCGCGATCTCGCCGGCGGTCGCGCACTTGCCGAGCTCTACGTTGACGCCCAGCTTTTCGACCTGGCCGACCAGGTGATCGAGCAGCCTGCGTACGTCGCGCTTGAACTCCGGCGCTCCGGCGGCCACGAGGCATCCGCCCAGGCGCTCTGAGCTCTCCCACAGCTCGACGTCGATGCCTCTTCTCGCAGCCGTCACCGCCGCCATCATGCCTGCGGGCCCGCCCCCGACCACCAGGAGCCGGCGCTCACCCATAGCGGGCTCGAGCGGGAACCTGCCTTCTATGGCACACGTTGGGTTTACGGCGCAGGAGGCGTATTTGCCTGAAAAACCGCGAGCCATGCAGCCTTCGCCGCAACCGATGCAGGGGACTATGTCCTCGGGGCGGCCCTCCTTGACCTTGTCCGCCCACTCGGGGTCGGCGAGGTGCGAGCGCCCAAGGCCGATGAAGTCGGCTTTGCCTTGCTGCAGCACCGCCTCCGCGACCTCCGGGTCGCCCAGCTTGCCGTTGGCGATGACCGGGATGCCGACCGCGCGCTTGATGGACGCCGCCATCTCGACCTGCGCGGCGGGTGGCTCGTAGACGGGTGGTATCGCCTTGTGCCACGCCTCGTAGCATCCGGCGTCGGCGTGGATGGCGTCGACCCCGGCGGCTTCGAGCATGCGCGCGATCTCGATGCCTTCGCCGAGCTCCCTGCCGCCGGCGGTATGGTGCACGGGAGTCATCTTGAAAACGACCGGGACGTCGCCGCAGGCGGCCTTGACCGCGCCGACGACCTCCAGGGCGAAGCGCATACGGCCCTCGAGGTCTCCGCCGTATGCGTCTGAGCGCTTGTTCCACAGAGCCGACATGAACTGGTCGAGGAGGTATCCCCCGTACCCGTGAATCTCAATAACGTCGATGCCACACCCCGGCACCAGCATCGCCGCCATGGTGAACGCCGTTACTATCCTCTGTATCTCTTCCACCTCGAGCGCCCGGCACGTGAGCCACGGGGTCCAGTGCGCACTCACGGGCGAGGCAGAGACCGGCACAAAGGTAGTGTCGAAAAAGTAACTGACGCTCGTGCGCCCGAGCCCGGCGCTGAGCTGGATGCCGAGCTTGCACCCGTAATGGTGTACCTGCTCGGCGAGGCGGCTCCAGGCGACGACCTTGTCCAGCGAGTCAAACGCGTTGAGCGCGACGCACGTGGATTCGAACTCCGTCGTCACGAGCGCCGCGGCAGGGAAGACGAGCGCCGCCCCACCTTTCGCCCGCTCGAGATAGAAATCGATGCCCGCGGGCGTCAGGCTGCCGTCGGCGGCGGGGATGCCGAACATCCCCATAGGGGTCATTACCACGCGGTTCTTTAGGGTCGTAC
>DATCGY010000073.1:0-2958 GCA_036508635.1 Candidatus Anoxymicrobiaceae bacterium
TTCTATCTGTGGGCAGTAGTCCTCGTGCGAGCCGTTGAGGTCTACCACAACCGGCGTGCCCCATGTGGCACCGTAGTCCGCGGACCGGCAGTATTCGATGCGCCCGGCCCCGTTCTTGCGAAGCAGATGAACGAAGGGCCCACTCGTCGCGATATCGAGCATCCCGTAGGTGGATCCCGGGACCCGCGAGTCGCTGGTCCAGCCTGTCGGATAAGCGCTCGCTTGAGTCGCCGCTAAGGCGACAGCGGCAGAGATGACAAACATTGCTGATATCACGATGATCAGGTACTTCTTCACCAGCACCATCTCCTTAGAGGAAAGTCACCGTCGTCGAATCGCTGCTGCTCGCGCCGTGACTGTCGGTCGCGGTCACGGTTACTGTGATCGACCCCTCACTTTCTGAGGTCACCGTCTGGGATGGCGACCACGAAAGTGAAACAGGATCGCCATCAGGGTCCGATGCGGATGCCGAGAACGAAGCTGGGGATCCTCTCATTACTTGCGAGGGTCCACTGATGCTGACGGAAGGAGAACGGTTTGGCTGCTCGGGCGCGGGGGTGGGAGCTGGCCCGGGCGTCGGGGCCGGACTCGCATTCTGGTCGCTCGCGGGTACGCCAGGCGGGGCCGCGTCTGCCTCGGTCGTTGCAGATGGACTTGAGGGCTGGCTCGAGGCGACGGCCGCCGGAGTGGACGTAGGAGCGGTCAGAGTGCTTTGCATATACCTCTTGATCTCCTGTCCGCGAGAGGCTTCCGCGCCAACTGTCTTACGTTTAGATGCCGCGGCCTTCTCTTTGGCAGGCTTCGAAGCCAGCGGTCCCCATACAAACAACCACGCGACTACCGCGACCAGTGCCAGCGACGCGATGATCAGCTTCCCCGGACCACGTTTCAGGGCCGCCTGGTTGAACGCACTCGAGACAGGCTCGTTGAGCACCACACCGGATTCCTTGCCACGACGAAGATGCGTCCGTATGTCTTCGACCTCAGGCGCTTCGTCCCGGACGCGGGCCTCGCCTTCAACTTCCACCTCCGCCTCGATCTCTTTAGGAGGCTCCGCGAGCCTGAGGATCCTTGGAGGCGCGGGCTTTTCCGCCTTGAGATGAGAGAAGATGTAGGGAATGTCGCTGATCGCGGTTCTTCGCGTGATAAATGCATCGACTTGCCAGGCCGAGCAATCCTCGTCATCGTTTTCTGTGAGAAGAACGACTCCTTGCGGTGGTGCGAGCTCCGGATCGTGCCGCACATGCTTGAGAAACGCCTGCGCCTGCGGCACATCGGCATCGATGAAGTAATAGTCGAAATCGGTCTCAGCCATGAGGAAGAGAGTCTGGTTCAGGCCTTTGGCATGAAATACGACTCCGTGCTTGCTCAAAGCCTTGAACAGCGCTTTGTCTTTTTCCCGGTCAAGATAAAGGATTCTGGGCTGTCGCATTGCCTTCCCAAGTTCAGGCGAACAAGTAAGGGGCACCTTTTTTATAACAGATTTTGTACAAAGTCAAACCAAGCTCTTTGTCATGTTTAGGACTATATGCTCTCGACACGCTGGAAGTCTCATAATATACTCGCTATACTGTCCATTATACGATAATATTATTGTCATGGACCTGCAATTATAGACAGCTGTTCTTGATTTGTAAAGGGTTCAGCAAGAGAAAGATCTAGTTGAATTGAAGCTCTCTGAGCGATCCAGCCAAGCAAAATCTACTGTCTCTCCAAATGCGGCAATCCAGAATTGCGGTAATACAGTAATCCTGTTATCCTTGAGAGGAGTCCGATGATCAAGGAGCAGATTATGAGCAAGGTTCACGAGGAGCTGGTCAAGGTCAACGAACGGGGCGCTCTCACCATTCCGGCGAGCATACGCAAAGCCGTTGGCATCAACGGTTCCGATGTGGTGCTTATCGCAGCCGCCGATGACGGCAGTTCCATCCTGATAAAACCTCAGGTATCGGTCGACCGCGACCAGGCATGGTTCTGGACTCCACAGTGGCAGTCCGAGGAGAAGAAGTCTGCTGCAGATCATGAAGCCGGCCGTGTCACCAGGATGACGCCCAAAGAGTTCCTCGAAGAGATCGACAAATGGTAAGAGCTCTCGTTTACTCCGAGAGGTTCAAGCGCAACTTCAAGAAGATGCCAGCCGAGAGCAGGCGCGCGGCCAAGGCCAGGTTGAGCACGTTTGTTGAAGACCCTTTTCATCCTTCGCTGCGGAGCAAGCGCATCCAGGGAACGGGCAACATCTGGGAAAGTTCGATCACCGAAAGTATTCGCATGACCTGGTGCTGGGGCGAACGCAGCTCGACGGTCGAACTCAGGAACATCGGCGAACACAACAGAACCCTGAAGAAGCCCTGAAACAAGCTGCCTGGCTCACTCCCCTGCCATCCCATCATCGAGCATCGAGCGCGCGCCTCGAGTCCCTTGCGCCCGCTTTTCGCTGTATGATTACCAGGTCATTCAGGCTCAGGGAGGTGGCTGTGGCACGCAAGGAAGAAGTACACGAAGGACGGCTCGCGAGGCGCGCGAAGCAGGGGGCGGTGCTCGCCGGGATCGCGGCGGCCGGGTACGTGGCCACCTGCGCGAACGACGTGCTCTCCAATTTCTCACCCCCCAGGCCGCCTTTCGAGTGGAAGCCCGAGCGAGGCCGCTCGGTGCTGCTGCGGGGCGTCAACCTGGTCGACGTAAAGCGCGGTCAGGTCTCGAAGGATCGCGGGATACTGTTCATCGACGGCCAGATCACCGACGTGGTCGCCGCCCGAGACCTCGACAAGGTCACCGCCGACCGCGTCTTCGACTGCCCCGGCCTATTCGCTATACCGGGCCTCATCAACTGCCACGTCCACGCCATGATGCCGGGAGCCGCGATCTTCGACTTCGAACTTATCCTCTCTATGAAGCGCCAGACGCTCAAGAACCTGGAGGAGTGCCCGCCGCACGGCGTCACCACCATCAGGGACGCGT
>DATCGY010000074.1:0-26518 GCA_036508635.1 Candidatus Anoxymicrobiaceae bacterium
CCCCATCGTGGAGTTCACTTGATCACCCTTGATCTTACGATAGGGACCCCAACCACGTATAAACTGACTCTGGAAACTCGTTGGGGTTGGACTTGTTGGCGATGGCGAGGGGAGTCTTGCTAGGCTATTTGGCTTTACCCCATCGTGGAGTTCACTTGATAGCCCGATGCAAAAAGAGCCCTCCAACCCTCAGAGACGCTTTATCTCTTTTTGAAGCACCCTGCTGACGATGGCAAGACGGTTCGTGCGGTCCCTTGTCGCGGCCAGGAAATCGTCCATCTTTTTCTTGATCTCGGCAGTTGCGGTGTAGCGGTAAGTAGGCTGTGCGTCCTCATCGGGGTCTCGCGAGAGTATCCCCTGCTCAACGAGACGGTCGAGGGACGGCTCTATCGCCGTTGTCTTCCTGCCTATCTCAACAGCGATTTGCGTGGGTTTGCGCTCTATATCGGGGTTTTCGTGAAAATAAGAAAACAGGTCCCACGCCACGAACCTGTCGATGTATTCTTCAACAAAATCCAGGATGTCCGGAGAAATCTCTTCCAGTGGCAAGCCCCACCACCATGCTTCCGGAATAAAGTGCCGACACCAGTATTATACCAAGTCACCGTTGTGCTTAGATAGGGGCGCGCGCTCTGCTGGAAGGTGCTTCAATCGACGTCAAGCTCCCGATAGAAGCAGGAGAGCTCACCCGTGTGACAGGCTACGCCCACCTGCTCGACCTGTACAAGAAGCGCGTCGGCATCGCAGTCGAAGAAGATCTTCTGTACTTTCTGAATGTGCCCGCTCGTATCCCCTTTCGGCCAGAGCTCCTGCCTGCTTCGCGAGTAGAACCAGGTGCGCCCGGTCTCGAGCGTCATTCGCAGGGACTCCTTGTTCATATATGCGAGCATGAGGACCTGCCCCGTGACCTGCTCCTGTACGATTGCCGCGACGAGGCCGCGATCGTCGTACTTGATGTCGTCCAGACTCCTGACCTGGGTTTCGCCTTCGCTCATCTGCTCACCTCAACCAAGATATATGTTCTTTACTTCCTCGTTTTCGAGAAGCTCGGTCGCGGGACCTTCGAGTGCTACCTTCCCTGTGCGCATGACATAGCCGTAATCCGCCGTTTCGAGAGCTATCTTCGCATCCTGCTCGACTAGCATGATGGTCAGGCCCTGCTCGTGAAGGCCGTGGAGCGTCTTGAATATGCTCTGTATCACCTTGGGTGCGAGGCCCATCGAGGGCTCGTCCAGCAGAAGCAGCCTGGGCCGAGACATCAGAGCCCGACCGACCGCCAGCATCTGTTGCTCGCCTCCTGAGAGAGTCCCGGCCCATTGCTTCTTGCGTTCTTCCAGGACCGGGAAGAGTTCGTATACCATGTCGAGATCCTGTTTTACGTCAGCCCGGTCGCCCCTGCGCCTGACGTATGCACCGAGGGCGAGGTTCTCGGTGACGGTCATATCGGAGAAGACCTGTCTACCCTGGGGCACGAGAGAGATCCCCGCATGCACTATCTTGTTGGCATGCATATTCGTTATATCACGGTCCTCGTAGATCACAAGCCCGTGTCGTGCCTTGTTGAGCCCGGAGATGGTTCTCAGAAGAGTGCTTTTTCCGGCGCCGTTGGCGCCGATTATCGTCGTTATGTTTCCCCGGCGCGCGTTGATCGTGACATCGCGCAACGCCTGGATATTTCCGTAGAATGTGGAAAGCTTGTCTACTCTAAGCATCTTAATCAGCCTCTATACCGAGGTAAGCCTCGATGACCTTGGGATCGTTTTGAACATCGTCCGGCGTGCCGCGGGCGATTATCTCTCCGTAATCCAGGACCACGACCTCGTCGGATATGTCCATCACAAGACCCATGTCATGCTCAACTATGAGAATTGTCAGCCCCCGGTCCCTGAACCTGGTCAAGATGCTCGAGAGCTCTCCGGTCTCGTACTGGTTGAGGCCCGCGGCAGGCTCGTCCAGCAACAGGATGTCAGGCTCGCTGGATATTGCCCTGGCAAGCTCGAGCATCCTCTGCTGCCCGTACGGGAGGTTTGTTCCTGTCTCAACCGCTCGAGTCTCCAGTCCTACATCTTCGAGAGCGGACCGGGCCGTCTTGAGTATTCGGGCTTCCTCGCGCCCCGCCGTGGGCAGTCTGAGGCCGTTGGCGATAAAGCCGTAATGCGTACGCGACTGGCAGCCGACCATCGCGTTTTCGATTACAGTCATCCCTTCAAAGAGCTGGATGGTCTGGAATGTCCGGATCATACCCCTTGCGGTTATCTGGTCCGGTCGCATCCCGACCACGCTTTCTCCCTTGAGAAGTACGTTGCCGGCCGTCGGCTGCAGAATGCCGGTCAGGATGTCAAATAGCGTCGTCTTGCCGGCTCCGTTCGGTCCGATCACCGCCTTGATCTCTCCACGTTCCACCGAAAAAGACACGTCTTTGAGCGCCGCAAGCCCGCCGAACTGCATTGTGATATTTTCGATTCCGAGTATCTGTTGAGAGACCATCAGTGACCCTCGTACTTCCTCGCCCTGACGCGGTCACGCATTCGCTTGAACTGCTTTTCACCAAGATACACCCCGCGCGATAAGCCGGCGGCGATACCGCTGGGCATGAACATCATGAAGATAACAAGCAGTATGCCATAGAGCACGAGGGTGTAATTGCTGAAGTTCGTGAGGTTGGACGGAAGTCCCGGGATCCACTGCGGCATCGCCTGGATAACCTGGGGCAGGAAGGTCAGCACTATGACTCCGACGACGCCTCCCCACAAGTTGCCCATCCCTCCCACCACCACCATCGTGATGAAGAGTATTGAGAGCGAGAAAGTGAACGACTCGGGGCTTATGTAGCGCTCGAAGTGCGCGAAAAGAGCTCCACCAAGTCCGGCGAGGACCGCGCTAAGCACGAAGACCTGTGTCTTGTACCTGGCCGTGTTCACCCCCATCGCCTCAGCTGCGACCTCGCTCGAGTGAAGAGCCCTGAGCCCCCTCCCGACCCGCGAACGTATCACGTTGATATTGACCAACATCAATAACATGACGATCGCCCACACCAGGAAGAAGAACTTGATATCCGTATCGAATCTGAAGCCAAAGACGGAAAGTGCAGGAATCTCGCCGACTTTTACCTTTATTCCCTGTGGTATTCCAACGGTTCCACCGGTGAGTCCCTTGAGTTGTGTAAAAAGTATGAATGCTATCTCACCCAGCCCAAGGGTTGCCATCGCAAGGTAGTTGCCCTTGAGACGCAGCACCGGAACCCCGACAAGCCACCCGATGACCCCGGCAAGCGCGGCGCCCACGAGTACGCCAAGCCACGTGGGAAACCAGGAGTAATGGCATGTGAGAATCGCGGTCGTATACGCTCCGACACCAAAAAATGCGGCATGCCCAAGCGATATCTGGCCTGCATATCCGACGAGCAGATTCAGGCCGATAACAGCACAGGCGTAGACGCCGGCAAGCACCATTATGTTGACGATATCCAGGTGGAGGACGTCGCCTGGAAGCGGACTTGCCCACAGGGGTATAAGGAGGATGAAGATTGTAAGGATAAGCAGATTGCGGTAATCCCGCTTCTCGCCAAGAGCCGGTTTTTCGACTTTACTGTCCAATGTCTACACCTTGACGTCCTCGGGTTTGCCAAGCAATCCCTGGGGCCTGATCAGTAGAACGAGTATCAATATCACAAAAGCGACGGCGTCTTTGTAGCCCGAGGGGACGACGCCCGCGGTTATCATCTCGAGCACACCCAGGACCAGCCCGCCGGCGACCGCCCCGGGGAAGCTGCCGAGCCCGCCAAGCACGGCCGCTGTAAAACCTTTCAGCCCGAGCATGATGCCCACGTTGTACGCCGCGAAGTTAATCGGCGCTATGACTATGCCCGCGGACGCTCCGAGCGCGGCAGCGATGGTCCAAGCCAGAAGAGAACTGGTGGATGAGCTTACACCGACGAGGCTTGCGGCGTCTTTGTTCATCGCGGCGGCTCTAATGCCTTTCCCAACGAGGGTGCGATTGAAGAACATGAAGACGAGCACGACCGCGACGACGGTGAACCCGAAAACCCAGAAGCTCTGTGGAACTATGGAAGCCCCCCATATTACGCGCGCCTTTTCTCCAGAGAATGCGGCGATCTTGACAGGGTCTGTGCCCCATATCTACTTGGCGAGTGCTCTCAGGAATATCGCGAGTCCGATCGTCACGATGATGACGGCGATAACGGATTGCTCCTTCAGCGGATGGATGGCGGCACGCTCGAGCCCCGCTCCTATGAGGGTCACGATCAACACCGAGAGAATGAACCCGAGCCATGGTGGGACCCCACCCTTGACGGATATCGAGTACATCAGCATGCCGCCCAGCATGCTGAACTCGCCCTGCGCGAAATTGATGACCCTCGTACTCGAGTAGATCACCGAGAATCCCATCGCGATCAAAGCGTATATGCTGCCAACGGTAAGACCGCTCAAGATCCACTGGAATCCAGTGGATCCCTTGAGGCTCAACGTCAGCATGACAACCAGGACGATAAAAATCGCCGAGGATATCAGCAGTATTCGCTGTCTGTCATCGGCTCTACCCAAGCGAGAGGACTCCTCGTCATTAAATCAGGCTAGGCCCACAAAGACCTAGCCTGATTAGTTTATAACGTACGTCGTTTCTACGGGACTACTTCAGCTCTGTCCACGTCCCGTTCTGGACCTTGATCATTATGAGGTCCGAGGTCTTGAGACCGTCATGGTTTGAGGGCGAATACGTGAACGTCCCGTCTATCCCTACGACGCCATCGGTCGATTGGATCGCTTCCTGCAGCTTGGTCTTGTCGGTGCCTGCCGTCTTCATGGCGTCTGTTATCAGGAGCCCCGCATCGTACCCGTGACCCGCGAACGTATCCGGGTTGCTCTGATACTTGGCCTTGAAGTTCGTATAGAACGTGTCCACGAGCTTGCGCCATTCGCTGTTAGCGGGGATGGAAGCCGGTATGAGCATCCTTCCAGCCGGAAAAACAACGCCGTTGGCGGCAGGGCCGGCCAGCTCGATGAACTTCTGGTTGGCTATGCCGTGACTGCCGACGTAAGGGATCGTGATGCTGAGCTGCTGCATGTTCTTGGCGATCGAGGCCGGGCCGGGGTTGGTCCCCCATACGACCAGAGCCTGCGCTGGAGTGCCCTTTATCTTAGTAAGCTGTGGAGTCATATCCGTATCAGTTGAGCCGTAGCTCTCATTTGCGACAATCTGAATGCCATACTTGGCAGCCTTGGCCGCAAGCTCGTCAGCGCCGCCCGTTCCAAAAGCGTTGGAGTCGTGAAGTATCGCGATCTTCGATATCTTGAGCGTGTTCTTGAGGTACTCGAGAACCTTCGTTATGGCCATTCTGTCGGTCGGCGGAGTGCGGAACACGTATGACTTTACCGGATCGGTTATCGCGGTGCCGGCAGCGCAGCACACCATCGGGACCTTGTTCTGTTGTGCCACGGGAACCATTGCGAGGGTAGCACCGGTGGAGCTCGTGCCTACGATGGCGCTGACGCCCTCCTGGTTTATGAGCTTGGTTATGGCGGCTTTCGCCTGCTCTGGAGAGCTCTGATCGTCTACGATGATGAACTCGACCTTGTGGCCGTCGACACCGGCACCCGAGTTGAGCTCATCCTGGAACATTGTTAACGCCTTTTGCTCGGAAGTCCCGAGCGGGGCCGCGGGGCCCGTCAGTGACAGTACCGCCCCGATCTTGTAGACGCTCTTTGATGTATCGACCTTGTTGGTGCTGCCGCACCCGACCGCGCCGATCGACACGGCCACCAGCAGACACACGCACGCGATCAGCAGCTTGATAGTGGATTTCTTGAACAACATAGATCGCCCCCTTGACTCATCCCAATCCTGCCCCCGAAGAAACTACAGGAAGGTATCTAACCACATCATACGGGTGTTGTCCACAAGCCTGATCGCAACCTCGGTAACGTTCGGCTTCGCCTTACGATCCCGAGGAGCCTTCGATATCCGTTTGACGCGTGACACAATGTTGCCATTACTTGGACGAACCCCCACTGGGCTTGTCCTGCGTCCACTGGTCGTTGACGATCTTGACCATGATCAGGGCGTCGACTTTTAGTCCGGCATGGTTCGTCGGAGAATACGTGAACACGCCATCCACGCCCGGATAATCTCTAACCTGTTCTATCTGGTCGCGGATATCAGTGCCTTCTGTTCCGGCCTTCTTCATGGCGTTGACAATCATGTTGCCGGCGTCCCATCCGTGCGCCGCGAAAGTGTCGATGCTCATGTTGTAGGCGGCCTTGTACTCGGAGCTGAAGTCGTTTACCGCTTTCTCCCAGTCGCTCCCCGCCGGTATCGTGCTCGGCAATATCAGGCGGCTTGCGGCAAAGACGACACCGTTGGCCGCCGGGCCGGCGAGCTCAATGAATTTCTGATTGGCGATTCCCGATGAAGCCACAAACGGGATTTTTATGTTGAGCTGCTGCATGTTCTTCGCGATGGACGCGGGGCCGGGGTTTGTGCCCCATACCAGGATTGCCTTGGCCGGCGCCTGGGTTATCTTGGTAAGCTGCGCGGTCATGTCAGTGTCGGCCGAACCGTAGCTTTCGTTTGCCACCACTTTGATACCGTATTTCGGCGCCTGTGCGCTAAAGACATCGGCCCCACCGGTTCCGTACGCGTTAGAGTCGTGCAGTATAGCTACGTTCTTTACCTTTAGCTCGTCACGGAAATACATCAGGATGCGTTGTACGACCAGGGCATCGCTCGGCGCAACGCTGAACAGCCACTTCTCGGTGGGCTGCGTGACCGCGGTGCCGGCTGCCATGGCGACACATGGAATCTGCTTCTTTTTGACGGTTGGCGCGATCGCCAGCGTGGAGCCGGTGCTGCTGCAGCCTATGATGGCGGCGACGCCTTCCTGGTCGATCAGCTTACTGGCTGCTACGTTAGCCTTCGCGGGATCGCTCTCATCGTCTTCTATGATGAACTGGATCTTTCCGCCGTTGATACCGTTACCTTTCTGGAGATCCTTCTCGAGAAGCTGTATCGATCGCTGCTCTGACTGCCCGAGCGGGGCCGCCGGGCCGGAAAGGGAAAGGATGACTCCGATCTTGTAGGTCTTGCCCGCCCCGCTGTTGCCGCACCCTCCGAGCGCCAATGTCAGCGCAACGAGGATGCAGGTGCTAAAGATGAACGCGGCTGAAAATCTTTTCTTCCTGATCACTTCTCAGACCCCCTGCAGTTTCTCGCGGCAAAACCGCATATTTTGACAATCTGCCTACAGCGGCTAAGACACTATCAGAGAAATGCCGGCCACTTCAATATCTTAGAAAACAGCGCCAGGAACCGATTCAGATGCGGACGGGGATGCCATGGTCTGCCAGCAGCTTTTTAGCTTCCGCTATTGTGTGTTCGCCGTAGTGAAAGATGCTGGCGGCCAGGACGGCGTCGCAGCCGGTCTCCTCTATCCCCTCGACGAGGTGGTCGAGGTTTCCAGCTCCCCCGCTTGCTATGACCGGGACGCCGACCGCCTTGCAGACGGCGCTCGTCATCGGCAGGTCATAACCGAGCCTGGTCCCGTCTCTGTCCATACTGGTGAGCATTATCTCGCCTGCGCCGAGCTGTTCGACACGCGCTGCCCACTCGAGCACATCGACGCCGGTCGGCGTCCGTCCGCCGTGGGTGAACACTTCCCACGTGCCGTCTCCCCTACCGCGACCGTCGATCGCCACGACCACGCACTGGCTTCCGAATCTCTCGGCAGCCCTCGTGATCAACGTCGGGTCCTCAACGGCTGCCGTGTTGATGGAAACCTTGTCCGCTCCTGCTCTGAGTATATTGCGGATGTCGTCCAGGGAGCTTATCCCGCCACCGATCGTGTACGGTATGAATACCTCGTCACCGGTCCTTCCGGCGAGCTCTACTTTGGTGTCCCGTCCCTCATGGGACGCGGTGATATCGAGAAAGACGAGCTCGTCGGCGCCCTCACGGTCATAAAAGGAAGCAAGCTCAACCGGGTCGCCGGCGTCCCTGAGGTTGACGAAGTGAACCCCTTTCACGACCCTGCCCTCCTGAACATCGAGACACGGTATTATCCGCTTGGCAAGCATCGCGAAGCACCCCCTTCCTCAGCGGCGGCAAGAGCTTCAGCCAGGGTGAACTTGTTCTTATAGAGGGCCATGCCCACAATCACACCTTCAACCCCGAGGGAAGTCATACCGGCGACACGATCGATATCGCCGAGCTCTCCGATCCCACCAGAAGCGATTATGCCAACCGAAGTACGGGCCACAAGCTGCTCGATGCCGGAGATGTTGGGTCCACGTAGAGTGCCGTCCTTGCTGATGTCGGTGTAGATTATGCGCCTCACACCGGCGTCGGCAAGCCACTCTACGGCCTCGAGCGGCCCCTGCGTGCCTATCTCTGCCCAACCGTCGACGGCTACGTGCCCTTCTTTGATGTCCATGCCCACGACCAGGGAATCCTTAAGCTCACCGGCCAGCGTGACCAGCCACTCGGGATTCTCAAAAGCAGCCGTGCCGACTATAACCCTTGCCACTCCCTCGTTCAGGTACGAATGAGCGATAGACGAATTGCGGATGCCACCCCCTACTTCAACCGGTATGGTGAGCCGGGAAGCGATATCGAGGATAATGTCGCGATTTACCGGCCTGCCCTGGAATGCGCCGTCGAGGTCGACGACGTGCAGCAACCGGGCTCCCTCTTCCTCCCAGCGTTGCGCCATTACCACGGGATCCTCACCGAAGACTGTCTCCTCGTCGGGGAGTCCCTGGAAAAGCCGCACGCAACGGCCGCCTTTTATGTCGACCGCGGGTATTACCGTGAAACCGGTCGGTAGATTCATTGGCAACTTTCTACCATCCTTCCGAAGTTATCTAGAATCCCCAATCCGAGCAGGCTGGATTTCTCAGGGTGGAACTGCAAGCCCCAGGCATTCCCGTTGGCGGCGGCACACGTGAATTCCAGGCCGTAATCGGTCGTGCCGATCGTGTACAAATCATCTGACGGTTCGCAGAAATATGAATGAACAAAGTAAAAACGGCTGCCAGGCTTGACGCCTTCGAAGAGTGGCACCTGTTTCTTTATGTCGAGGATGTTCCAGCCCATGTGTGGTACTTTCACCGTACTCGGAAGCTTGATAACGCGCCCGGGTATCACGCCGAGCCCCTCGGTGCGCCCGTGCTCTTCGCTGTAATCAAAAAGCAACTGCAGGCCGAGGCATATCCCGAGAAGCGGCCTGCCTTTATCAAGGAATTCGAGAAGGATGCGATCGATGCCCCGATCCTTCAGGTTTGCCATGGCATCTCCAAACGCGCCGACACCCGGAAGCACGAGGCCGTCAAAGTTGCTCAGCCTGTCCGGGTCCGAACACAGCGTGGCATCGACACCAACTTTGTGAAGTCCTTTTTCAACGCTCCTGAGGTTGCCCATCCCGTAATCGATAATGCCGACTGACGCCATCAGAGCGTTCCCTTCGTGCTGGGAACTCCCCCGACGCGTGGATCGATGGCCACAGCCGTTTTGAGGGCGCGGCCTGCCGCTTTGAAGACCGCCTCCAGCGCGTGGTGCACTCCCCCTCCCCTTCGCAGCTCCACGTGCAAGGTCAGACCGGCTTCGTTGACGAGACCCTGGAAGAAGTCCCGGGCCAGTGAAGGTTCAAAATTCCCGAGCGGCTCAGGTTCCAGCTCGACATCGAAGCTCAGGTGCGGCCGTCCGCTTATGTCGATCGCTACCTCGGCGAGGCACTCGTCCATCGGTACGAGGCTCGATCCAAACCTGGAAATCCCCTTCTTGTCTCCAAGCGCATCAGCGAGCGCCGAGCCGAGCGTCAGGCCTGTGTCCTCGACGGTGTGGTGCCCATCGACATCGAGGTCTCCGCGCGCCTCGAGCTTGAGGTCGATCAAGGCATGGCGAAACATCAGCTCGAGCATATGATCGAAAAAAGCCAGGCCGGTGGATATTTCCGTTGCCCCGCTGCCATCCAGGTCGAGTGACACGGAAATTACCGTTTCCCTGGTTTCCCGTTCGCGCATTCCTTTTCTTGGCAAGCCAAACCTCCTGTTCCGGTGCAATCAGCCGCGTTGCCCGCGGCGCTTTCCTTCAGCTTCGTTCTCTTATCTCAATGGAGAATGCGTGTTTTTTCAGCCCTTCGAGCCGTGCAATCAACTTGGCCTGCGGCGCGTCCGAGCGGAAACCTTGCTCCGTGTACGAGATTACGTTCATAGTCCTCCTGAAATCCTGCGCGTTCAAACCGGAGAGCCGTGCCGCTGTCCCACCCGTGGGCAATACGTGACTGGGACCGGCGACATAGTCCCCGAGCGCGACCGGCGAGTAAGGCCCGATAAAGACGCAACCGGCCGAGTGGATATCCGGTAAGACGTTCTGAGCCTCGTCAACCATTAGCTCGAGGTGCTCCGGAGCGAGCGCGTTCAGGAAATCTATGGCGAGCGAGCGCGATGCGCAGAGTACGAGGCTGACAGAGCCTCTCGGCTCCGGGTCATCGAGCCCATCCGCGAACCCCGATAGCACTCCGCGGGCCGATTCGAGCACGTCTGATGACTCGCTGACGATCGCGGAGACTGCCAGGGGGTCGTGCTCCAACTGGGCCAACATATCAGCGGCCGCAAAAGAAATATCGACAGTCGAATCCACGTACGCGGCGACTTCGCTGGGTCCCGCCTCCAGGTCGACGCTGACCACGTCGGATAGCAGTCTCTTTGCGGTTGCGACATAGATGTTACCCGGACCGGCCACGAGCTTGCACCGGGGAATCGTCTCGGTGCCATATGCCATCGCGGCGATCGCCTGTGCTCCGCCGGCCCTGAATACCTTGCAGCCGTCTACGAGGGTCGTCGCGGCGAGAGTGATCCGGCTCACAAAGCCTCCATCACCGGGCGGCACGCAGAAGTTTATCTCAGGCACGCCGGCTTCACGGGCGAGAACGCCGGACATCAGGACCGTTGACGGGTAAGGGAACCTGCCACCGGGGACGTAGATGCCCACAGTCTCGAGTGGACGCTGGGCCTGTCCGACCATGAGCCCTGGCTCGACCTCCATCTCCCATTCTTTCGCGAGGCTCTCGCGAGCAAACAGCGCGATGCGCTTTTCGGCCATGAGAAGGGCTTCGCGCGCATCGGAGTCGATGTCCTCCCACGCCTGTCGGCGCTCGCTTTCGGCAACCTCGAACTCATCCGGACTGAGGCTCACGCCGTCAAAGCGCTTCGTGAGCCGGGCGAGGGCTCCGTCTCCACGCTGTCTTACCTCCTCGATAGTGTCTTTGACAGACAGCATCACTTCAGCCGAAGCCTCCGAGCCGCTCCTTATCTTCCCGAGTGCGGGTGCTATATCTTCTTGCCCAAATACTTCATACGTCGTTATCATCATATGGAAGTCCTTTGATTTACGAAGTATAACCCAACAGGCGGGAACAGGTAGGGAGTATCTGATGATAGAGGAAGGCACCGATTGCCACTATTGCGGGGAAGAGAACGCCGTCATCCTCTGCCTCGGCTGCGGTATCCCTCTCTGTAATCATTGCGTCAAGCTCGAAAATTACGGCTTTGGATGCGACGGAGGCAAAGTAGTCGCTTTCTGCCCCGACTGCTTCACCGACCCCTCCGTCAACACCGTCCTCAAATTCGAGTAAGGGTCTAATAAACCCTCACGCTGATCAACTTTTCGCTTGAAACAAGCAGACCCCGCATTCTCGATCAACTCCACCCCCTTGGAAAAAAGATCTGACACCGGATTTTCAACGGTTAGAAATCGGGGTACTCGATGCGGACGGATTGCATGCCGAGAAGGGCTTTGAGCTTGCCGAGGACATCGCTGGATGTGTCTATGGAATAAAGGTCGCCGAACCTGACGGTGGTGACCTCTTCGTCATCCTCACATAGCCGGAGGTGGACCGGGACCTCTCCGGGGTGCTGGATGAGCATCTCTTTTATGGTTGACGCGAGCTCATCGCTGAAGCGGTCGGTATCCATCACCAGCAGGAGCCTCGCGGCCCGCATGCCGCTGCGAGGAAGGGGTTTGACCTCGTCGGCCATCAGCCGGCGGGAATTGTCTCGCATGTCGAGCCTTCCCTTGACAAGGACGATGGCATCGTCTCGCAGCTCGTCCGCCAGTTCCTCGTACTTGTGGTAGAACACCAGCACCTCGATAGAGCCGGAGAAGTCTTCGAGGTTGAAGCTTGCCCACGGCTTGCCCTGCTTGTTGAAGCGCTTTTCCAGCCTGGCGATCATGCCGCCGACGCGCATGGAGGTCTTGTCCATCTCCGGGGTTATCTGTGCGATTTCATTGTCAGTGTAGGAGTAGAGCAGCTCTCTCCACTCGGAGAGCGGATGGTCGCTGACGTACACCCCGAGCATCTCTTTTTCGAAGGCGAGGAGCTCGCGTTTTGGTATCTCGGGCACCTGGACGTTCGAAAATCCGTTGACATCGTCTTCTTCGTTGGTCTCCTCGCCAAAAAGCGAGATCTGCCCTTCCTCGCGTTCCCTGCGCTTTCGCTGGGCGTTACTCACCGCGATATCGTAAGTGCCAAGCAGCTTGCTCCTGTCGGGGTCAATGGAATCGAACGCGCCGGCCTTGATCAGGCTCTCGAGGGTCTTCTTGTTGGTGGCCTGGGCAGGCACCCTGTCACAGAACTCCATGAAGCTCGAGAATTCACCGTCTTCGCTCCGGCAGGCTATTATCTGTTCGACCACGGCCGACCCTACGTTCCGGATGGCTGAGAGCCCGAACAGGATGTAGTCTCCGCCAGGCGTGAAGTGCCCGGCACTCTGGTTTATATCCGGCAGGCGTACCTCTATCCCCATCCGCTTGCATTCGTTTATGTACTCGACCAGGCGGTCCTGGTTGTCCATGTAGATGGTCATCAGAGCGGCCATGTACTCGGATGGATAATGCGCCTTGAGGAACGCGGTCTGATATGAGACGAGCGCGTATGCCGTGCTGTGCGACTTGTTGAAGCCGTATCCACCGAACTTTTCTATGAGGTCGAAGACCCTGGTCGCGGTCGCCTCGTCTATCTCCTTGGACCGGGCGCCCTCTATGAACATCTGCCGGTGGCGCGACATGATGTCGGACTTCTTCTTGGCCATCGCTTTCCGGAGCTCGTCGGCCTCGAGCCCGGTGTAACCCGCCATGGCCTGGGCGATCTGCATCGCCTGCTCCTGGTATACGATGACACCGTACGTCTCTTTGAGTATTTCCTCTATCGATGGGTGCGGATACGAGACCTTCTTCCGGCCGTGTTTCTGGTCGACGAATACGCGGTGCATGTCGCTCTGGAGGGGGCCCGGCCTGAAAAGGGCGATGAGCGCGATTATGTCCTCGAAGCGGCTGGGTTGCATATCGCGCATGAGGGCCCTCATCCCGGGGCTCGCGAGCTGGAACGTCCCCACGGTGCGGGCTGTCTGTATGAGGTTGAACGTGTCGGGATCCTCCATGGGAAGAGAATCGATATCGACGTCTATCCCCTGCCGCTCTTTGATCAGATTAACGGCAAGCTCGAGCAGGCTCTGGGTCTTGAGGCCGAGCATGTCGATTTTGAGCAGTCCGAGCCTCTCGACCCCGTACATGTCGTACTGTGTCGTTATCACGTTTGCGTTCTCGCCACTCTTCTGCTGGAGCGATAGAGGCGAGTAAGTGTCGATAGCGTTATCGGCGATGACGACCCCCGCGGCGTGGACGGAAGCGTGGCGCACCATCCCCTCGAGCGCCAGGGCCGTGTCGACGATCTCGTGAACCTCGCGGTCGGTATCGTAGATGTCGCGGAGCTCGCCGCTCTGCTCGAGGGCGAGATTTATGGTCATGTTGGGGTCATCCGGGATCATCTTGGTGATGGCCTCCATGCGGGCGTATGGGATGTCCCTGACGCGTCCGACATCCTTGACCGCCTGCTTGGCCTTGAGCCTTGAGAACGTCACAATCGGTGAAACCCTGTCGCGGCCGTATTTATCGGCTACGTAATCGATCACTTCCCCACGCCTGTAATGGCTGAGGTCGATATCGATATCAGGCAACGCGATGCGCTCGACGTTGAGGAATCGCTCGAAAAGAAGGCTGTACTTGAGCGGGTCGATGGTCGTAATACCAAGGGCGTAAGCGACAAGACTGCCCGCGGCGGACCCCCTGCCAGGCCCAACCTTTATGCCCTGGTCTTTTGCGTAGTTGACGAAATCCCAGACTATGAGGAAGTAACCGGCGAAGTCCAGTCGTTCGATCACCTCTAGCTCGTAGGTGAGGCGCGCTTCGACCTCCTCCGGTATAGGGTCGCCGTATCGCTCTTTCACTCCCTGGACCGCGAGGTGCTTGAGATATGAGTTGAGGTCGAACCCCTCCGGGGTGTCGTACCGGGGCAGATACACCTTGTCGAGCGATATCTCTACGTCACATCGCTCGGCGACCTCGACCGTGTTGGAGATAGCGTCAGGATAGTCGGGGAATATCGCGGCCATCTCTTCAGGCGATTTCAGGTAGAAGTCGTCTGAGGAGAAGCGCATCCGGCCCGGCTCGGAGAGGACCTTGCCGGTCTGTATGCACAGCAGGTGATCGTGCGGCTTGGAGTCTTCGCGGCGGACGTAGTGAGTGTCATTGGTCGCGACCAGCGGAAGGCCCTTTCGCCTCGCGAGGTCTACGAGGCGCGGGTTTACCTCGCGCTGCTCGGGGATGCCGTGGTCCATGAGCTCGATATAGAAGTTGCCGTCGCCGAATACCTCAAGATACCTGTCCACCGCCGCTTCCGCCTCGGCGTCCTCGCCGCGAAGCAAGGCTTTTTGCACCTCTCCTTTGAGGCATGCGGAGAGCGCAATGAGCCCCGAGGAGTACTCGCGCATCACCTCGAGATCGACCCTCGGTTTATAGTAAAAGCCCTCGGTGAAGCCACGGGTGACTATTCTCATGAGGTTGAGGTAGCCCTCGTTGTTGGAGGCCAGCAGAACGAGGTGGTAAGGCTGTTCCTCGAGACCTCCATCGTGCTTGAAGCGACTGCCCGGAGCTACGTACACCTCGGATCCGATGATTGGCTTGACCCCGAGTTCGACGGCTTTTTCGTAGAAAGAGAGGGCGCCGTACATGACGCCGTGGTCCGTTATCGCGAGCGATTTCATCCCCATCGAACGGGCAGCCTCGAGAGCGTCGCCTATCCTGCAGGCGCCATCGAGTATCGAGTATTCCGTATGAACATGGAGATGCGCAAACTCAGGAGGCAATGAATACTCCCGCTTTCCCTGGCGAACGGACGTTATATAGTTCTTTTCGGGCTGTTGCTTTCCTTTGGAAGGAACATACTCCATGAGATCTATTTTCTTAATTCAGAAGGATGTCACACCCCGTATCTATAATCAGGATAACAAGAGCTTAGGACAATGCTTTAAGACAAGGTTAAACCACCACGATGAAGCTGAGCTATACAGAGATATCCACATATCAGACATGCCCTCTCCAGTACAGGTTCAGGTACGTCGAGGCCAGGCCAACAGAGCCATCACCGTCGCTCAGCTTCGGCAAAAGCGTGCATTCCGCGCTCGAGTGGCTCTACTCAACCCCAACCCCGGATGCTCCACTGCAGGAACAGCTTATCGAGCGTCTCGAGACTTGCTGGGTAAGCGAGGGCTACGCTTCATCAGAGGAAGAGACCAGGTATTTCTACCAGGCTAAAGCAACGCTCGAGCATTACTACAGGCGCTATGTCCAGGGAGGTCCAGGCGCATTCAAACTCCCTGCCGCGCTCGAGTATAAATTCAGGGTCGACCTTGGGTTCTGCGAGCTCTCGGGCGTTATCGACAGACTCGACCGCGACAACGGCGACGGGTTCGAGATCATCGACTACAAGACCAATCGTAGGTTGCCTCCGGCCCGTAGGTTGGCCGGCGATTTACAGCTGCCCCTTTATCACATCGCCGCGGAGCGCATATGGGAGATCCCGGTGAACAAGGTCACTTTTCACTACCTCCTGATCGATCACAGGCACAGCATGCACGTGACTCCACAGAGAGTCGAGGAGGCCCTTGCAGAGGTCGAGAGTGTCGCTGGCTGCATCGAGCGAGGCGAGCTCAACCCACAACAGAATAACCTGTGCCCGTGGTGTGACTTCCTCGAGGATTGCCCACTCATGTCCGGCAAAGTCCAGTCCAGGCGTGGGTCGACCGCCTCCCCCGCTCTCGACATAGGCCAGGCGGTGGACGAGCTGGTGATCACTCACGACCAGGTGGCCCACAAGCTTGCCCGCGTCGAAGGCCTCAAGAGCATCGTAGCCGCTTATCTGGAAGACAAAGGCGTCGACAGCGTCAGCGGCAGCCAAGGCCTCGCCTTCTACGACGAAGACGGCCATCTCTCCTGGCGTGACATCTAAAATCCCCACATGTCCTTCCTCTTGCATTCTCTTCTTCCGGAAACGGGCTCCATCAAGACCCAGGTTTGTCCGCACTTCTTGGGCGGGTCTCTGAACTCATTTCTTGAGCCGGTTCTCTCATGGCCGATTCGTTCTTCTTGAGGCGCCCCCTCCAGGCTCGAGGAGGGAATTGTCTTATCGGGGCTATTGATAGGGTCGGGGTCAAAGGATTACGATTATCATTCCGGAAATGACAGCAATCAAGTTGGAGTAAGGGTAAAGATGATAATAGTAATGCGCGCGGGGGCAAGCAAGGAACAGGTTGAGACCGTTATCGACAAGGTCCATTCTTTTGGCCTGCGCACGCACCCTATCTACGGGGTCACAAAGACGGTCATAGGCATCGTCGGAGACGACAAGACCAGGATCGTCGAGAAGATGCAAAGCATGCCCGGTGTCGAGGACATCATCCCCATCCTTCAGCCTTACAAGTTCGCCGGTAGGGAGGCACATCCCGAGAACACTGTCATAGAGCTCGCCGGGGTCGAGATCGGCGGCACCAGCGTGGTCATGATTGCAGGCCCGTGCGCGGTCGAGTCCGAGGCACAATTGCTCGAGACCGCGAGACACGTCAAAGATAAGGGCGCCAGCATATTGAGGGGTGGCGCATACAAGCCGAGGACATCCCCCTACTCTTTCCAGGGATTGGGCGAGGAAGCTCTCAAGTATCTCGCGGAGGCTCGCGACGAGACGGGCCTCCTGGTGATCACGGAGGTTACCGACCCTCGTAACGTGGAGCTGGTCAGCCGGTACGTGGATATCCTCCAGGTCGGTGCGCGAAACATGGCCAACTTCGTTCTTCTTACCGAGGTCGGCAAGAGCGGGCACCCCGTTATGCTCAAGAGGGGCCCGAGCTCAACCGTCAAAGACCTTCTTCTAGCAGCGGAATACGTGATTATCGAGGGAAACAGCGATATCATTCTCTGCGAGCGCGGAATCACCACGTTCGAGACGTACACCCGCAATACCCTGGACCTTTCAGCAGTGCCGGTCATAAAAAACCTCTCCCACCTGCCTGTGATAGTCGACCCCGCTCACGCCACCGGAAGGACCAGCCTGGTCGAGCCCATGGCGCTGGCCGCGATAGCCGCCGGTGCGGATGGGGTCATGGTGGAGGTCCATCCCGACCCGGATACGGCGCTGTGCGATGGGCCCCAAGCTCTCACATTCGGAGAGTTCGATTCGCTGATGACCAAGGTCAGGTCCATAGCCTCGATCGTGGGTCGCTCCATCTGAGCCCGGGGATACCTGCAAGTAGCACCACCGCGTTCCGCGCATAAACCTTCGGGATTTAGCGCTGTATGGTCGCGCTTGCACTGATGCCCAGGCGGCAACAGGGTGCTCACGGCCCATTCTGAAGTCAGAAGAATCGCTAGGCTCGGCTCGCATAATCGGCTTCTCTGAGTTGTTCGAGAACCACCGCGAGGTCAGCCGGCAACTCCGAAGAGAACTCGAGTTGATCTCCAGTTGCGGGATGTTCGAAAGCCAGCCTGTATGCATGGAGGAATTGCCGCTCGAGGCCTAGCTTCCCCGAAGATTTTCCGCGGGAGTACTCCGGGTCGCCTGCGACCGGATGCCCTATATGCGTGAAGTGGACTCTTATCTGGTGAGTGCGACCCGTCTCGAGCGATACCTCAACCAGAGTGAAATCTCGCCCGAATCTCTCTTTGACCCTGAAACGCGAGACCGCGTGCCTGCCGGCAATCCTGTCTACCGCCATGCGTTTTCTGTTACTGTGGCTCCGCCCCATCGGCGCATCGATGGTGCCAACCTCGGCTGGTAGCGCTCCTATCACGAGAGCGATGTACTCCCGGTCGACATCGCGCTCTTTCATCTTGTCAACCATTGCTCTGTAAGCTTCCTCGGTCCGCGCAACCGCCACAAGCCCTGAAGTCCCCCGATCCAGGCGGTGGAAGACTCCGGGACGGCCGTTGCCGCCGACACCCGAGATATCGGGATAGCGGGCCAGCAACGCGTTCAGTAAGGTGTTGGATGCATGACCGGGGCCCGGGTACATGACCAAGTCGGCCTGCTTGTCGATTACGACCAGGTGGTCATCCGCGTACACCAGCTTGAGCGGTATCTCTTCCTGTGCGGTGATACTCTCAGGCTCCGCCGGCGGAAGTTCCCAGGATACCTTTTCACCTGTCAAAAGGATGTGGTTCTTCCTGGCTGGCGTCTCTTCAATGAGCACGTTGCCGTCGGCGATGAGCTTTTGGGCCCGGCTCCTTGACAGGCCTGTGCGGGATGCTACGAAAGTATCCAACCTGCTGCCAGCGTCGTCAGCCCCGGCTTCGGCTGAACCTCTCCAGACAGCGTGCGCCGTACCACCTGCTCCTTCGCCTCCCGCAGTGGACGGAGCCGAATCGTTCATCAGAGGCGTTCTCCCCCCGCTGAAGGAAGCAACCTGTAACGGAAAAGCAGGACTAGACCCGCAATGACCACCATGGCGATGCTCCCCGTTTGGAACCCTATCCCAGCAAAAGACTGAGCGTGCTCCCTGTAGAATTCGACGGTAAATCGTATCAAGCCGTAACCCATCACGAAGAGCCAGAAGATAGTGCCTTCGAGCTCGAATGAGTCTCTCTTCCACCAGAGGAGCCCGAAGAGCACCAGGTCGAGTATCAACTCGTAGATCTGGGTCGGATGCCGCGCGCCTATTATTCCGGTGGACGCGGGATATGTGATGCCCCATGGTAGCGACGTAGGCTTGCCGTAGCAACAGCCGTTGAGCAGGCAGCCGACCCTGCCTATCGCGAGCGCTATCGGCACGCACAGTCCGGCGAGGTCCAGCATGGTCCACAGCCTGACCTTCTTCACGTAGGCGACTGCGAGCGCAAACGCAAGCCCGAGAGCAAGCCCACCGTAGAAGACCAGGCCTTCCATGTTGAGCGCGAATATCTTGCCCGTATTGTGAGAGAACTCAGACCAGTGGCCGATCACGTATGCAAGCCTCGCCCCGACTATCCCACCGACTACCGCCGCGAGGACGAAGTCGAGGATGATGTCAGGGTCCTTATAATGCTCGATGAATCGCTGCCTCGCCACGACGGCGGCGATGATAAACCCCACGGCCAGCATGATGCCGTAGGAATAGATCGTAAGGTTTCCGATGCTGAATAATACTCTGTGCAAAGAAAAACACCCCCCGGCCCACTCAGGGCCCGGTCTCACCCTCAGCGCGCCAGAGCTCCCGCGCGTACTCTATAAATACAATTATAACACCGGCAACTATTGCCAGATCGGCGATATTGAACACGGGCCACCATCCGAAATCGACGAAATCCACGACTTTCCCGCGCACGACGCGGTCCGCAAGATTTCCGATCGCGCCGCCTATCATCAGGCCAAGCCCGACGAACGACCATGCACCCATACGGTTGCGGGACCAGAAGAACCAGGCCAGCGAGAGCACAACGATTATGAGTGCGGCAAGAAAGACTATCTGTCCGCTGCCACGCAAGAGGCCGAACGCGGCTCCCGTGTTGGTCGTATACGTGAGCTGGAGAACGTGTGGAATCAAAATCACGGTCTGTCCTGGCGACATGAACGTCACGATCATGGCCTTGATTATCTGGTCGAGCACGATCGCACTGAATGCCGCAAGGACAAAGATGAGTGTGTTCCTGCCGGAGCGATTGGACACGGCTATAGCTCGATCTCCCCCAGCGCCGCGGTGCAGCGCTCGCAAACATCAGGGTACTTTTCACTCAGGCCGATGGCGGAGCTGTAGTTCCAGCACCTCTGGCACTTCTCACCGGTGGAACGCTCGATAACCACCTCGACATCCTGCGTCCCGCTTCGCTCTCCCTCGAACGACGACAGGTCGTCAACCTCCACCTGTGAAACTATGAGGAATGCCGGCAGTTGCCCGTCCATCTGCCTTAGCGCATCGAGTATCGCACCCTGTGCATATACTCTGACGTGGGCCTCGAGGCTGGTGCCCACGAGCGCTTCCTGGCGAGCGTCCTCGAGCCTGCGGTAAACCTCGTCGCGGACCTCAAGAAGCTTGTCCCATTTTGCTTCGAGATCATTGTCGACCTTTTCCACCTCGCACTCGGGCCATGGCAACAGGTGCACGCTCCCGGCCTGGCGTTGCCCGTCCGGTAACGCCCAAAGGGCCTCCTCAGCGGTATGAGCCAGGACAGGCGCCACCATCGCGGTTACCTTGAGCAATAGCTCGTGCAAGACCGTCTGCGCGGAACGCCTGCCACGCGAACGCGGCGGGTACGTATAGAGCCTATCCTTCAGTATGTCGAGATAAAGCGCGCTCAGGTCCACCGTGCAGAAAAGCTGCACCGCCTGCAGAGCCTGGTGGAACAACCAGCGGTCCATCAGCGCCGTAACGCGCTCGACGAGCCCCTGAAGCCGTGAGAGCATCCAGCGGTCGATCTCCTCCATGTCCCCTGGAGGCATGGCGTCGGTGGCAGGGTCAAAATCAAACGTGTTTCCGAGAAGGAACCGCACGGTGTTCCTTATGCGCCTGTACGCCTCGGTGACCCTTGACAGTATCTCCTGCGAGACCGGCATGTCGCTCGAGTAGTCAGTGGTAGCGGTCCAAAGCCTTAGTATGTCGGCCCCGGAGTGGCCGTAAACCTCTTTTGGGTCTATCGCGTTGCCCAGGGACTTGGACATCTTGCGGCCTTCTCCGTCAACGGTGAATCCATGTGTCAATACGGCTCCGAACGGTGGCTTGTCCTCGACGCCAACAGAGAGCAGGAGGCTCGACTGGAACCACCCGCGGTGCTGGTCGCTGCCCTCCACGTACAGGTCGGCCGGCCAGCGCAGTTCATCCCTCTTTCGGAGAACGGCAAAGTGGCTTACTCCTGACTCGAACCAGACGTCGACGATGTCTGTTTCCTTGTTGAAGTCAGCGCCGCCACAGGCCGGGCATGCGGTCCCGGCTGGTAGAAACTCCGATGGGTCTTTCTCGAACCAGGAGTCAGCTCCCTCACGCGCGATCATCTCTCTGATCGCTTCCAGTGTTGCAGGAGTCACGACCTCTTTTCCGCAAGCCTTGCAGTAGAGTATCGGAAGCGGAACGCCCCAGGCGCGCTGGCGCGAGATGCACCAGTCGGGCCGGTTCTCTACCATCGAGCCGATGCGGTTTATGGTCCAGTCGGGAATCCACGTAACGTCCTCGATCGCCTTGAGCGCGGCTCCGCGAAGAGCGTATTCTCCGGAATCGGAGTCGAGCGCGACAAACCACTGTGGCGTCGCCCTGAAGACGACCGGCTTCTTGCATCGCCAGCAATGTGGATACTGGTGAGATATCTTTCCGGAAGCAAGGAGCAACCCCCGCCCGGACAGGTCCTCGAGTATCCTGGGGTTGGCCTCGTCGAGGCTGAGGCCGGCAAACGGGCCGGCAAGCTCTGTGAAGAACCCGAGGTCGTCAACAGGCATCGGGCCGGGCAGGTTGTACTCGAGCCCGGTCAGATAGTCTTCCTGGCCGTGTCCCGGTGCGGTGTGTACGCACCCTGAGCCCTGCTCGGTGGTTACGTACGTAGCCAGAACTATGACCGAGTCCCAGTCAGCCCACGGGTGCTTGCACTTGAGGCCTTCCATCTCGCCACCGGCGAACGTCTCGGTGACGGAGTATTCGCTTACTCCGATGTCACCCATGACGCGCTCCACCAGGGGCTGTGCCATCACGAGGATGTCGTCACCCGTATCCACCCCCACGTAAGGCAGCCTCGGAGACAGCGCGACCGCGACGTTGGCGGGCAATGTCCACGGTGTCGTAGTCCATATCAGCATGGAAACGGGCTTGCCCATCTGGGTGAGAGGTGGGAACTCATCCAGGAGCGGGAAGCGGACGTATATCGAGTACGACTCTTTGTCCTCGTACTCGATCTCGGCTTCCGCCAGGGCGGTTACGCAGTTGGTACACCAGTGAATAGGCTTGCGACCACGGTATATCATGCCTTTACCGTACAGGTCGGCGAACACCTCGATGTTGGTGGCTTCGTACTCAGGTTTCAGTGTCAGGTAGGGGTCATCGAAATCTCCGAGAACGCCAAGGCGTTTGAACTGCTCTGCCTGAACGCGAACGAACTTCATCGCGTACTCGCGGCACATGCGCCTCAGCTCGACTTTGCTTACGTCGGCGTCCGGCCCGAGACGTTTCGTCACCTCGTGCTCGATCGGTTGACCGTGACAGTCCCAACCCGGTACGTACGGGCAGCGGAAGCCCCGCATCGTCTTGTACTTGACTATGATGTCCTTGAGTATCTTGTTGTATGCGGTGCCGACGTGAATGTCGCCGTTCGCGTATGGCGGGCCGTCGTGAAGTATAAACAACGGGCTGTCTACACGGTTCTTCAGTATCATGTCGTACAGCCCCATCTCTGACCAGCGGGCCTGTACCTCCGGTTCACGTTTGGCCAGGTTTCCTTTCATCGGAAACGCGGTCCGAGGAAGGTTGAGCGTGTCCTTGTAATCCATTTTTACTCCGCAAATATAGCGGCGAAAATCGCCGCTCATTAAGCAACAATGCCCTTTAAACGGGCATTCTTCGCCACTGAGGACAGTTTGACATTCCTATATTTGAGTGTCAATGACGCGAGTTGACTCACAATTAATGTATCCCAAACATATACGTTGCCTCAAAAACAAAATGTATCCGAAATGACGAGCGCTCGTTCTTCCCGGTAAAGGCCTACCGGGAGGTACAAAGAAGTGGGGTTGGACTTGAAGACGAGGGTGAAAATCACCAAAGAGGTATCCAGGCGTTATGCTCGGGCCTCAAAGAAGGAGAAGGGCAGGATGCTCGACGAGTTCTGCTCCCTCACCGGCTACAACCGCAAGTACGCGGGAAGGGTCCTTTCCAAAGTCGCCTCGGCCAGGAGGAAGCCCCCACCCGGAAGGGCGAAGCCGTACCGGGGTCAGGGCAGGAAGCCCATCTACACCAACGACGTGCGAAAGCCCCTGGTGAAGGTCTGGGCGATCCTTGACTGCCCTTGCGGCAAGAGGCTCACGGCCGCGCTTCCCGACACCGTCAAGGCACTGGAGAAGCACGGGGAGATCGATATCGACGACCCGGTGCGCTCCAGGCTGTTGTCCATCTCGGCATCCACGGCGGACCGCCTGCTCGCGGGCGAGCGCAAGAAGCTGGAGCTGAAGGGCCGCTCGGGTACGAAACCGGGCAGCCTGCTCAAACACCAGATACCCATCAGGACCTTCGCCGACTGGGACGATGCAAAAGTGGGCTTCATGGAGATAGACCTGGTGGGCCACGACGGCGGAAGCACCGCGGGAGACTACTGCCAGAGCCTTGACGCAACCGACGTGGCCTCGGGCTGGAACGAGCAGCGCGCCATCAAGAACAAGGCCAGGAAGTGGACTTTCGAGGCGCTCGAGGAGATAAGGAAGCGCCTCCCCTTCCCTCTCCTGGGCATCGACTCGGACAACGGGTCCGAGTTCATAAACTTCCACCTCGTCGAATACTGCTCCAGGGAGAAGATCACCTTCACGCGGGGAAGGCCCTGGCGGAAGAACGACGGATGCTACGTCGAGCAGAAGAACTACACCTCGGTCAGGCGCAACGTAGGCTACATGCGCTACGACACGGACGAAGAGCTCGCGATCCTGAACGAGCTCTACGACGTGCTGCGCCTCTACACCAACTTCTTTCTGCCCCAGGCAAAGCTCATCGAGAAAGTGAGGGTGGGCAGCAAGGTCACCAAGCGCTACGACGAGCCCAAGACCCCCTACAGGAGGCTCCTCGAGAGCCACGACGTGGACGAGGCGACCAAAAGGAAGCTCAAGAGGCATTATGCCAGGCTCAACCCCGCCGAGCTGAAGAGGCGGATACTCGATCTTCAGGACAGGCTCTACAAGACGGCGGTATTCAAGGGGGGGCGGAAGGAGCATGACGACATACTCGTTCCCGCGGGGAAGGACTAGGCCACGAGCCCCGGAATTGCGTTCGGCCTGCGGCCTCTCTCCATTCCGGGGCCAGAAGGTAGAAGAGATGACATCTGAAAACAGCCTCAGACGTGAAGAGATTTCGGATACATTTCTTTATGAATCAACGAATCGGCTTTCGGATACATTTTCTATTGACGCAACGGGGTGCGGCCTGTCAAAGATGTACCTACCGAATGGATGGAAGTTGAGTGATGGTTCAACAGACCTTTTCAATGCAACCCCTGCTTTGACCCACCTTCCCTCAAGGAGGAGAGTTCAGACTCGCATTCCGAGTCTGGCTTTGAGCTCGGGGCCATATGAGTCGCTGACGTTGAGCTGAGTCTGGGCATCGTCGCTCATAACGATGGTCATACGCTTCCCGGTTTTCTGAACGACCTTGCGGACGTGAGAGATGTTGACGACGAAAGACCTGTGGATACGCATGAAGCCACGATCGGCCAGGCGCGATTCGATGTCGCCTATCGAATAGTCGGCCAGGAAGCCACGCTTGCCGGTGTGGACGCGGCAATATTTTCCGGCGGCTTCAAAGAAGACGATCTGTCCGAGGGGCAGCAGGAAAGTATCGCCACCGACCTTCAGGGGAAGGCGCTCGAGAGGCGCCCCTTTTGCCTCTTCGGCCCTTATCTCGGCCGCTCGCTGCAGGATGTTGTAGACACGCACTTCGAGCTCCTGAGCCTTGAACGGCTTGACCATGTAATCCTCGGCGCCCCTGAGGCCTTTGACCACCGTCGCCTCGTCGTCGACGCTGGTAAGGAAGAGGATGGGGATGTCCCGTGTAGCCGGCTCGGAGCGCATCTCGAGCATGACATCGAGACCGCTCATCCCGGGCATCATGATATCCAGCACTACCAGGTCGGGTTTATCGGATTTGACATTCTCCAGGCCTTCCTCGCCGCTCATCGAGATATGCGTGTCGAACCCCGCCGTCTTGAGTATGGTCGCAACCAGGCCGGCGATTATCTCGTCGTCGTCAACGACAAGGATCTTCTTTGGTGTGCCGCCTTCCGCCACTCTTCCCTCGTTTTCGTCTCTCCGCCACTAGATCCGAATACAACTCAATCATAACAAATTGCTTTAGTGCCCGCAGGTTAATTACCGATATTAGCAATGAGGCTGCAGGTGCAGTCATTATTGTTCTGAGATCGAGCCGAGCGTTTGCTTTGGTTCGGTTAGGCTGGGGCCGGACGATGAGTATCAGGCTGAAGATAGTATTAATGATCGGTGCCGTTGCGGTTTTCGCGCTGCTTCTCGGTACACTCGTGTTCTATCCCTCCATAATGGGTGGTTTCTCGAAGCTCGAAGAAGACCAGATGCGGCAGAACGTGGAGCGAAACGAGAGCGCGCTTCAGTTCTACAGCGTGCAGCAGGGGACCAGTTGCGGAGACTGGGCGTATTGGGACGACGCCTATGCATTCGTGCAGAACGGAAACCAGGCGTTCATCAACGCGAACCTGGCCGGCAGTGCTTCTTTCAATTCGCTCAATATCAATCTGATAATCTTCGTCAACAGGCAAGGTGGCACACCGTACGCGCGCGAGTACACAAGGGCGACTGACCGGGTGGAGCCGGTGTCGCCGGCGACCATGGAAGCCCTTCGCGCCGGTGGGGTCATCCCCGCCGAGCCCAGCATGGAGAGCAAAAAGACCGGGTTGATCCAACTCCCGCAGGGTCTGACCACGATTGCATCACGATCGATCCTAAAGACGGACCTGTCGGGGCCGCCCGAAGGCACGCTGGTGATGGGAAGGTATTTCGACCAAACCGACGTCAAGGCCCTTGCCGCCATGACCATGACGCAGCTCAACATATTCCCGCTTCAGGCAGGCAAGATGCCGGGTGACGTTTCGGCGGCGGACAAGAAGGTGCTCACAAAAGAAGCCCTGGTGACCAAAGCTTTGAGCAAAAAGACCTTTACCGGTTACGGCATGCTCAAGAATGTCTCGGGAAAGCCCGTCGCCATAATGAAAGTCACAGCGAACAGGGACATCAGCAACCAGGGCGTAAAGAGCCTGTTCTATTTTTTCCTGACTTTCGGGATTATCGGAGGCGGCGCGTTCCTGCTGATAGAACTCATCCTCGAGCGCGGCGTCTTGAGCCGTATAGCCGGGTTGGGGAGTCAGATAGGTCATATCAGCGAGGGTGGGGGTAACGCGCCCGTCAAGAGCGAGAGGGTGTGGGTCTCAGGCCACGATG
>DATCGY010000075.1:0-11728 GCA_036508635.1 Candidatus Anoxymicrobiaceae bacterium
GAGAAAGGGATCTTGTGGCAAGAGTGGGGTTTAGAAAGAGGTACGCCTATCGCAAGGATGCGACGCGCCTCAAGCTGAGCACAAAGGCAGCGGCGATCGCGCTCCTCGTCAATATTCTCCTGGTCATCCTCTTGGGCTCGATAGTTCTCTTGCACTTTGAAAGACACATTAACCCGAGGGTCAACACCTACGGAGACGCGGTATGGTTGACCTGGGTCACCATTACGACGGTCGGTTACGGTAACAACTTTCCGGTAACGACGGGCGGAAAGTGGACCGTAGTGGTCATTATGATCTTCGGCGTAGGGATGCTCACTTCGTATTTTTCCCTTAGATCCGCGAAGAAAGTGCGGGATGTCCAGACCAAGAGGAAGGGGTTGAACGTGAAAATAAGCAGCCACGACCATTACGTGGTCCTGGGTTGGAACGAAAGGGCCCCGTCTCTGTTGAAGAGCCTCAGGAAGCTGCTGGAGCCGGAGCGGACCGCGGTCGTGCTCGTGTGCGACCGCGAGCAACAGCCGTTCGACGACGACTACATCTTCTTCATGCGTGGCTGCCCGACGAGCGAGCGCGACCTCAAGCGGGCTAACGTGAGCGAGGCCAGAGTGGCGATTCTGCTGGCCAACGATGACTCCGAAAGCTCGGGAAGCGATATCGACGCGAAGACCGTACTGACAGCGTTGACCATACATTCGTTGAACCCCGCGGTAAGGATGACCGCCGAGGTCCTGGAACCCGAGAACATCCACCACCTCGAGCTCGCGGGTGTCAATGAGGTGCTCGACTCCAACCTCGTGCTGGGCAGCCTGCTGGCGCGTTCAGCTAAGAACTTCGGTCTGATCGGGTTCGTGACCCAGATGATGACCGCGGAACCAAACGAGGGGCTCACGAGAGTGCAGGTCGACGATGAAATCGCCGGAATGTCCTTGGAGCGCCGCGAAGTGTATCTTCTCGAAGAGCTCAACATGCTCCCACTGGCGTTGAACTCCAGGGGGGAGATCAAGCGTTACGCGCGGGACATGGAGCTCGCGCCGGGTGATTTCATCGTGGTCATCTCGAGGCCGAAGATACCGGAGTCCTAGTGCACCGTCCCTGAGCACCGTTTTCCGATCGATATACTGCGACCCGCCTTTCAGGATAAGGTAATATCTCCATATGCTTCTAAGAGATAATCTCCAGAAGGCGGCCAAAGTGCTGGATAGCCAGGCGCGACACTACGGCAGCATCGGGGAGTCGATATACAAGACCCTGATAGCCGACCGCCGGTGGTTCGCGGCAACCTCCGCCGCCGTAACCGACTACTGGCAGAAGAAGTTGTACTACTATAACGGGAACTTTACCTACAACGCTTTTCTCGCCGTGATCGCGCTGATGGTGGCCCTCTCGGCCCTGATCGGCATAATGGCACAGGCCAACAAGAACATCGGTGACAACATCGTCAAGTTCCTCAAGAACACGGTCCCGCTCTTCGGCTCGGCGCCCCAGTCCACACTGAACGCCATGAAGACGTACCGCAACGTGGCGGGCGTGCTTGGCTTCCTCGCCCTCATCTGGACCGCGACGAAGATCTTCCACGCGGTCGAATGGGGGTTCTCCCAGATATGGGGGATAAAGAGCCGCTCCTACATCAAGGGTAAGGTGTTCGGCCTGTTCTTCATCTCGATAATCGGCCTGCTGTTCCTGGGCGCTTTTCTCATCCAGTTCGGTTTCGAGGCGGCATGGAAGTGGATAGCGGGCTCTCACAGCGGGCTATATAACGCGGTCATTGTAGTCGTCAAACCGTTGCTTGGTCTGGTGGTGAATTTCGGCCTGTTCTTCTTACTGTTTGCGATAGTCCCCAAGGTCAAGCAGCGTTACAGAAAAGTGGCTATCGCGGCGGCTATCTCGGCCGCGCTCTTCCTTGCCACGCAGTACCTGCTCGGGTACTACTTCCACTCGATCTCCAAAATGCCCTCGGTGTACGGGTCGATATCGACGGCGATAATACTGATCATCTGGCTTCACGTGATGGGCCTGATAACCTTCTTCGGTGGTGAGCTGTCATACGTGCTTCAGCACGACGAACTCATCGAGGAACACCGCGTCAAAGCGAGCTCGTGGAGCCTGTTCGCAGAACTCGCAAAACCGGCCGGGGTCTCCAATGAAAAGGACACCGAAGCGGAAACGGACTGAACCGTCGTGCGTAATAATGGGAAGGCTACTCGTTCTTGTGCTCTTTAGCCTCTTTTATCTCTTCTTTGAGCTGCTTTCTGGCTGCTTTGAAATCGACCCTGGGGAAGTCGGTCAAGGCCTCCGCCGAGCCGGCGGTTTCTCCGCAGTGGGGGCAGATCTCATTCGTGGCTGCGAATAGCCCGCCACAGGTCTTGCATTCAGCCTCGTTGATGTTATCGAAGCGCTCGGCTTTTGCGTGGATCTCATCCCTCAGCTTATGGTCGGATTCTTTTACCTTAGCCCCGGGCATCTCGGTCATGGCTTCGGCGCCCGGGGTCTCGCCGCAATGCGGGCAAAGGTCAGCGTCCGTCGGGAGCGGCTTGCCGCAGTCCTTACACTCTGCCATCGATTCCCTCCTGGATATACTAGGCCGCGAACCTCGGCTTCTTTCACATATGATTATACACGCGCCCACCCCGCAAACCGGGGGCAAACACAGGTTTACGTTCCAATCCCATTTGGCCAATGCGTCAGGTGTTAACGAGTTCGAATGCGCTCTCCATGAGCTCGGAGAGCCGGGCTATGAACCGCGCCGCGGGGGCGCCATCCACGACATCGTGGTCGAACATTATGGTCAGGTGCAGAAAATCACGCGGCTCGATCCGACCTTCGAAGATCCCGGGTTTCTTCTTCACCGTCCCCAGGGCGAAGCAGAGCGGTATGGTGGTAATAGGCAGGGCCCAGGCGGAGACGTTCAAGAACATGCCGAGGGATGTCACGATGACGGTGCCGGTCATCTTCTTCGTGAGTGAGGGACTTTTCGAGAGGACCCTCCAGAAGCACCTGCCGAGAAACCTTGGCATTCTGAGATACATCCTCGCAAGCCTCGCCGCACGCTTGTTGCCGAGAACGAGCCCGTCGTCGCGCGCGCTCCTAGAGCCCGAGAGCTCCGCGTTGATCTCGCCGAGACTCTTCTCATTGGCTTTTCTCAGCAGGTACGGACGGGGCACGCGCTTACCGCCCAGCTCGCTTTCCACCATGACGGTCAAGTCGACGTCGTCAAAGACAAACAGGTTCCTTCGCTTTCTGACGGCGTGCGTTTCGGGCTGCTCGGAGGCGGCCTGGCTTATGCACCTGACAGCCCACGCCGTGAGCGTGACCGGCTCGCCGGATTCCTTGCGTCGGGCGAGCTCCTGCATCCCGCGCGTGACATCGATCTCGACCAGCCCCATCACGTGATGTTTCTTCACGCCAACCGCGAGCATGTCGATCGAAAAGAACCTGGTTCCTGGCAGGTCGCGGACCGCATAATTGCCCATCAATTCGCGTTTAGCCATACTCTCCTCCTCCGAGCTCTCCTCGAATTACCTTGAGGCCGTACTCGGCAGGCGGTATCGCGAGGAGTTCGAGACCGGTAAATCCGGCATCGCGGAGATAGCCGAGCCATGCTTCGGATGTGATCACGTACTCGCCGTTCTCCCGCAGGTCGTTCGGTATGGACTCGATTATCATGACAGCTTTTTCGTAGGCGTTGTTGTCGAGGCAGTACATCGCCCAGCCGGTCATCTTCCGGATGGTGTCTCTCGCACGCTCCGGGTCTCCCGGTGGGCCGTCACGGTCGACGAAGCGATCGGCGTACAGCAGCGTACCACCTGGTTTCAGAACCCTCGCAAGCTCCTTTGCGCACCCGGCCTTTGTTTCACGCGGCACGTGGTGCAGCGCGAGGCTCGTTACGACGAAGTCGAACTCGGAGTCCCGCGCCGGTATCGCCAGCGCGTCACCATCCGTGACCGCTACGTTTTCGAGCCCGGAGAACCTGCCCGAGAACAGCTCCCGCATCTTCGCCGAAGGATCCATGCCCAGCACCAGGGCGCCCGTGGAGCGCTGGAGCAACTGGAATGCCAGGTTGCCGGTGCCGCAGCCGATATCGAGGATGCGCTTGCCGTTTGCGTCCCCGATCTGACCGAGGAGCATCTCGAGCATGTTGACATAGACCGGGTCAAGCAAGAAGACACCGTCATAGTCGTTAGCGAACTCATCCCAATCCAGCCAGCCCATGTCCTTCCTCTCTTCTCAAAATGCCGACACCCGTTCACCCACGCCGCGGGCGTGCAGCGGAAAGCGGGTATTCATCTTCGCCGGACGCCCCGTTAGGCGTTTCCCTGGAGGTATTGTCACCTGTTCGTTTAATAAGGGCAACTGAAAGGGGAGCAAGGCAATGAAAACATGGAGTAGAGTCAGTGCCGGCGCGGCCGTGGCCGGGGGAAGGTTTCTCGAAGGGCGGGCAGGGGGCACGGTCCTGGACCTGGCTTCCATTCTTGCGTGCCGGGACTCCATCCGGGCACCGCTTGTGAACGGGAGCGAAAAGCTCATGCTGGCGGCCCTCCGTTCGGGCGGAAAGAGATGGCCGGGCAGCGGTAAGCTCACCCGCGAGCGCATCCTCTGGGCAAGGTCGATCCTCTGTACGGCGGACAGGGTGCTCGGGAGTCGCTTCGTCTCCCCACATGTGGCCAGGACCCAGTTCAAGATACTCGCACGTACGCTTCCGACGCCTGCGAACGTGTGCGGCGGGCGCGTGCAGTTCCAGAGCAGGTTTTGGGAACGCGAATACCTGTAATCGATTCTTACCCGGTGATAAATATATAGGGGCGATTAATCGGCACTCCAGTCCGGTATCGCGAAATCGAAGCAGGCCCCATCGTCGTTGCAGGCTTTGATCCACCCACCGTAGGCGCGGATGACCTTTTCAACTATCGAGAGCCCGATTCCCGTGTCCGAAGTCCTGGCGCCTTTGAAGAACGGTCTGAATATCTTGTCAATGTCGTCTTCCGGGAAGCCCGAGCCGTTGTCGCAGACCTTATAGACGTGCAGGCCTTCCTCCACGCCGAGGTACTTGACCCTGATCACCGGCTCGGGGTTCTCGTTGTGCTTCATGCAGTTCCCGATGAGATTGGAGAAAACCTGGTAAATCTGCGTGCGGTCCGCTTTGATAGTACCCAGGTCTTTGTCGATCTCAAGTCGCGTGCCGCGCGCGCCAATCGAAGCCTTGCGCTCCACGAGCAACTCGTCGACGACTTCAGAGATCGACACGTCTTCTACGCTGTGGGGTTTCTGTCCCGCCTCGGCCACCTTCAAGAGGCCTGATACCATCCTATGTGCCGTCTCGAGGTTGCGTGCGATCATGTCGGTGTTCTCAACCACTTCTTCTCGCAGCTCTTCTTCGGGAGCGTTCAGCGCCGAGTCCTTCAACAACGAGTTGGCGAGCGATGCCGAGGCGAGAGGGCTCCTCAGGTCGTGCGATACGACGTGGGCGTACGCGTCAAGCTCTTCGTTCGCCCTCTTCAGATCGAGCGTGCGACTCTCTACCAGTTCCTCCAGCCTTTCGTGATGGATCTCGAGCTCCCCCGTCATGTTGTTGAAGGCCTTCGCTACGGCTCCTATCTCGTCGTCGCGTTTCACCTCGATGCGCGCGTTGAGATTGCCTGCAGCGACCGTGTCCGCGCCTGCCATCAGTCTGCCGAGTGCCGAGAGTACCGTTCTTCCCACCAGAAAAGCCATGCCCACGACGACCGTGCCAAGCAGCGCCACGAAGATGATGGCAAGCGAGGTGGAAAGGTCCTGGGCGCGCAAGAGGTCCGACTGGCTTCTTGCCGCGAGCACGTTCGCATCGTCGATTGTTGACTGCGCGAGCACCAGCAGCGAACTGACCAACCTGGTCTCGGTAGCGGACCCCACCTGGGGGTTCACCTTGCCGTCAGCTTCGGCCCGGTAGTCCCCGACAAGGGCCTCGAAGAGCTGGCGGCGATTGGTATTGTCAGCCCGCAGATGCCTGATTGTCGCATCACTACTCGGATAGATGTTCGATGCTCGATCGAGCAAGGCAGCCAACCTGGTGTTCTGGGCTTCCCATTGAACGCGCGAACGGTCGTTGCGATAGAGCTGGTAGTCGGCGCGAAGAACGTTGAGCGTAAGCAGTTGGGTGACCACCTCGCGGACAATGTTATTCCGCTTGCTCGCCCGCGTGACTGAGGCCCGCGTCACCAGCGTCGCCGTGATCCCTCCGGCAGCGAGCAGAAGGGCCACCACCACTGCGATTGTAAGCCTGGTCCTGATAGACATCGTTGCGACCTACCCGTCAATAGATGGTCACAGCCCGCGGATCCAGCCCCCGCAAGCCCACCTGATAGATAAAGTTTAGATAATCGGGCATAGTTTTCGCTCCAAACAAGTGGTTCTCCACAGTCTACCTGGCTTCGTCCACCATCGCGAGGACCAGGGACTGTGAAAGAGTCACATCGAATGTGGAATGCCGCCAGATGAAGCGGCTGTTAGATAGTACCGATGACACGATCGGTATCGCGCCGAGGCACATCTTCGAGGGTGGACCCGCGTACCGGGTGGACTGCACGCACCCGGACGGCAGGATGCAGAGAACCGCGAGCAGGCTCAGAGCCAGTGACAAGACCGCTATCTCATGCGAACGCCTGATTTTCAAACCGGTATTCCCCTACGTCTCCTCCAACGCGGATATCCTATCACTACTCGAGTCATATGAATAAGGCGGGTTAGAATATGTCTAGCAAGCCAGCTTCGAGAGAAAGGTCATGAGGATGTCTTGTTATTTCAGGCATATGAAAGACGTGTTCGAAGAGGCCGGCATAGAGGTCGGGCCGGAAAACAAGAAAGACGTCGATAGAAAGATCCACGAGCTCGTTGGTGTGACTTACAAAGACTGTCCGGCTGCGTGGCGCAGGGTCAAGGGAGAGATCAACGACGAGGCCTCAAGGAAAGCTTTTATCAAGCGACTCAAGGCGGCTAAATAGATGTATGAGAATATCGCGTACTGCGGGCTCGACTGCTCGCGATGCCCGGCGCTCACAGCAACGCGCGAGGGTGACATGGAGGCGCTTGCCGCCGTGGCCGCCAGATGGAGCACCGACACCGGTCGTGAAATAGCGGTGGAGTCCATCCTCTGCGACGGGTGCAAGTCGGGCAGCGGGCGCATCAACACTTTCTGCGCCGTCTGTGCGATCCGCGATTGCGCCTACGGTCGCGGATACGAGACCTGCGCGCACTGCGAGGAGTACCCGTGCGACCGGCTGACGGGGTTCCCCGCTTTCCAGGCCGAGGGCCGGGCGGGCCTCGATCGCATCAGGGAGCATTTACTCGATAATAACGGTGACGGTTAGAGTGCTGCTGATATCATGTTACTATACCGTTGTCTCGCTTGACCCGGACCACCGGGAGCAGTGCATCTAGGAGGAACAGTGTTATCTATTCTTCGTCTCGATAGCAGTGCGGCGAGGAGGCTTCTGGCCGCGGTCGTAGTCGCGCTTGCCATACTCGCGTGTCTGTCGCTGTCGGCCGCCGCTTCGCAGGCCTCCCCAGGCTTCGGCCCGGAGGTTCCCGCGGTGAGCGCGGGAGGGCCACGGCTCGCCCAGGTGCCCGCCGGAAAGACCTGGTTCTTCGAGCGCTTCGATTCGGACGTCAAGGTAAACAAGGACGGCTCGCTTACGGTGCGTGAGACCCAGGTTGCAAACTTCCAGGGTAATTTCAGCTTCATCAACAGGGACCTCACCGCCGGTAAAGCGAGCTTCAGTGAAGGCCGCAGCTACGGAAAGGTGCGCTATAGCGACATCAAGGTCTACGACCTCAAGGGAGCTCCTTACCATAGCTTCAATGTAAAGAAGATCAATGGTGGCAAGCGCGTCCAGATATATTTCGTGGCGAACTTCCAGACGATGGGCTGGATTATCGAGTATAAGATGACGGGCGCCATCATCTATGCTAAAGGTTACGACAGGCTCTATTACAACGCGGTTTCCCTCGATCGCGACGTAAACATCGCTTCTTCACGAACAACGGTGCGGCTCCCCGCCGGAACGGACATGAGCAAGGTCAAATCGACGGAGTACCCGGACAAGGTATCGCCTCCGAGCTCGGTCCAGTCGGGACGTGACGGCACGACGCTATGGTGGCAGGTCAAAGACATAAAACCCCAGACGACTTTCACGGTCGATGTTTCCTTCCCAAAGGGCATCGTCTCGGTGCCTCTCGTGTACAGGGCGTGGTTCGGAATCCTCATGATAGCGATTGCCCTCCTGCTTGGGGTGGGCGCTCTCGTGCTGATGATCTTTCTCTGGTGGAGGAAGGGCCGCGACGTCGCTTCCCCCGAGCTGGACGTAGTACGCTACGAACCGCCCGAGGATATGCGACCCGCGGAGGTGGGCGTACTGGTGAAGGAGAAGCCCCTCATAGGGGATATCACGGCGACCATCGTAGACCTGGCGATACGCCGCAAGCTCGTCATCAACGACCTCGGGGAGGAGGGAATCCTCAAGCACAGGAAGTTCGGTTTCCAGCGCTGGGACCCCAACATAGATGACACCGCGCCTTTCGAGCAGGAACTGCTCATCGGCCTTTTTGAAAACGGTGAATCTGTCACTGAGGATGACCTCGAGGACAAGTTCTACAAGCACGTCAGCGAAATTGACAAGAAGCTCATCGAGCAGGTCATGGCCAAAGGTCTGTTCGACGGCGAACCGGCAAAGGTAAAGGCGAAGTACACCAGGCTCGCCATCGTCCTGCTCCTCCTGATGGGCGCGGTGTACCTGCTGTGGCGCTGGTACGACCTTGGCTACTTTCTCGCGCTGGCTGGCGGGTTCGCCGTAGCCGCGATAGCTGTTTTCATCGTGGGGCTCTACATGCCGAGGAGGACGGTGAAGGGCTCCGAGATGCTCTCTTACGTCAACGGCTTCAAGGAGTACATGTCGACCGCCGAGCGCGAAGAGATTAAGCTCATGACCGCCGATAACTTTCAGGCGAATCTCCCTTACGCGATGGTCCTCGGGGTCGCAAAAGAGTGGGCCGGCAAGTTCGCGGATATCTACAAGGAGCCGCCGGAGTGGTTCCGCGGCTATCCCGGGACGACGTTCAGCGCCGTATACCTCGCGGATTCGCTCTATACGATGCAGTCCAACGTGGGAACGACACTGACATCCCAGCCGTCTTCCAGCGGAAGCGGAGGCGGCGGAGGGTTCGGCGGAGGTTTCTCAGGCGGAGGGTTCGGCGGCGGAGGCTCCTCGGCGGGATAGGTCAGGTAACGGACGCGTCCGGCGCCTGCCGGGCCTCCGGGTCCGTCAGCTCGAAGTACTCGCGTGGGCCGAAGCTCTTTTTCATCATGCCCGCTACGATATTGCCCGGGAAACTCTCGCGTGCGTTGTCGTAGTACATCACCGAGCCGTTGTAGTACTTGCGGGCTCCGGCGATCCTTGTCTCTGTTTGAGATAGCTGCGCCTGGAACTTCAGGAAGTCCTGGTTCGCCTTGAGGTCGGGGTAGCTCTCCGCGACGGCCAGCAGACCGCCTATGGCGCCGGTCAAGCCGTCTTCCGCCGGGCCTTTCTCGCCGACGCTGCCCGCGTTCATAGCCCTGCTGCGAGCCTCGGCGGCCGACACCAGAACGTCCTTCTCGTGAGAGGCGTATCCCTTGACCACCTCGGACAGCTCGGGCACGAGGTCGTGTCGCCGGTTCAGCTCTACGTCGATCTGGTGCCAGGCGTTGTCCGTCTTGTTGCGAAGACGAACGAGCCTGTTGAACAGCACCAGGAGCGCGACTAGCACCACGACCAGCACGGCTGCGACAGCGATTATTACTCCAAGCATATCTTTCCCTTCTCAGGAATGTTCGATAGCGATCCGCGCCAGGCGAGGGTCGGGCATGGGCGCTCCCCCTTCCCTGCGCTCAAGCACATTATGACGTATTCGCGCGTACGAGCTCTAATAGACGTGTGTCCCGCCCAGGCATATGCTTGACAGGGACCCGCAGGGAGGGCTGGCTTGGACAGACTCATGCTTAAAGTAAACGAGAGAGACAACGTAGCTGTAGCGCTGCGAGAGATCGTCGCGGGAACAGAGGTCGAGGTGCCGGGTAGGGGCGTTCTAAAGGCAGCAGACGACATCCCGTACGGACACAAGATCGCGCTCGAAGAGATACCCGAGGGCCACCCGGTGGTCAAGTACGGCGAGACGATCGGGCTTGCTTCCACGCACGTTCCGGAAGGTGGGTGGGTCCACACTCAGAACATGGGACCGGTCGAGGTGAACAGTTGAGCGGGTTCAACGGTTTCGAGAGGCCGGACGGCACCGTGGGCGTTCGAAATCACGTAGTCGTCATTCCATCGGTTGCGTGCGCTAACGGTGTTGCAGCCGAGATCGTCCGGCAGGTCCCCCAGGCCGTACCCCTTTATCACGGCCACGGGTGCAGCAGGGCCGGCCGCGACCTGGAGTTGCACTTCCGAACACTCTCGAACCTCGCGCGTCACCCGAACGTCAGCGCCGCGCTAGTTGTCGGTCTCGGTTGCGAGGTCATCAAGGCGGAGCTGCTCGCGGGGGAGGTCTTGAGAACGGGCAGACGAGTCGAGTATATCGACATCCAGGCGGAAGGCGGCTCGCGCAGGTCGGCTGAAAAGGGCGCCGGTATCGTACGCAAACTCCTGGCGGACGCGGCAGAAGAGAGCCGGACCGCGGTCGGCATCGACCGGCTCATCGTGGGGCTCGAGTGCGGAGGCTCCGATGCATTTTCCGGCATCACGGCAAATCCCGCGGTCGGGGTCTTGTCCGACCTCGTCGTCGCCGATGGCGGTACCGTGATACTCACCGAGAATACTGAGATGATAGGAACGAGCCACGTCCTCGAGCGTCGAGCGGTCAGCCCGGAAGTAGCGGAGCGCATCCGCGATATGGTGGCACGCGCCGAGAAGAGGACGCGGGACATCCTCGGCCCACTGGCGTCAATGGTGATAGCACCCGGCAACATGGATGGTGGCATGAGCTCCATCCAGGAGAAATCTCTCGGCTGCATCACGAAGGGAGGCGGCTCACCCATCACCCAGGTCGTCGACTACGCGGAGCCCCCGACCGGGAAAGGACTTGTCCTCATGGACGCGCCGGGGTACGACGTCGAGTCGATGGCGGGAGTCGTAGCGGCCGGAGCGCAGGTCGTCATCTTCACAACGGGGCGCGGGAATCCTATCGGCTTTCCGATTGCTCCGGTCATCAAGGTCGCCAGCACCTCGAAGCTCTTCGCATCGATGGAGGACGATATGGACGTAGACGCCGGAACCGTGCTCGAAAGGGGTATCGACGAAGTCGGCCGTGAAGTACTACGATTGATGATGGGAATCCTGAACGGAGAGCCTGCAAAGGCCGAGATGAACCGCCAGGACGGCATCCTCTGCCTCTATACGACCGGGCCTTCGTTCTGAGCCTGCGTCGATCCGGGGACGCTCGGGGGTGAGCGCGATCGCGGAGGTTCCTCGCTGCCCTTGGCGCGCTCGCTCTCTTTGCCGTCATCTTCTTCGTCAAAGAAACCGGCCCAAAATCCCGTTTATCTCAACAGCAGTAACGAGCCAGGCCTCGAGACCCGGCCTGGGCAGTATAGGATCTCCATCCTGCTCTATGAGGCGGCGATCATCTCGGCGACTCTTTCGGCGCAGAATCGAACGTAGAGCGCGCACTGCTGCTCGAAGACCCCATCCCGCCTGGCTTTCTCCCTGGCAACGCTATCAGAGAGGTCGAC
>DATCGY010000076.1:0-5313 GCA_036508635.1 Candidatus Anoxymicrobiaceae bacterium
GTCGTTCGGCTACTCTCCCCCGCCTGTGCGGACCCGCCGGATCGAGTCAGTATCTCCAAGGTAAGCGGCCTCGAGGAGGCAGGCCTTCCGGTCAAAGGCGAACGTCGTTTATAATCCACTCACCCGGTAAACGGGGATGGACGCAGGCGGCTGGTGACACCGGACAAAGGGGGATGAGATGACGGACGCGGCAGGTTCCTTCGACCAGGGCGTTTCACTCCAGAGCGACGCGAAATTCGAGGAAGCCATAGAGGCCTTCGACAAAGCGATCGAGGAAGACGCCAAGAACGGTAAAGCCTGGTACCACAAAGCGGTATGCCTGATGGAGCTCGAGCGCTACAACGAAGCGATGGAGTGCGTGGGCACCGCCATACAGATCGACCCCCGTGACCTGGACGCTCTCAAGCTGAAGTTCGGCCTGGCAGGCAAGGTCAGCTAGAACCAAGAAGAGGGGACAGGTAGTTTTCGATGATATTTTCTACTTCAAGCATTCTGGGGCGCCCAAAGTAGAAAAAACTGCCGAAAAGTACCTGTCCCCTCTTTCTACTTCTTTGTGTCAGGACTTCTTGGCGCGCTTCTTGGCCGCGGCCTTCTTGGCCGGTTTCCTGGCAGCGGCTTTTTTCTTTGCGGGCGCCTTGGCGGCCCGGATTTCCAGCTTCACGACTCTCTTCTCCAGGCCCGCTATGTCTTCCCTGGTCGCCAGGCCCATCGATTCGAGGATTTTCTTGACAGTCTGATCGAGTGCCATCGTGATCGCGTCCGCGGTGCCCTTCATCTGGGGCCCCATCTTCGCCTTCGCCATTGCTTTCCTCCTTGTTCACTCTCCACCACCGGCCTTCGACAGGCCATCCAGCCTACACGGTAACACGAATCACACCGGTCTGTTTCTTTTGATCTTGAAAGCGGCTTGCTCTATACCTCCGGGATGGAGCCGGTGCGGTCACCTGTGAGATTATGCAAGGGCGCTTTTTCGAAGGCAACACCGGCGCGTCCGGTGAGAAGGGGGTTGTGATGGAAGCTGAAGGAATCAATCCCAAGGTGCTGATCGCCAAACTTATCTGCTGGAGCCTCGTCGGCTTCGACATTCTTCTGGGTGGGCTATCGCTCATCGCGCCTAAGGCTGTAATGAAGGGCTTCGCGCCGGAGGGTGGGGAGGAAGGCGCGCCGCTGTTGCGCAGGGCCGGCTCCATATGGGCGTTCTTCGTGCCGGTCCAGTTCTGGGCGGCCCTCAAGACCGAGAACCCGACGGCGCTTCGCGCAGTCGCGATCCTTCGCCTGCAGGAGGTGCCCGCCGACCCCGTGTGGCTCGCGACGGGCGAAGGCTTCGGGCTGTTCGGCAAGTTCGGGCTTGTCTTCGCCCCGATATTCAACCTGATGGCGGGTTCTTACCTCTGGTGGGTGGCGCGGCAGCTTAATAAAGAGGATGTATAGCCGGATAGTTGCAGAAGTGCCTGACCCCTTTGCAACTTAGAATCTCGGCGACCCTCGCGTGTAGACCGGCGTGAGTCGCACGTACTTGCCGCCGACCTTGTAGTCGAAGACCGCGTGCATCATGTCGGGGAACACCATGGCGTCCAGGTTCTCTATCTGCGTCGGCGGGGTGACCCACATGTCGAAAGGGCCGTGGCCGCGGCCGTCGGACATCGACTCCGCCAGCAGGACCACTCCCTCCGTCTCCAGCGCCCCCGCGAACTCCTCGAGGTCTCGCGACAGATCGGGGTCCAGGTCGGCGAAGACCGCGCGGTGCTTCTCGCCGTCGACGTCGAGGACTCCCACGGTCTCGGCGTCGCCGTACCTCTTGTCAAGATCTACGAGTGACACTCTATATTGCATCCTGCAACGTCCTCGCGGGTTTCACGCGGGTCTTCCGGGTCAGGGAAGCACCGGGCCGCTCGGCGTGGTGGTGTACTCGCGCATCGCGGTCAGTATGTCATCGGGCACGGTGACGCCGCTCTCCTCGAGCGACCTCGCTATGGCGTGGAAGGTCAGCGGCGCCAGCATCGAGCGGAACGCCCCCTCCCCCGAGAAGAACTCCCTGTCCAGGTCCTGGAGGATGGCCTCGGAGCGCTCAAGCACCGCTCGCAGGAGGGTGTCCCTCGGAAGAATCTTGTCGGTCATCCTGATGTTGAGATCGGTGCCTTCGATCGGGAACTCCTCGTACGTGACCAGCCTGTCCTCGTCCGCTCCGGCCGTAATCTCAGCCCCCGGGAAGGCAAGCGTATAGACGGACGCCGCCACCGATGCGCCCTTCCTCAGCAGCTTGATCGACTCGCGCAGGGTGATTATCAGGTCATCCGTTGTCGAGTCCGGAGACGAGAGTATGAGGTTCACGTACGGGGTGATGTCGCTCGCCAGCAGAGCATCGACGGCGTCGTGGATATGCCTAGGCCGCTGCGGCTTGCTGAACTCGCGCAGGACTTTGGGGGAGAACGACTCCACCCCCAGCCCTATCAGCTTGAAGTTCGCGCTGGCAAGTTCCGGCGCCACCTGCGGGATGTTCCTCACCGACCCCTGGGCCATGAAAGTGACGTAGTCGGGGATCGACCCTTCCCGTCGGCAGTCGGCTATGAGAGCGCAGAGCTCCTTGACCCAGGGAGCCGACCAGAGGAAGTCGTCGTCGTGGAAGAAGAAGTTCATCACGTCCGGGTGCGCCCAGATCAGGCGCTTGATGATGCCCAGCGTCTCGGACGGGGTCAGCCTGAAGACTGCCTGGTTCCCCTCGAACCCGGCAAGCCTGTAGATGTTCGTCGATGAACAGAACTTGCAACCCCTGGGGCAGTAGCTGCTCACGATGATGCGTATGGTGTTGACGTTCTGTTCGATGAGCATCGACGGGTCGTGATAGCGGAGGATGATCTTCCAGTAGTCCTCGAACGGGATGGCCTCCCAGTCCATCCCTGTGATAGCCTCCACGAATTGGCCGCGGGAGAGCGGCGCCTGGGGCTCGCTGGTGACTATCCTGCCATCCTGGGCCCACGCCAGGCCGGCGACGGAGCCGGGGTCGGTGGCCGCGCACAGCGCGGGAAGGACCAGGTCCCCCTCTCCCCTCACCACAACCAGGCCCGGCGGCGCGTATCGGAGCGCCAGCTCGTGGCTCTCTGTCACGCCGATCCCGCCCGCGACTATGCGGACGTGAGGTCCGATGTTCCTGTAGAGGTAGTGCGCCAGCGAAAGGTCGAACGGCAGCGAATAGTGGTTGCTGCTGAAGCCCACCATATCCGCTCGCGCGTGGCGGACCGCGGCGAGGAAATCGGCGTGCGTGTCCGCGCTGAGGTTGGGGTCGAACACCTCGGACGCGATGCCGGCCCTGTCGAGAGCGTGCTTCAGCCGGTAGAGGCCCAGCGGCGGATGGAGGTAATCCCTCCGCTCACGGCCTTTGCCCCAGGCCGCGACCAGCAGGACTCTCTTTGACTTTTTCCACGTCTCTATACCAGTGCCGTCCATTGATCCACCTGCGTCATCCAGGGCTACCCACCCTGCTAGTGCTCCGCGGCTCAGGCCTTCCTCTCGAACACCATCAGCCTGTGCCAGCTCCGCTTTGTCCCCCACCGGGTCCGTGCCAGCGGCGGGTCCAGGGCGCCGCCCAGTTGAACGGCGCCAGAGAAGATCATGCTCTTGGGCCAGCCCTCGTGGGCCATCTGCATCGTGTTGTACTTGAACGGAAGCAGGTCCATTCCCTTCTCTAGGACGAGCTCCGCGCCCCGGGCGTTCGCCAGTGCGACGAACTGTTCTCTCGAGCGCGGGTAGAAATATGTCCTGCTCGGTATCTTGACCAGGCTCTCGGGCGTCGGAGCCACCTCCAGCAGCGCGGTCCGACCGCCCACCTTGACCGCGTCGAGGATGTTGGTGACACTCTTCTCCCAATCCTCCTGCTCGCAGACGTGCTGGAGCACGGTGACGCACACCGCCATGTCGTAAGCGCCCTCCTCCTCGGCCAGCTCGTGCAGCGGCATGTGCTTGAACGTGACCCGGTCCGAGACGCCGGCTTCGTCCGCTCTCTTGCGCGCGACCTTGAGCATCTCGTCGGAGATGTCCACGCCGGTCACTCGAGCCCCACGCTCGGCGAACATGATCGTCCACCTTCCGACGCCGCACCCCGCGTCGAGGACCTTCATGTCCCTGGAGACGTCCAGGTTGGCAAGCAGTACGTTGCGCTGCAGCCGATGGATGTGCTCGTTGTAGATGTCCGGCATGCCGTAGCTGCACACGGCCGGAAACCCCTGGGACTTCTCACCGAAGGTCTTCGCCCGGTGGTCCCAGTACTCTTCGTGGTCTTTAAGGCTTTCGTTGTTTTTTCTTTGGGCCATAGGGATCCTTTATCACCTTTCGTCCTATTAACATCCAAGTGATGTAATTAAGATACCCAATCGTTATGGGAATGAACACCTGGTAGATCATGAACAGCGGGTAGAAGAGCACGACGCCGAAGTCCCTGCCATCGAGCGTCAAGGAGCCGACAAAGGCGTCGAGCGCGAGGAACTGGTAGAAGAGCATCACGAACACGATGAGGTAGATGGGAAGCACCTGGTACCTCGCTATCGCGGGGCTGATCCACCCGAAGGCGTACCCGAATATCGACATCAGTAGCGTGAGCATCGCCGCCACGCGGAAAGGGTGGAAAAACACGGTGAGGCCGAGGTTGTAGAAATAGAACTGGTAGCGCAGGAAGGGGTCCTTGCACTTCCTTATCTTGATGGCCGATGCCAGCGCCACCTTGATCAGACCGAAATACCACCCCATACGTTGCATGGTGAACTTGTAGAGGCTGTCGGGAACATCGGTGCGTACCAGCACCCTGTTGTCGAAGTACGTCCTCCAACCGTCCTCCATTATCATGATGGACGTCTCGAAGTCCTCGGCGTAGACGCTCCTGCTGCTGCGCGCGAGCCCGGCCTCATGCGCCTGGCGGTTGTAGATGCCGAAGGCGCCCGAGACGAACACGAAGTTGTGAGGGATGTCCCGTCCGCAGTACATGGCGAGCTCGTACTCTATCGCCTGGCACTGGAAGAGCAACGCCCGTGGATGCTTCTTCGGGCGCTCGGGCAGGACGTTCACCGCTGCGCCTCCCGCGCCGCTGCGCTGAAAGTCGTAGAGCATGCGCTCGACCGAGAGGCGGTCGGGAAGCAGGACGTCGGGGTCCATCACCAGCACCGTCTCCACCTCCGGCGGCAGGTGCTGGACTCCATAGAAGATCGCGCCGGGCTTGTTGGTGTTCTCGGGGTTGCGGATTATCTCGACCCCCGAGGCCTTGACCAACTCGTAGGTGTCGTCAGGGGAAGCGTCGTCGATGAGGAAAAGCTTGTCCCTGAACGG
>DATCGY010000077.1:0-8644 GCA_036508635.1 Candidatus Anoxymicrobiaceae bacterium
CTCGTCGCAATGCTTCACCAGCTCTTTGATCTTGACCCCGTCGATATTGGCCATATCTGAGTCCTGCACAGTTACCACCTCCACTTTTACACGTTATAGTAGGAAAGGATAAGGAGCAAGTGCTGGTAGCGCCATGAACCCGTTCGTGGCGCCGGGCCTGTGAGTAAATGCAACGCTCTGATATCATTTGGCGTCTAAGCAGTAATTGATTCAGGCCCCGAGACCTTTGCCACGAGATCTTCCGCCGGGACATCGATCTTGATGCGCTTCTTGACCCCGTTGGCGATATCGATGCTCTCGGCGGCGTCTGCTATGCTGGCCATCTGCATCTGGTAAGAGAGCTGGACCGTGGCGTCCACGCCGCCCGTGGACGGGTTCGTCGGCGCCACAGCGGCCATCTTGACCTCGACCTTGTAGACCGGCTGCTTGAAGTGCGCCATGAGGGTCGCCGTAAGCGCGGCCACGAGGGTCAGCGCGACGATGATCCACCAGCGCTTCTTGATCGCGGTAGTTATGTCTTGCGGTTTCATCGAGTCACCTCTACTGAGGTAGTTGCTCTACCAGGACCTGCGTCGATTAAGACAACGTCCAGAGGTAAAACGTTCCATTCACGCTTTTGGAACCGGTTTCGACTAGATTATAGCATCAATTATTCCGGGTCTATATGTCTAGCCGGCAACACGCGCCGGTTTGTTTCGGAGGTTATTTGGCGCAGACGTAGAGATCCTCGGTGCAGTCGAGGCCGAATCGTTTCAGCTCCTCGACGCTGAACTTCCTGGCGAAATCGTCGACCTCGACGTCGAAGCCTGAAACGGCAAGGATCCCGTCGAAATCCCTGCCGTAGGACCTCAGGTGGCAATCGTACTTCAACAGGTCTTCCGCCTCGGCTTCCGACAGCTCGTCTCGCTCGATGGTGGTCTCGGTGAAGATGGGCACCTGGATGATCGCTTGCCCGCCGGGTTTGAGAACCCTGTAGAGCTCGTCCATAGCCTTGCGATCGTCATCGATGTGCTCGAGAACGTGGTAGCAGATAATGCGGTCGAAGTGGTCGTCCTTGAACTCGAGGTCGCGAATATCCATGTGGCGCATGGCGAGGCGCGACTCGATATCTATTGACACGTATTCGACGTTCTCGAAGGAGCGGCAGAATTCCTGAAAGCACCACATCGGGGCAATGTCGAGTACCCGCATCGGATACGAGCCGAAATCGGTCTTTTCCCTGAGGTACTTGCACAGCAGCCTGTAACGTTCCACCGAAAGGCAGTACGGGCAGAGCGCGGCCATGTAGTTGCTGTAGAGGAACAGCTTGAACGATCGGCCACAGCATGCGCACTCGCACCTGTCACCCCTGTAGATGCGGTCCCGGACGCGGGCGAGGGCCTCCTTGACGGGGTAGCGCGGCGGACCGTCTCCGTTCTCTATCCGAATCGGCCTCTCGAGCCTTATCGTCGTCATCTCAAGTCCTTTGCCCGGGGCGCCCCAGATGGCGCCGCATTAGTCTAGCACACGAAATCATTGAAAAACCCGGGTTGACCCCTGGCATCGCGAAGGCTTCAAAGGAAGCACATAGAAGTATAAGACCCTGCACCCCTGAGACAGGATGGGATGGTAGCCATGGATTATGCAGGTCGACCTCGATACACCAGGGAAGAGATGAACGTTGCCGTCATCGGCAATTACGTGCCGAGACAGTGCGGGCTGGCCACTTTCACGACTGATGTCGCGACGTGGCTTTCGCGTACGCTCGGCCCGCGTTCGGACGTTTTTGTCGTGGCGATGAACGACCGGCCGGAAGGGTACGATTACCCGCCAATGGTCCGCTTCGAGGTGCAGGCCAACAACCCCCGTGATTACCCACGCGCCGCGGATTACGTAAATCTCTCGGGAGTGGATCTCGTATGCGTCCAGCATGAATTCGGGATATTCGGGGGTCCGATGGGTATTTACCTCACCGACCTGATGCGAGATCTGAAGAAGCCGGTGGTGACAACAGCTCACACGGTCCTCCCCGACCCGACTCCCGAGCGCAGGCGCGCCATGGTCGAGGTCGCCGAGCTCTCGGACGCGGTCATCGTCATGAGCGAGAAGTCCGTCGAGATACTCGAAGACGTGTATGGGGTGCCCCGCGACAAGATGTCCCTGATCCACCATGGGGTGCCGGACATGCCGTTCGAGGACCCTGACGACTACAAGGGCCGATGGGGTCTGCAGGGCAAGACAGTGATACTCACCTTCGGGCTACTGCATTCTCGCAAGGGCATCGAATACATGATCCAGGCCATGCCGGCTGTCGTTGAGCGCTTCCCGGAGGCGGTGTACGTGGTCCTTGGAGCGACGCACCCTCCACTCAAGCGGCGCGAAGGAGAAAAGTACCGGTTCTTCCTGAAGCGGACCGCCCGCGAACTGGGAGTCGAGGACAACGTTATATTCTACGACCGGTTCGTCACCCTCGAGGAGTTGACCTCGTTCCTGGCGAGTTGCGACATTTACGTGACGCCTTACCTCGACATGAACCAGATCGTATCGGGCACTCTCGCATACGCGATCGGTCTTGGGAAGCCGGTGGTCTCCACCCCGTATTTCTACGCCCGGGAACTGCTCGACCACGGACGCGGTGTTCTGGTCCCCATCAGAGATCCGGAGGCCATGTCACGGGAGACGATCGACTTGCTCTCGAACCCGGAAAAGATGAGAGGGATGCGCGAAATCGCATACGAGTTCGGCCGCAAGATGATATGGGAGGAAGTCTCCAGGCAATACGTCGACCTCTTCAAGAGGGTGCTCGCCGGAAGGAAGGTCGCGCCCGTGAGGGAGATGCACCGGCAGCCCGTCATGCTTCGGGACCTGCCGAGACCGAAGCTCGACTATCTGGTGCGCCTGACAGACTCCACCGGCGTGATCCACAGATCTCATTTCGATATCCCCGACCGGGGCAGTGGTTACACGACGGAGGACAACGCGCTGGCCCTGGAAGCCGCGGTCCTTGCCCACGTGCTGACCGACGATCCCCTGAGCCTGGATCTGGCCAGGACAAACATAGGTCTTCTCAGCTTCATGCAGCGCCCCGACGGCCACTTCCATAACGCGCTTGGCTACGACAAGTCGTTCGCCGATGACACGGGCTCGGAGGAGTGCCAGGGCAAAGCGCTGGAAGGCCTGGGCGTGACCGTCGCGCTCGAGTCGGACGAGGGACTGGCATCATTCGCAAAGGCGATGTTCGACGACGCCTTACAGAACCTGGAGCTGACCTCGCTCCGGGCGACCGCATATACGATATGCGGCTGCTATCACTATCTGACCCGGCTTCCCGGCGCCAGCATCGTCGCTGGCGTCCTCGAGCGTGAAGCGAGTAAGCTTAACGCGGCATACGAGAAACGCTCCTCGCCCGGTTGGGAATGGTTCGAGGAGACCCTGTCCTATGCGAACGGCACCTTGCCTCGAGCGCTTCTTCTCGCGTACCGGGAGACAGGACTGGAGCAGTACCGTTCGGCGGGCCTCGAGAGCCTCGGGTTCCTGGTCCGTGAGAGCTACCGCGACGGCATCTTCGACCTCGTCGGAGACCAGGGCTGGCACCGCAGGGGTGGTGAGAGAGCGAAGTTCGTGCAGCTCCCGATCGAGGCTGAGTCCATTACCTCGGCGTGCGTCGATGCGTACCTGATAGAGCGCGACGAGCAGTGGCTCGAGATGGCGAGGGCGGCGTTCGAGTGGTTCCTGGGGCGCAACGCGCTCGATCAGCCCCTGTACGATTTCGCATCGTTCAGTTGCTCCGACGGCCTCCTACTCGGTGAGGTCAATCCCAATCGAAGCGCCGAGGCGACCATCCACTGGCTCATAGCATTGTTACGAATCCAAACCGCGCTTCACCTGGAACCGGCCGGCGCAGGTAGCGATGTGACGGCTGGGAAGTGAGAGAACTCCCGGCAAAAGGCTCGTACCGGGAGGTAAAACGCGCCGGTTCGATAAAGAATATGTAGCGGTTAGCCGAATACAGGCGGGCCGGGAACTGGCCGCCGGATCAAGCGGAGGGCGCGCGTGCCAGAACACAAGGGTCCCAGGAAGAGTGGCTACTTTAGCGAGGACGGCCTCGAGTACATAATCACGAACCCAAGGCTTAAGTACCCCTACATAAACTATCTGACGAACGGTACCTACTGTTCTTTCATAACCCATACCGGTGGTGGATACTCGTTCTGGAAACAGCCACCGGCTTACGGGATAAACCTCTGGGCTCCCGCCCTCGACAACGGCCCGGGCAGGTTTGTCTACATCAAGGAAGGCGACGAGATCTGGACGCCGAACTGGCTCCCGACAAGAACGGACCTCTCTTCATGGCTCTGCCGGGTCGGCCTCGGGTACCAGCGGCTTGAAGCACAACACAACGGGCTGACGGCCTGGCTCTCGTTTCTCGTGCCACTAGACGCCGACATCGAATACTGGATCCTGCACTTCACCAACGACTCACAGCGGCGAAAGACGTTCGAGGTCTATCCGTTCGTCGAGCTGTTGCTGGGGCAGCACATGCCCAATATAATCTCGTACTATTCCAACATCCTCTTCAACAGGGTCTATCAACAGGGCGAACTGCTCGTGGGGGAAAAGACGTACTGGAACCGCGAGGCATACGCGCCCAACAGGGCGTGGCCCATCAAGGTGTTCTTCGCGAGCACGCGCAAGCCCGAGTCGTTTGAGACCCTGCGGGAGGAGTTCATCGGCCCGGGCGAAGGGACAGCCCGCCCGCGCGCGGTTGTCGAGGGAAAGCTGAGCAACAGGGAGAACGACGGCCGTCCGGCGGTCTTCGCGCACAAGTACACGGTAGAGCTCGACCCGGGCGAGGAAGAGCGCATTATCATCTCCATGGGCGTTATTCAGCGCGAAGAGGATTTTGACATGATCGAGTACCACATCCGCCCGGAGGTGTGCGAGCGACGATTTGAGGAGTGCAATCAGTACTGGCTCGACATTGCGTACGGCGATACGGTCTTCACGTCTGATCACAAGATCAACCAGTTCGTCAACATATGGAACAAGTACCAGTCGAGGATCTGCTTCTGGTGGTACCGCTCGGACGGATCGTACTTCATCTGCAGCGGAAATGAGACCTGGGGTTACCGCGACACGGCCCAGTGTATCCTGGGCGCGCTGCCCAGGTTCCTCGACGACGCCTGGGAGCGGATCGTACAACACATCAGCCTCGTACGCTCGGACGGAAGCGTGGACCAGGGTTACATCCGGGACATCGCGCTTCCCTCGGGGATAGCCGGCAACATAGACGTGGCGATGTGGCTGCCCATTTCGATCTTCTTCTATCTGAAGGAGAGCGGAAACCTCGACCAGGTCGAAGAGATCGTGACCACGAACGACGGTGTCGAGATGACGCTCGCCGAGCTCATCTATCGCATCATTGAGAACGTCTGGCAGCGCCGCAGCTCGAGGAACCTGATCCACATAGAGAAGGGCGACTGGAACGACGCGATCAATTACGCCGGCAGGCAGGGCAGAGGCGAATCGGTGATGGCAAGCGAGCAACTGCTCTACCTGTGCAACGAGTACCTCGAGCTGGCCTCCCTGGTCGACGGCATGCCCGGGGTCAAGAGCGTCGCCTCCGTCGGGGAATCTCTCAGGGAGGCATTGGAGGAGTACACCTGGGGCGGCGAGTGGTACACAAGGGGCACAAACGACGAGGGAGAGATTCTCGGGGGTAAAGGCAATCCCGTCGCCGAGATATTCGTCAACTCGCAGAGCTGGGCGGCGATCGCGGGGCTCGATCCGGAGCGCACCGCGAAAGGGATGGCATCCGCGCGCGAAAAGCTGCTGACCGAAAAAGGCTGCGCTCTCTTCCTTCCGGGCTGGCAAGAGCCCGACCCCTCCATCGGGATCATCACGAGATTCGCCATCGGCACCAAGGAGAACGCCGCGATATTCCTGCACGCGACCGCGTGGGCGACGATGGCGTGGGCGCTTGTGGGGGACGGGGACACGGCTCTCCAGTCGTACCGGTCGGTCCTGCCGCTCATCCGCGAGCACGAGGACGGAGACCTCTACCAGTCCGAGCCGTACGTGTACGCTGAATACATCATCGGCCCGGAATCCGAGTACTTCGGCGAGGGTTCTCACTCCTGGTTCACCGGAGGGGCGGCGTGGCAGTGGCACGTGTTCTGGGGATACATAATCGGCATCAGACCCACTTACGAGGGCCTGCTCGCCGACCCCTGCCTGCCAACCGACTGGGAAGCTATAACCGCACGCCGCTGGTTCCGCGGCGCAATCTACGAAATCGAGATCGACAAGCCCAAGGGAATCAGCAAGGGAGTCCGCCACGTCATAGTAGACGGCGAAACCATCGAGGGTAACGTCATAAAACCCTTCAACGACGGCGCCGTCCACACAGTCCGCATCGTCATGGGCTGACCCCCCACTCTGCTCTCATTACTTTATGAGCCCGGTTAGCGGGGGATGAGGCGTGGGCCACCTGTCTGGGTTTGATCGGGGTCAAATAACGGGCAGCGGATCAGGTCTGGAACAAGCACAAGTGCGATGCGAATCCGAGGAGTGAGAAATGGCAGAGGGCGACGAGAACCTTACTGAAGAGCAGAAACAGCTCTACCGGAAGACGCGTGTGCCCCGCAAGTTCTGCCCGAACTGCGGTACGCGCAACGAGCCGGACGCGATGGTGTGCGTCAATTGCGGAAAAGACATCTCGTGGATGAAGATCCCCGAGCCGATCCCGTACGACCAGGCACCCCTGACCGTACCAAAGAAGATTCCCGAGCAGCAGAAGATATTCACCCCGAGGGCTATCCTCGTACTCATATTGATACTCGCGCTCCTGGCCGCGTTTGTCCTCATACTGGTTTTCGCGACGAAGGGTAAGTCGACGGAACTCGGGGTGGCGCCCCTGGCTTTCGGACTCGTCGGCCTGATGTTCAGAGGGGACAGGTCGTCACCGTCATTGCCCCCGCACCCCTGTTGCGATACGGGTCGGAATCCGCGGGCACGACGATAGGCTCTTTCCGCTTGGTGTACGGACCGGCGATCGACGAGGATTCCGCGACCCCGATAAAGCGCGGCTCGCAAAAGCCCAGGTCGGACAGGAACACTATGCCCGCGCTGAAGTAGAGCAAGTACCTGTCGCCGTACCTGACGACGCACGGGTTACCCGTATTTCGGGCCTGCCTGACCTCGGCGGAAAGCAGAACGTTGTCGCCGGTCATACCGTCAAACGCGCATGTAGTTGTTTAATGGTCCTACCGGATATTCCGTATCGAGGAGGAATATGAATGGACGAGAAAAAACCCGAGGAAATGGGATCGGAAACCCCGCCGGAGGCACCCACCCCACAAACCGATGCTGCCCGGACGGTCGAGTTGCCGCCTGCCGCACCGGCGGCCGCTGGTGCCCCCCCAACGGTCAGGGCCCGGCGAGACTGGCGTGAGATCGCCGTCGTGATCCTGTCGTGCGCAGTTATCCTGCTCCTGGTGGCCGTTATCGCCCTCTCGGCGACACTGGCTTGTGGCACAGGACATTCGCGCGGGAGATGCGAACGTGGATACGGCTACCGGGAGATGCCCAGGGGCCAGGGACCGGGCGGCCCTCGAGAAGGCCCGATGAACGGCGGTCCTGGTCAGCAGGTCAAGCCGTGGGGTCAGCAGGCGCCTCAGAGTTCAGTGCCGCTGAGCTCACCCTGGAACACCCAATAATCCCGAGGAGAGGCCGTTTCGCCACTTGAATGGCGCCCGGATGTCTTTGCCCCAGTGTGGAAAACTCCACCCGGGAGCTCTTCGAGCGCGTTCGCGGTCGTTTGGAAACCGCTGCCGGAAGCAACGATTTTGACTAAGAAAACAAAAACAGAATTGAGGTTTGACCCACCAGTTCTGATAGGTTATAGTCAATCGGCGCAGCAGCAGTCTGAAAGCTGCGCGGGAGCGGTTCCGATCGGAAGGGGGTTGTTGAATTGTCACTTATGAGGACCCTGGGTAAACTCGGTGGAAAGATGGGAAGCAACAAGGAGTTGATTTCCGGGGTTATGGAGGGTATGGACCCTCGTGCTCTAGCCGAAGCTATCAACGAGAACGCCGACATGATGGGTAAGGTTGTGACCTACCTCGACGCAAAAGTCATGGCCGATTCCATGAGTGAAGGCCTTGCGTTCGCCGGCGAGATGATGAAGTATCTCGACCCCCAGAAGGTTGCGGACGTCATCAACAAGAACGAGCGGCTTCTGCCGCGCTATGTTGAGTGCATCAACCCGAACGTCTTCACTCGCAGTGCGGGCGCGGCGGTATCCAAGCTGAGGATGGCGACCTATCGTCCTCCCATGTTCGGCGGCGATTCCGAGGATTGATCGCTTCGGGCTCAGGAGCTCGAAAACCAGATAAGAGCTGGTGAGGCTCGCGGTACATGGGGAAAGGGACGGGCTGGCCAGCACTGTCCAAAAGTCCGGTAAGAGTACCGCACATCGTATAACGCAATAAAAGGAGCCCTCATGCGAGGGCTTCTTTGCTTACCCCTTAGACTCTATATCCAGGTGATATCATCGCAATGGGTTCAGCTCCGGGCAACGCCGCTTTCTGGGGAGAAGACTGCTTCCTGAAACCCGGCGATGAAGTCACTTTTGAGATCGACGGACTAGGAGCGCAGAAACAGG
>DATCGY010000078.1:0-5615 GCA_036508635.1 Candidatus Anoxymicrobiaceae bacterium
CTGTGGGACCGCCACGTCGGTCTTACCGCCGGTACTCGTCCCTGTTGGATCCCCCGCCACCGCGAGCGAGCCGAAGCAGCAGATTACGACGGCCACTATAACCAGGGCCATCATCAGCCGGTATGCTCTTATTTTTCTGTCCCGCGCCGAAATCGGAAACACTGAACCGGCCATCTTTTCCTCCGTATATCGATGCTTACCGTTACATCGATAGTAGCGAGGCTATGTTTCGAGCCGATTTCAGAGTTGTTAATTGCACGTAACAGAAACAGTATTGAAACAGTGTTATCAGGTGAGGTCGGGTGCTGCTTGATTTAACTGTTTCGACGACGCAAACCTTGTTTTGTGTAATTGAATAAGGAGTCTTGGTTACCTGACACGTCAATGTGTAGCAAGGGATTAGAACCCGTCGCTCACTCGTCGCTGTCGGTACAGGTTCTGATTTGGGGTGATGCGCTCGCTCGCTTCCCATAGGGGGACGCTGTCCCCCTGATGGCGGCAAACCTGCGGTTTTCCTGTCACCCCCTCCCTGGATTTCTGGGGGGACCTTCCCCCCAGAAAAGGACATAGACCCCCCTGGGTTCAAATCCCTCCCCAAGGTTAAACAAGAGTGCTACCTCGGTTTTTCGTGGTTGGGGTCCCCATCGTCACGAATGCTCAATTCAGAGTTTCTTTCACGATGGGGGAATTGGTGGAGCTGGAGGGATTTGAACCCTCGACTTCCTCCCTGCCAAGGAGGCGCTCTCCCCCTGAGCTACAGCCCCGAGAACATACAATTCGTGGCTAATGATAGCGGTAACGAGCGGGGTGCTCAAGTACGCTACGTAGCGTCAGAGGTCGTATTCGCTTCAGCTTCTTCGCGCCATTCGATAACCGGGACGTCTTTCCACAAGCGCTCCAGATCGTAAAATGACCTCTCCTCGGAAAGAAAGACGTGTACCACAAAATCGAGGTAATCGATCAGTATCCAGTGGGCAAAGCGTTCCCCGGCACGTCTTGCCGGTTTGGCTCCGAACTCCCTCATCCGCTCTTCGATGGCCTCCCGGATACGTCTCACGTGCCGCTCGTTGCGGCCAGACGCGTTCACGAAAAAGTCGGTTATGCCGAGCGCGTCGCGCATATCCAGGATCTGCACGTCCTCGGCTTTCTTGTCGTCTGCCGCTCGAGCGGCCTCTATCGCCAGTTCCTCTGTATTCAGCCGACATCACCTTCCGTTATCGAGTCTCTCGAGCATCCGGCCCGAGGCCGGGTGCACTTCCGCTTTTCAAGTCTACTTCTGCTTGAAGTCCTTGCCCACTATTACCGAAATATCTGCTATATCCTGCGTCTTGTCTCTGAATTCGATGCGCCCGACCTCCATCTCGTAACGTACTATCTCGGCGGCATGAACGGTATCGGGGTCCTGGTCGTAGACCAGGATAACGGTATCCTGGTGATCGAAGTTGTCCGCGTTCGCACTGTTCACGATCTGAAATTTGGCCATGTCGAGCTTGGATGTGACAGCCTGCCCGATCCCGGGTACACCGTTGCCGTTGAGTATCTCAACTTTGAACCGCTTCGTCTTTGTCTTCGTCGAAGCGGATTTTACGTACTTCTTCACAAATGCCGGGAGCGCATCCTGGTCGGTCCTGTGGACGACGGTGTTCTCGTACTTGAACTCTTTAACCGGAAGGATGCCCTGCTCGAGTTTGCCTCCCAGAAGAGCATACGTCTGCCAGATGCCCGATAGCTCCTCGTCCGACGCGTCGGTGTCAAAGAGATCCGCGTTCTTTGCGGTCAGCTTGGATATATCGTCGAACATCGCTTTGGACCTGCCGAGGAACACTGGCGCGAAGTCCTCCTGCCGCTTGCACAGCTCAACTTCTTTTCCAGGCGGCGCATACGTCAGGTATGACGTTGCGACGCTGCTCGACACCTGCTGTTTTCCGGTGTTCAGTGTCACCTGGGTGCCGGTACTCGGGTCCTTGAACGAGACTTTTGCGGGCACTTCGAGAGGCCATGTTGGCGACATCTGGTCGAAGACGATGCGGAGATCTCTCTCCGTGCCGAGAACGTAGTGGTCGATCTCTATGCCGAGGAGGTTCTCTATCGTGACAAGCGTCTTGCTGATCCGACCCTCGTCGAGATTGACGAGGTTGTTCAACTGGTCCATACCCGCACCAGGCACGTTAACGAGAAGGTCGTTCGGGAAATAGATCAGGTTCCCGGACCCGGTAGTGGAATCGTATGAGGCAAGGACGACCGTTGTAAGCACGGTGGTGTCATTTATCTGTTTTGTCAGGGCGAAGAGGTAGTTTGCGGTCTTCTTGCCCTCCGGGAGCCACTTTGAATCTGGCACCCTGTGCTTCGATTTGAACGGCCAGGCGGATTTTATCTCTCTCCCCAGCCACGTGAGCCCCTTGTAGGTCTTGTTCCACCCGGTGTCGAACGGATAGACCTTGACCACCGCGCCGAGTATCACAAAAATGACGATGACCGCCACCAGCGCAATGAGCCACCGCCACCATCTCTTATGTTTCTTCTGCTGGTCGATTCTCTTCCGAGTACGGTACCCTGAGTCTTCCTGCACTTTTCTCCTTAGCGATGAGGCTCCGCCCCGGCGGCGTCGCCCCATGCCGCTTTCTCCCCTTCTCCCCATGTATAATGTACAGCACGTCTCGACATTTTACCTTTGAATATAGAGCCGTTTGTCGATGATATATCCCCAGACGGCATCGGGTACCAGGTACCTGAACGGACGTCCCTTAATTACCCTCTCCCTGATATCCGTCGAGGAGACGGCGAGCGCCGGTATCTCCATGGAAAAGACCAGGTTGCGGGCTTTCTGTCCCGCGCTGTTGAACTCGGGCATCGCCCCCTCAATTTCCCCGAGCGCGTATCCGGGCCTCGTGGCGGCGATAAACTTACTCTCGGTCAGAAGCTCCTCGGGGTCTTTCCACGTGAGTATCTCGAGTATCGCGTCAGCGCCCGTGATGAAATATAGCTCAGTACCCGAGCCGTATACCCCGTGCAGGGCGCGGAGAGTATCTATCGTGTACGAAAGGCCATCACGCTTTACCTCCAGGTCGGATACGTTCAGCGCCGTGTTGCCTTCGACCGCCAGCTCAGCCATACGCAGGCGGTCCAACGCCGGGGCATGCGGGATCGTAACCTTGTGAGGAGGCCTTGCGGACGGGACGAAAACCACTGTTTCCAGCTCGAACTGGGCGCGCGCCTCTTCAGCAGTGACCAGGTGACCGATGTGAATGGGGTCGAACGTACCCCCCATTACACCAATCTTCAACGGCCCTCCCCTTCGACCACGTCGCGCCCCCGGATCGAGGCTTCGAACCTCGACTTGAGCGCATCTATCACGCGATCCATCTCTGCGTGTGCAAGCTCATCGGTAAGCGTCCCCGACGCGGAGCCGAACTCCAGCGCGTACGCGAGGCTCTTCTTCCCGTCAGGGATCTGTTGTCCGCTGTAGACGTCGAACAACCTCACCGATCGCAGCAACTCTCCCCCGCTGGCAAGAATCTCCTCTTCGACAAGCCCGGCTTCGGTGTTCGCGTCGACGATCGCGGCAATGTCGACCTTGACGTTTGGAAAGCGTCCCACGGGGGTGTAACTTCTTTCGAGCGCCGCGCCCCGGGTCACCGCGGTAGCTGAAAACTCGGCCACGTAGGCGTCCTGTTCGAGGCCGAACGCTTCGGCCACCGAGGGATGCAGTTGCCCCATAAAGCCCGCCGGCTCTCCCCCCACGACGACGTTCGCGCAACGGCCGGGCGCGAGAAAAGGCAGCTCAAGAGACGAGAACTCCGCGGGTACGCCCATCTCCGCGCAAGTGTCCTCGATCGCGCCCTTCAAGTCGAAGAAATCAACTTCGCGCGATTCCGCAAGCCAATCTTTCACCTGACGCTGTCCGCACATCACGATGCCGACAACCTCTCTCTCTTCCGGCAGCTCGTCCGGCTTCCCGACCATGAACACACGGCCTCTCTCGAAGAGCGCCAGGTCGCGGTTTCCCTTGTTGGCATTGCTGACCGCAATCCTCAGAAGGCCCGGCAGCATGTTCGTTCGCATCACTTCACCGGTCTCCGCAATAGGATTGATGAGCGTTACAACCCTCCGCAACTCGTCATCGTCCGGAATACACAACAGGTCGAGGTCTCCCGGATGCATGAAACTGTACGAGATTACCTGCGAGATGCCCCTGGATATCAGTGCCTCTGTCAGCCTTTCGTCAAGTTGCTGTTCCGCGGAGAGGCCGGCGTCAAAGCCCGCACCCGAGGGGACCTCCCCGGGGATTCCGTCAAAACCGTAGACACGCGCTATCTCTTCGATCAGGTCTATCTCCCGCTCAAGGTCACGGCGGAATGAGGGAACGGTGACATCCAGCACGTCTCCCTCGCCTGTGGTGGCCTCGAGGCGTCCGAGGATCTCGACCATTTCGACCTTGGAGATATCAGATCCAAGGATCCTGTTCACCCGCGCCGGTCTGAGCTGGATCGTGACCGGTGTGACCCTGGACGGGTACACGTCCATGACGCCGCTGGCCGTGCTACCGCCGGCGAGCGAAGCCATCAGCAGTGCCGCCCTGCCGGCCGCCGCGCGAGTCCCATCCGGATCGGTGCCGCGCTCGAACCTGGCGGACGCCTCTGTCCGGACGCCGAGCCTCTTGCTCGTGAGGAGTATGGACTTCGGATCGAAATACGCGGATTCGATCAGTATATTCGTAGTGTTGTCGCGGACCTCGGAGTCCTCGCCACCGATTATCCCGGCCAGTGCGACGGGACGCTCTGCGTCCGCGATCACAAGCGACCTGTCGTCGAGCTGCCTTTCGACGTCGTCGAGCGTTGTCATGACCTCGCCGCGCCCTGCTTTCCTGACGATGATGGTGCGCCCTCCCAACAGCTCCATGTCGAAGGCGTGCAGGGGTTGACCCAGCTCGAGCAAGACGTAGTTCGTCACGTCGACGACGTTGTTGATAGGCCTCAGCCCGGCCGCAACCAGCCGCCTCTGCATCCAGGGCGGGGATGGGGCTGTCTTTACCCCCGTCACGGCACGCGCCGTGTAGCGCGGGCATCCCTCGATGTCTTCGATTCGTATCGTTATCAGATCCTCGATCGGTCCGCCCGTTTCTCTTACGGCGAAGTCAGGCATCCGGAGCTGGCCTCCGGTAAGCGCCGCGACCTCGCGCGCCATGCCGACCATCGACATGCAGTCAGGCCGATTCGGAGTGATGTCGACGTCCAGGACGACGTCTTCGAGGGGCAGGACGTCGTGGATGTCCAGGCCCGTCTTGACTTCGGGCCCGAGCTGGATTATTCCGCTGTGGTCGTCGCTGATACCGAGCTCGGCCGCGCTTACGAGCATCCCATCGCTTTCAACCCCCCGTATCCTGGCTTTGCGAAGCGGTTTGGCGGAAACCGCGGGAAGCGTCGCTCCGGAAACCGCGAGCGCGGAAACCATGCCCTCGTTAAGGTTGGGCGCCCCGCAGACCACCTCGCGGACCACCGTTCCGTCGTCGACCACGGCGAGTCGCAGCGCGTCGGCGTTGGGGTGTGGTTTTACTCCCGTCACCTTCGCGACTACGACTCCGGTCACGCCGAAGCCGACCCTGGTAACCCTGTCCA
>DATCGY010000079.1:0-14544 GCA_036508635.1 Candidatus Anoxymicrobiaceae bacterium
GACCTGGAATGAGTCGACCCCGTCCACACGCCGTATTGCGTTCTGGAAGTTCATCAGTGGCACGCGGGCACCCTTAATCTTGGTGAAGTCCCTTGTCGCCCTCCCGATAGGTGGTCTTAGGATCGGAAGTGTCAGGCCGCAGTGCTTGCACTTCTCCCAGGTTACGCCTCCCTGGATCAGATCGCCCATCCAGTAACGCAAGAACACTGTTCCACGCCAGTCGATGTGGCTAAAGCAGAGCACGCCCGGATCTCCCCAGTTCTTGACCGGTTCCTTGGTCTCCGGGTCGAGGACCTCCCAGAAGTAGAACTCGGGGTTGAGGTGCATCTTTGTCTTTTCGCCGCACTCGAAGAACGCCGCGCGAAGCTCGGTCGACCCGTAACCCTCTATGATCTTGACGTCGGGGGAGCCGATCGTGGCAAACTGCTCCTTGAGCTTGTCCCTGTACTCGTCCGAAAGCGGCTCCGCGGCCATAACCGCGTACTTGACCGGGTCGGGCTTCGGAACGCCCATCTCGATCATCTGTGCGGCGGTCTTGAGCCAGTAGGTCATGTAGGACGGAATGGCGATGTACATGTCGAAAGGCATCATGCCCGCTATGACGACCTGCTTCTCCGTCGGGATAGCCTTGCCGCCACAAGTGTGGAACATGCTGAGGCCGTTATCGACCATGAACTCCGCGAAGCACACCTGGAAATACGCCAGGTGCGGCAGTGCCGGGAACATGTTGAAGCCCCTCATCGTGGGCTCCCAGCCAAACAGGTACAGCATCGACGCGATATGCGGGATCACGTTCTTGATATCGTGGTATGTGTATGTAGCCATGCTCGGGAGGCCGGTGGTTCCACCGCTCATATGGAAGTGTATCGGGTTCCACTCACCGGCTGCGGTCTGCTTCACCCTGTCCATGAAAGACCGCGGTTGGCCGTAGACGTCGCGCAGGTACTTGGTGGTCAGTGTCTTCCAGACGTAGCCGATCTCCTTGGTGCGGGACAGCTCCTCTATATCGTAAGTCGAGCCCTCCAGTTTGGGCTGGAGGATGAATGCCTTCTGGTCCGCGGCGGTGTCCTCTTTTGTGGTGATCGGGATCCGGCGCAGGTCGTCGTATGATCTTAGCTTGTCGGGATCGATATTATTCTCTTTGAAGACCTTCCTGTAGTATGGATGATACGGGTACACGTAATCTTTGATGTACTTGAAAAGCTTCGCCAGGGAGTATTCCCTCTGTTCCTCGGGAGTCCACTCATAAGACAATGCCATGCCGGTTCACCCCTTGAATCGATCGTGCCACTTCCCAAAACACCGACAACAAATCATATTAGCGCAAGCATAATTTGACAAGTTCCCTCGACCCACCGGTCAATTCCCAATTCACACTCGAGCCACAATGGATGAAAGCGATAATTGACCTCTGCGTACGGGCCTTGAGAGACACGGCTCAAGAAGTAATCACGCAAGTTGGTGTTTGACCCCCGTTTGCGCGGTACCCCAAGCCCTCTAGAGGAGCTCGAGGATGACCATGGGGGCGTTGTCACCCTGGCGTGGGCCGAGTTTGAGGATGCGGGTGTACCCGCCGTTGCGGTCGAGATATCGCGGGGCGACCTCGGCGAAAAGGCGGTGCACGACATCGCGGTCGTTGATGACCTTGAGAGCCTCCCGGCGCGCTGCAACGTCGCCCTTCTTACCGTAGGTGACAAGCCGCTCGACGACCGGCTTCGCCATCTTGGCGCGGGTCTCAGTCGTAGTGATCCTCCCGTGTATGATGACCTCGCGCGCGAGGTTCGAGAGCATCGCTTTCTGGTGCGATGCGCTTCCGCCCAGTCTTGGTCCTTTTTTCGGCCTTGGCATCTAATTCACCAACCCTACTCCGGTGATTTCAGTGACAGGCCCCTGGCCTGCAGTTTCTCTTTGATGAGCTCGACGGTCTTCGCGCCTAGGTTCCTTATGCCCAACAGCTCTTCCTCGGGGTGGCTGACCAGATCCGCAAGCGTCTCGATCTTGGCGCGCTGCAGACAGTTGTACGCCCTGACGTTCAGGTCGAGCTCGCTGATGCTTGTGTCCAGGCCGGCAGCGGCGACAGCCTCGGTCGGCTCGAAAACGTCAATGAGTCCGGCCTCCTCCGCCAGGTTCGCGAGCAGGCTGATGTGCTCTATCAATATCCGTGCCCCATGGCTGACAGCTTCGTCGGGCTTGATGCTCCCGTCGGTGTGGACCAAGAGCGTCAGCTTGTCGAAGTCGGTACGCTGTCCAACGCGAGTGTACTCGACCTTGAAGGTCACATTGGTCACGGGCGTGAAAACAGAATCTACGGGGATGACCCCGATGGGGTCCCCTTCCCTCTCGTTCTCCTCGGCAGAAGCGTAGCCGCGCCCCTTCTCGACTGCCATCTCGATCTCGAGCTTGCCCTTCTTGGTCAGGGTCGCGATATGATGCTCGGGGTTGATGACCTGGATGTTGGACGGAGCCTCGATATCCGCGGCCGTGACCTCTCCGGGCTTGGATACCTTTAGCTTGACCATGGTCGGCTCTTCGCCGTCCATGAGCAGCACGAGCTCCTTGACGTTCAGAAGCATCTCGATGGTGTCCTCGCGAACACCCTCGATCGCGGAGTACTCGTGCTGTGCCCCGACAACCCTAACGGATGTCACGGCTGTGCCCGGGATGGACGAGAGCAGAATGCGCCGCATCGAGTTGCCGAGCGTATGGCCGAGGCCGCGCTCGAGTGGCTCGATAACAAAAACGCCTTCCGTATCGTTCAGGTCGAGCACCTTTATCTGGGGCTTCTGGATTCCTAGCAAAAGACCACCCTCCGTTGTCTTTTTTTCGAACTTGATGCCGCTTTTACCGCGAGTATAGCTCTACGATCATCTCGTCCCTGATGGGGACGTCCACGCTCTGGCCAATGGGTCTCTCGACAACGACCGCGGACAGTTTCTTGCGGTCAACTTCGAGCCAGGATACCTGTTCCCTCTGAAAGCTTTCCAGGGCCGCCTTGAAGACGGGGCTCTCTTTGCTCTTTTGCTTTATCGAGATTGTATCGCCCTGCTTTACCTGGTACGACGGGATGTCCACCTTACGCCCGTTCACAGTCATGTGGCCGTGCGCGACCAGCTGCCTAGCCTGCTTGCGGCTGACGGCAAAGCCCGCGCGGTAGACCACGTTATCCAGACGGCTCTCAAGTATGCGGATGAGGTTTTCGCCCGTGCGCCCCTTCTCGCGGATCGCTTGCCTGTAGTACGCCCGGAACTGCTTCTCCAGGACGCCGTAAACGCGACGCGCCTTTTGCTTCTCCCGGAGCTGCATCAGGTAGTCGGTCTCTTTGACGCGGCGCCTGCCGTGCTCGCCCGGGGGGTACGTGCGCCTCTCGACAGAGCACCTGTCGGTCAGGCACCGTTCACCTTTCAGAAAGAGCTTGGTCCTCTCCCTGCGGCACTGCTTGCAAACTGATCCGGTGTATCTTGCCATAATAGCGCTCGGGCTACCCGCCCTATACTCTCCTTTTCTTCTTCGGCCGGCACCCGTTATGCGGGACCGGCGTGACGTCCTTGATAGAGCCTACTTCAAGGCCGTTCGCCTGCAGAGTTCGTATCGCCGTCTCGCGGCCTGACCCGGGTCCCTTGACCCTGACCTCGACCTTACGCATGCCGTGTTCCGTCGCCTGCTTGGCAGCGGATTCGGCGGCTTGCTGGGCGGCGTATGGGGTGCTCTTGCGGGACCCCTTGAACCCGATGGTGCCAGCGCTCGCCCAGGCAACCGTGTTGCCCTCGGGGTCGGTGATATTGATTATGGTGTTGTTGAACGTTGCCTTGATATGAACGACACCATTCGGCACGTTCTTCTTTACTTTCTTACGGCCTCTCGACTTGCCTTTACTTGGCCTGGGCACTCTCGCTCCTCCTTAGAAACCTTGTTAACGGCCGGCCTGCTGCTGCCGCTGCTTCTTCTTGATACCCACCTGCGGCCTCGGGCCTTTGCGCGTCCGCGCGTTGGTGTGAGTGCGCTGCCCGCGTACGGGAAGCCCTCGGCGATGCCGCAGGCCGCGGTAGCAGCCGATCTCCATTAGCCGCTTGATGTTCTGCGAACGCTCCCTGCGCAGATCTCCCTCGATCTGGAAGTTGGCGTCGATGAACTCCCTCAGGCGCACGACCTCTTCGTCTGTCAGGTCCCGCACCTTGGTGATGGGATCAACGCTCGCTCCTACGCACGCCTTGCGCGCGCTGGTGCGGCCGACCCCATAGATATATGTGAGGGCGATCTCGACCTGCTTTTCCCTGGGAAGGTCTATACCCGCGATTCTAGCCAAGCTTCTGCCTCCGTGTTACTTGCCCTGCCGCTGCTTGTGGCGGGGGTTGCTGCAGATCACCATTACTTTGCCGTGCCTGCGTATCAGCTTGCACTTGTCGCACATCTTCTTTACCGATGGCCTTACTTTCATTTCCGTTCCTTAAACTCAAGTACCTCACTTATAGCGGTACGTTATCCTTCCACGGCTCAGGTCGTACGGCGACAGCTCGACCGTAACGCGGTCGCCAGGCAATATCCGGATGTAGTGCATCCGCATCTTGCCGGATATGTGCGCCAACACCTTGTGACCGTTGTCCAGCTCAACCCTGAACATCGCGTTGGGCAGCGGTTCCAAGACGGTGCCCTCTACCTCTATGGCTTCTTCTTTAGGTGCCAAACCAGCTTGCTTCCCTTCTGAAGACACACGAAAAAATATCTTACCCCAGCCGGCCCGGTTTTTCCAGCTCTGCACCCCTGCCGGTAGCGACGGTTAGCACGTCCGGGCCATCCTCCGTCACTGCTATCGTATGCTCGAAGTGCGCCGACAGTCTCCCGTCCTTCGTGTTGACAGGCCAGCAATCCGCGGATGCCGACACCTCGTGGGTACCCACGTTGACCATGGGTTCCAGGGCGAAGACCATCCCCGGCTTGAGTGCCGGGCCCGTGCCCCGCACACCGTAGTTCGGTATCGGAGGGTCCTCGTGCATCCGGGTGCCTATCCCGTGCCCGACGAACCTGCGCACCACGTTGAAGCCCTCGGCCTCGGCGACCGCCTGCACCGCCTGGGAGACATCCCCCAGCCTGTTTCCGGGCCTGCACATGACTATCCCGGCCTCGAGCGCGTGCTTCGTCACATCCACAAGTTTCTGTACCTCGGGCGCCGCCGTTCCTATTGCGACGGACACGGCCGCGTCTCCGAAGTAGCCGTCCAGCTCGACGCCGGTGTCTATGCTCAGCAGGTCGCCATCGCTTAGCGTCCTGCCGCTCGGGATGCCGTGTACGACCTCAGAGTTGACGGACGTGCACAGCGTCGCCGGGAACGGGCCACACTTGATGAACTCAGGCTTGTAGCCCTTAAACGCGGGCACCCCGCCTGCGGCTCGAATCATTTTCTCGGCCACCTCATCGAGTTGCAGTGTCGTGACCCCGACATCGGCCATGGCCGATACAGCATCGAGCACCTGTGCAACAAGACGGCCGGCCCGCCTCATCTTTTCGATCTCTTCCGACGACTTCAGTATTATCAAGCGCTCTCTGACTCCTCAGCCGCGCCGATCGCCTTGACTATCTGCTCGAAGACCTCGTCCGGCTTCAAAGCGCCGTCGATGTCCCCGAGCTTTCCCAATGGCCTGTAATAGCCGACAACGGGCTCGGTCTGATTTCTGTAGACATCGAGCCTGCTACGGACGGTCTGCTCGTTGTCATCGTCACGCAGGTACAGCTCGCCGCCACACGCCGCACACTTGTCCCCGGCCTCCGAGGGGCTGAACAGCACGTGGTAATTCCCGCCACAGTCGCGGCACACGCGCCTCCCCGTCAGTCGCTTGACCAGCAGCTCAGGGTCGACGGCGATGTTGAGAACCAGATCGATCGACCTTCCGCTCTTCTCGAGGAAGGCATCGAGCGCCTCGGCCTGGTGCGTGTTGCGCGGGAACCCGTCGAGCATGAACCCGTCTTCTACATCATCCTGGGCCAGCCTCTCCTCGACCATGCCTACTACCACATCGTCGGGGACCAGCTTGCCGGCGTCCATATATTTTTTTGCCTCGAGCCCCATCGGGGTACCGTTCGACACGGCCGCCCTGAACATGTCGCCCGTGGCGACGTGCCTCAGGCCGTACCCTGTTATTAGTTTCTCTGCCTGGGTTCCTTTTCCCGCCCCGGGAGGTCCCAAGAGCACCAGGTTCATCCTCGTTCTCCTATTTGCTCAAGAAGCCTTCGTAATGGCGCATTTGCATCTGCGACTCGATCTGTTTCATCGTCTCGAGGGCGACACCGACAATGATCAGTATGGCCGCGCCGCCGAACGGCACCTGGTTCGTGCCGAACTCCACGAGTATTACCGCCGGAATCAACGCGATCACCGCCAGGTACAGCGACCCGGGAAGGTTGATGCGGTTCACTACCTTGGCGATATAGTTCGTCGTTGGCATTCCCGGCCGAATGCCGGGAATGAACCCGCCGTACTTCTTCAGGTTGTCTGCGAGCTCGAACGGGTCGAATATGATCGCCGTATAGAAATACGCGAAGAACACTATCAAGCCCGTGTATATGACGAAATAGAGGATCGACCCCTGCGCAAACTTGTTCGCGAAACCCTTCATAGACGGAAAGAAATTCGAGATTATCAGAGGGAACGTGATGACCGACGACGCGAAGATGATCGGGATGACGCCTGAGGTGTTCACCTTTACCGGGATGTAGGTGCTCGCGCCGGAGTACATCTTGCGGCCGCGCACCTGTTTCGCGTACTGGACGGGGATGCGCCGCTCCCCCTGTTCGATATATACAACACCGACGATTATGCCCAACGCCACCACGACGAGCAGTATCAGCAGGGCGGGTTGCTTTTGATAGACGGTCTTGACCAGGGAGTTTATCTCGGTCGGAAGCCCGGCGATGATGCTCGCGAAGATAAGTATCGACATGCCATTGCCTACGCCGCGGTCGGTGATGAGCTCGCCGAACCACATCAGTAGGGCCATTCCAGCGACCAGCGTCAACGTGATCAGGCACGCCTTGGCGAACGTCAGCTTGGGCAGAATCGCCTTCGTCTGGTCGCCCGTGCTGAACGACACTATGAGAGCGGCGGACTGCATGGTGGCCAGCACCAGGGTCATATACCTTGTGATCTGCGTGATCTTCTTGCGACCGACTTCTCCTTCTTCGTGCCACTCCTTGATCTTCGGTATGACCGCCGACAGGAGCTCCATGATGATCGAGGCCGTAATGTACGGCATTATGCCGAGCCCGAATATCGCCATTCGCGATAGCCCGCCACCCGTGAACAGGTTCAAGAACTTGAGGAGGCCGGCACCGCTGCTCGAAAACTGCTTCGCCAGGTTGTCCAGGCTGACCCCCGGGGCCGGGATGAAACAGCCCACCCGGTACAGTGCGAGGACCAGAAAGGTGAAGAGGATCTTGTTCCTCAAGTCCGGGATCTTGAAAGCGTCCCGGAACCCGGACAGTATCCGCAAGCTATATCACCTCTGCAGTGCCCCCGGCCGCCTCGATCTTTTCGCGCGCTGACTTCGTGAACGCGTGCGCCCGGACGGTGAGGCTCGTGTTGAGATCTCCGTCGCCAAGTATCTTCACGCTCTCGCGCTCTTTCCTGATGAGGCCTGCCTGCGCCAGTGACGCCGGATCGACGACCTGCCCTTTTTCGAAGCGCTCGAGGTCACACACGTTTACAACCGCGTACACTTTGCGGTTCCTCGGGGTGAAACCTCCGAGCTTGGGCACCCTGCGCATGAGGGGCATCTGCCCACCCTCAAACCCCGGTTTTCTATGAGAACCAGAGCGTGCGTTCTGCCCTTTATGGCCGCGCCCCGAGGTCTGACCGTGGCCGGAGCTGTCGCCGCGGCCGACTCGTTTGCGGTCTTTTCTCGAGCCCGGAGCAGGCTTTAGATTGTGCAGGCGGATTGGGTCGTGTTCTTCCATTTGCTGCTATCCCTGGTCCTTAGCGCCCTTGCGCTGCTTATCGCCGGCCGGTATTTCCTCGACCTCGACGAGGTGCTTCACTTTGAAGATCATCCCCCTGATCTCGGGGCGGTCCTCTTTCTCCACTGTGTGCCCGATCCTCTTCAGGCCGAGCGCCTTGACAGTCCCTCGCTGATCGGCGGGACGGCCGACGAGGCCTTTTCTGAGGGTGACCTTAAGCCTGGAGCTCATCTGGACGCCTCCCCCTGATTTCCTCGACGCTCTTGCCACGCATGCGCGCGACCTCGCGCGGGCTCCTCAGTGTCTGAAGCCCGTCAACCGTTGCCTTGATAACGTTCAGAGGGTTATCCGACCCGAGGCTCTTGGTGAGGATATCCTTTATGCCCGCGAGTTCCACCACAGGCCTGACGGCCCCGCCGGCGATGACCCCCGTGCCGGGGGAAGCCGGCTTGAGCAGCACTCGAGCCGCGCCGAACTTGCCAGTAACCTGGTGGGTGATAGTGCCACCGGCCATCGCAACCTTGAACATGCTCTTCCGGGCCTTCTGGGCGCCCTTTTCGATGGCGAGTGGAACTTCTCTCGCCTTGCCGTAGCCGACACCCACGTGCCCCTGGCCGTCGCCGACCACGACAAGCGCGGTGAACGAGAAACGGCGGCCGCCCTTGACGACCTTGGCCACCCTGTTGATGTGGACTACCTGCTCCTCGAGTTCGACTGTTTCCTGGACCTCTTCGTGGTCCATTCCACCTCCTAGAATTCTAGCCCGTTCTCTCGGGCGGAATCGGCCAGTGCCTTGACCCGCCCGTGATACTTATAGCCACCTCGGTCAAAAACGACCTTCTTGACGCCCTTCTCCGATGCCCTCTTTGCGATCGTCTCGCCGAGGAGCTTCGCGGTGTCGGTCTTGGTACGCTTGTCGCTACCCTTGAACTCCTTCTCGAGCGAGGACGCGGCGGCGATGGTCACGCCGTTGATGTCGTCTATGACCTGGCACGACATGCCGTCATTGGCACGGAACACCGAGAGCCGGGGACGCCCGGTCGTGCCACTTATCTTCTTCCTGACGGTCTTCCGTCTGCGGTCCCTGCCCGTGGCTCTCTTGCGTACTACAAGCTTGCTCACTTTATCGCCTTCCCGACTTTCCTGCGGACATGCTCGTCCCGGTACCTTATGCCCTTGCCCTTATACGGGTCCGGCTTGCGCAGGCTCCTTATATCCGCCGCGACCTGCCCCACCGACTGCTTGTCGCAACCCCTTATGATGATGCGGGTCGGGACCGGGACCTCGAACTCGATCCCCGGTGGCGGATCGACCAGGCGCGGGTTTGAGTATCCGAGCTGAAGCTCGATCGAGTTGCCCTTCAGCGCGGCCCTGTAGCCCACGCCCTGTATCTCGAGCACCTTCTCGTAGCCCTCCGTCACGCCTTTCACCATGTTGGCGATGAGCGTTCGGTAGAGCCCGTGCACCGACCTGTCGTAGGGCTCGTCGGTCTGCCGGGTGACGAGCACCTGGTCACCCTCGCGAACCACTGTTACCCGGTCAGAAATGGCCTGCTCGAGCTCTCCCTTCGGGCCCTTGACCCGGACGAGGTTGTCCTCGATGACAACCGTCGCGCTCGCCGGGACGTCGATCGGCATCTTTCCAATGCGTGACATCAGACGTTCCTCTCAGCCGCTACCATACGTAGCACATCACTTCGCCCCCGACTCTGTTGGCGCCCGCCTCTTTCTCGGTCATGACGCCTTTGGAGGTCGAGAGTATGGCTATGCCCAACCCGCCGAGAACGCGAGGCATACCGTCTTTCCTCGCGTATACCCGGAGCCCGGGCGTGCTTATCCTTTTGATTCCTGTTATGACGCCCCTCCGGTCGGAGCGGTATTTCAGGTAGACCACTATTACGTCGAACTTCTCCTTCCGGACGACCTCGTACTTCTTGATGTAGCCCTCGCGGTCGAGTATCCGGGCGATGTCCGCTTTTGTCTTCGATGCGGGGATCTCCACCCTGTCTTTCTTGGCGTTGCTCGCGTTTCTGATGCGGGTCAGCATATCCGCTATCGGATCGGTCATTGTCATCGAGTTGCCTCCCCTACCAGCTTGACTTCGTGACGCCCGGCAGCTCGCCCCTGTGAGCCAGCTCCCGGAGGCATATCCTGCACAACTGGAACTTGCGGAAGTAACCTCGCGGCCGTCCGCAACGCTTGCAGCGGTTATAGTTGCGAGTCGAATACTTCGACTGCCTCTGCTGCTTCATTACCAGCGCCTTCTTTGCCAAAGGGTCCTCCTAGGCCTTACAAAGCCTTGAACGGGAAGCCCAGCACCTCGAGCAGGGCCTCGCCTTCTTCATCGGTGTTCGCCGATGTCACGACGGTTATGTCCATGCCGCGGACCTTGTCTATCTTGTCGTAGTCGATCTCAGGGAAAATCAGCTGCTCGTCGAGGCCCAGGCTGTAATTCCCGTGGCCATCGAACGACTTGCGCGACAATCCCCTGAAGTCCCTAACCCTCGGAAGGGCGATCGAAAGCAGGCGGTCGATGAACTCGAACATCCTGTCTCCGCGTATCGTCACCTTGCACCCGACCGTCATCCCAGCCCTGAGCCTGAACCCGGCGACCGACCTCCTGGCCTTGATGATCACCGGCTTCTGCCCGGTGATGATCGCCAGGTCCGCCGCCGCGGCGTCGACCGCTTTGGGGCTCGTGGTGCCCTCGCCGACTCCCATGTTGACGCTGACCTTCTCGAGGCGCGGCACCTGGAAGCGGTTCTTGTAAGCGAACCTCTCCATCAGCTCCGGCACCATGTCTTCCTCGTATGTAACCTTGAGACGAGGTGTGTACCCGTTGTCTTCCCGACTCTCTGCCATCAGAACTCCCGCTCGCACCGTTTGCAGATCCTGGTGAATGACTTTCCACCAGAGCGCTGCCTGTTGATCCTCGTCGGCCGCTCGCATCCCGAGCAGACCAGCATCACGTTCGAAGCGTCCATCCACAGCTCCCAGTCGACTACCCCGCCCTGGGGGTTGGCCTGGCTCGGTCGCATGTGCTTCTTGGCCCGATTGACTCCCTCGACGACTATGCGTTTTTTGACCGGGTCCACCTTGAGGATCTTGCCACGCTTACCGGCGTCTTTGCCCTTCGTGACCTGGACGGTGTCGCCTTTTCGTATATGAAGCTTCTTCATCTATGCTCAGCTCCTAAAGCACCTCTGGTGAAAGGGAGATTATCTTCATGAAGTTCTTGTGCCTGAGCTCCCTTGCCACGGGCCCGAAGATCCTTGTGCCCCTCGGGTTCATCTGGTTGTCGATGAGGACTACCGCGTTTTCATCGAACTTGATGTAGGTGCCATCGGGACGCCTTTTTTCTTTCTTGGTCCTCACGACCACGGCTTTGACCACTTCGCCTTTCTTCACCGACGAGCCCGGAATGGCTTCCTTGACGGTGCCGACGATGACATCGCCGATCGACGCGTAACGACGGCCCGAACCGCCCAGAACCTTGATGCATAGCACTTCCCTGGCCCCGGTATTGTCAGCTACCCTTAACCTCGACTCCTGCTGGATCATCGCAAGTCTCCCACGCCTATTTGGCCTTCTCGACTACAGAGACCAGTCGCCAGCGCTTCGTCTTTGACAGAGGCCTTGTCTCCATGACCTCTACCACATCGCCGACTCCGCACTGATTCTCTTCGTCGTGGGCGTACAGCTTCGTGGTCCTCTTTATGGTCTTGCCGTAGAGGGGGTGCCGGACAAGCGTCTCCACCGCTACAACGATGGTCTTGTCCATGCCGTCCGAAACGACTTTTCCGACCCTGACCTTGCGAGACGCCCTTTTCGCCATTTTCTACCGCCTAAATGTCCTTCAGTTCTTCTTCAACTTCTTCTTCCAGTTCTTCCTCGGACTCGACCGCGACTCCAACGCGCTCCTCCGCCTCGGCTTCCAGATCCTCCTCGATCTCAGCCTCCGTGTCGGCTATCTCTTCGGGCTCCTCGAGCTCGTACTCGGGCGCACCGAACGCCTCCTCGTGGATCGCGTATTTCCTCTCGGTCATGACCGTGCAGACCCTCGCGATATCCTGGCGGGCCTCCTTGATCTTCATTGGATTATCGAGCTGGCCCGTGGCGTGCTGGAAGCGCAGGTTGAACAGCGTCTCCTTCAGCTCGCGCAGCTTACCCTCGAGCTCGTCCTCGTCTAAAATTCTGAGGTCTCTTGCCTTCTGCATCTAAAACCCCCGTAACGTGGCTACTCTTCCCTCATTACGAACCTGCACTTCATGGGCAGCTTGTGTGCCGCGAGGCGGATAGCCTCCCGCGCCACCGGTTCGCTCACTCCCGCGAGCTCGAACATGACCTTGCCCGGCTTCACCGGCGCAACCCAGTACTCGGGGTTGCCCTTGCCGCTTCCCATGCGCGTCTCCGCAGGCTTCTTGGAAATAGGCTTATGAGGGAAGATGTTTATCCACACCTTTCCGCTTCTCTTGATGTAGCGGGTCATCGCAACTCGGGCGGCCTCTATCTGGCGGGCGGTAACCCATGCAGGCTCCAGCGCCTGTAGCCCGTAATCACCAAAGCTAACCTTGGTGCCTCCCTTAGCCTTGCCCTTCAGCCGGCCCCTCTGCACCTTCCTGTGCGGTGGTCTCTTAGGCTGGAGCATCTATTCCTTCTCCTCCGTCGTATCAGTCGAAGCAGCCGTCTCGGGCGGTGCGCTCTCTGTCACGCTCGCGGGTGCCGCGTTGTCGGCGGCCGGCTGGGCTTCGACTTCAGAACCGGACTCAACTTTTTCTTCAGTTGCCTGCTTTGGCTCGGCTTTGGCTTGTGGCGGCCTTGCCGCCTTCTCGACTGGCCTCGGCGGCCTGGACGGCCTCTCGGGCCTTGGCGGCCTCGGCTTGCCCGGCCGCGCGGAACCTAGTGACGGGGGCATTGCCCGCTCCTCTGCCCGCTTCCCGGTTATGTCGCCCTTGTAGATCCAGACCTTGACGCCTATGCGACCAAACGTGGTCTTGGCTTCTATGAAACCGTAGTCGACGTCGGCGCGAAGCGTATGCAGGGGAACGCGTCCTTCGCGGTACCACTCGCGGCGGGCCATCTCCGCGCCTCCGAGCCGTCCGCTGCATTGAACCTTAATGCCCTGGGCTCCGAGCCTCATGGTGTTGCTGACGGCCTTCTTCATCGCTCTTCGGAAGGAGACTCTTCCGGATATCTGCTCGGCGATGTTCCGGGCCACAAGCGTGGCGTCCAGGTCGGGCACCGGCACCTCGATGATGTTAATAGAGACGTCGCGCCCGCAGATCGCGATGAGATCGTCGCGGATCTTGTCCACTTCGCTGCCCTTTCGCCCGATGACGATCCCGGGCCGAGCGGTATGGACGTCCACCGAGAGCTCCTTGGCTTTGCGCTCGATCTCGATCTTGGACAGGGCGGCGTTTGCCAGCCTGTCCGTCAGGTAGCGCCGGATGTGTATGTCTTCCTGGACGAGGTCCGGGTATTCCTTGTCGGCTATCCAACGGGATTTCCAGTTATTGATTACCCCGAGCCTGAAGCCGTAAGGGTGTACTTTCTGGCCCACGTCAATCCTCGCTTTCCGACTTTTCTTCGTCGGGCTTGTCAGCGTCTGAATCCTCTTCTTCGGCCCCGGCCTCGTCTGCGGCCTCTTCGTCCGCTTCCTCCCCGGACTCTTCCTGCTCTTCAGTCGCCTCGGTCTCCTCCGTGGCCTTATCTTCGAGCTCGGCTGCCTCTTCGGCCTCGGGCATCTCTTCTTCTTCGAGCTCTTCCGCCATGACTTCCGGCTCCGCGGCCTTGGGCTTCGCCCGGCGCCTCAAGCGCCTGCGCTTGCCCTCCGCGCGCGGCTCGCGCTCATCGAGCACCAGCGTGATGTGACAGGTGCGCTTGTTTATCCGCGTGGCGCGTCCCATCGCTCGCGGGCGAAATCGCTTGAGCGTAGGCCCCTCGTCGCAATATGCTTTTGAGACGAACAGCTCGTCGGCATCGAGCCCATTGTTGTGCTCTGCGTTAGCGATGGCCGAGTTCAGAATCTTAGAGACTTCCCTGGCCGCGGCCCTGGGTGAGTAATCGAGGATCTGCTGCGCCTCGGCCACGTCCTTGCCGCGAACGAGGTCTACGACAAGCCTCGCCTTGCGGGCGCTCATCCTTATGTACTTCGCGCTAGCTTTGGTCTCCACGTGTTAGTCCTTCCGGGCTACTTTATGCGCGTCCGCTTCTCCTTGGCCAGCTTTCCCCCGTGGCTCCTGAAGATGCGGGTCGGCGAGAACTCTCCGAGCTTGTGGCCCACCATGCTCTCCGTTATGTACACGGGCACGTGTTTCTTGCCATCGTGCACGGCTATGGTGTGCCCCACCATCTCCGGGAAGATCGTGCTCCTGCGCGACCACGTCTTGAGCACCATTTTCTCGTTTCGGCGGTTGAGATCGACGATTCGCGCCAACAGCTTCTCGTCGACGTACGGGCCCTTCTTGAGTGAACGGGACATTTACTTCTGTCTCCTCGTCCTCACGATGTACTTACTCGATTGCTTTTTCTTGTCGCGGGTCCTGTAGCCGAGCGTCGGCTTGCCCCACGGTGTCACCGGATGGCGACCACACTTTGATTT
>DATCGY010000080.1:0-14059 GCA_036508635.1 Candidatus Anoxymicrobiaceae bacterium
GGAAAGCAGTCGAGCTGCGTTGCCTGGGCCAGCAGCTACTACTATAAGACCTTGCAGGAGGCGAAAGACCACGGTTGGGGCCTCTCCACGGCGGACCACCAGTTCAGCCCCTCGTTCATCTACAACCAGATAAACGCTGGGAAGGACAGGGGCTCGTCGTTCCCCTCGGCGTTCCAGGTCATGCAGGACACCGGCGACGTCGACCTCAACACGATGGGATACAACCAGAACGACTACCTGACGCAGCCGAACACGCAGCAGAGGGAAGCTGCGAAGCCGTTCCGAGCCAAGGAGTACTCGTATATATGGCGCGGGGCGGGCGGCAACGACGTCAATGAGATCAAGGCACATCTTTCGGCAGGCGACCCGGTTGCCCTAGGCATTCCTGTCTACCAGGCCTTCTACTTCTGCCAGGGCAACTGGGTCGGCGTGCCGGCCTCAAACGAGCAGTTCTATGGAAACCATGGCATCTGTGCGGTCGGGTACGACGACTCGGCCGGCGGGGGCAAGGGCGGAATCAAGATAGTCAACTCCTGGGGCAGCGAGTGGGGCGCGGGTGGGTACACCTACCTGAGCTACCAGTTCGTTGCCGACTACGTCTGGGAAGCCTGGACGATGACCGACCAGACCGGCGCCCGTCCCACGATCTCGAGGCTCAGCCCGAACCACGGAACCGCGAGCGCGACCGTGACCATCAAGGGCAATAACTTCGGGACTTCCCGCGGGGCTGCGAGCGTCAAGTTCGGGGGCACGGCGGCGCCGATCAGCGGCTGGGTCAACGACACGATCTCCGCGAAGGTCCCGGCGGGCGCCATCGACTGCAAGGTTACGGTGACCAACTACCTCGGAGAGACCAGCAACGGCATGCAGTTCACCGCGGATCTCGGCCTGACGGGCGTGGCTCCCGGCGCGGCGAAGCCTGGACAGAGGGTTACGCTTCGTGGCGTGAAGCTTGGCACCGGCGGGACGCTCAAGTGGGGCGGCGCGACCATACCGGTAGTCTCCTGGAGCGACAACAAGATAGTGTTCGACGCTCCCAAGTGGCAGGCCTCGGGTCCCCTGAAGGTCTACCAGGGCGGCATGGTCAGCAATGAGGTGCAGTTCAGCGTCTACAACTCCATATGGTACCTGGCCGAGGGTTGCACAAACGGTGGTTTCGAGACCTGGGTCCTGGTCCAGAACCCGAATGCCACCCCGGCGGATATCAACATCACCTACATGACCCCGCAGGGTACGGTGCAGGGGCCGCGGACAAAGCTCGCGGCGAACTCCCGCCAGACGTTCAACATGGCGGACGTGCTCCCGGGCCAGTGGCAGGTATCCACGCGGGTCACCTCGGACAAGCCCATCATCGCCGAGCGCTCCATGTACGGTCACAATCGTAAGTGGGGAAGCGACTCGGTGGGAGTCGAGGCTCCGTCCTCGGTGTGGTACCTTGCTGAAGGAAGCACCGCCAGCGGCTTCGAAAGCTGGGTCCTGGTCCAGAACCCCAACAGCTCCTCGACCCGAGTGATGCTCACTTACATGACCCCGACTGGGAAGGTGAACGGCCCGAGCGTGACCCTGGCGGGGAACTCGCGCCAGTCGTTCAACATCGCGGATACCTTGAACAACGCCGGCGAGGTCGCGACCCAGGTAACCTCCGATGACCCGGTCATCGCCGAGCGGTCCGTTTACTGGAACGGCAGGATGGGCGCGCACGACTCGGTCGGGGTTTCCGGCGGCGAGAAGACCTGGTACCTGGCAGAGGGTTGCACTGCAGGCGGCTTCGAGACCTGGATCCCGGTCATGAACCCCGGCAGTAAAGATGCGCGCGTCTCGCTTACCTACATGACCGACAAGGGCGAGGTGAAAGGCCCGACGACGATAGTGAAGGCCGGTACAAGGCGCAGCTTCTTCGCGGCGGACACGGTGCCGGGCACCTGGAGCGTATCAACAAAGGTGACGAGTGACCAGCCGGTCGTGGCTGAGCGCTCGGTCTACTGGAACAACAAGATCGAGGGGACGAACTCCCTGGGCGTGACCAGCCCCGCTTCAAGCTGGGACCTGGCGGAGGGTTGCACCGGCGCGGGCTTCGAGACCTGGGTCCTGGTGCAGAACCCGAACGACACACCTGTTAAGATCTCCCTGACCTACATGACCCCCGGTGGGAGCGTTGCCGGACCGAAGCTGACGCTGCCCGCCAACTCCCGCAAGACGTTCTTCGTGGCAGACACTGTCCCCAACCAGTGGCAAGTTTCGACTCGAGTTACCGCCGACAAGCCCGTGATCGCGGAGCGCTCCATGTACGGAAACAACCGGACCTGGGGCCACGACTCGGTAGGCATCTCGAAATAGCAGGCCCGCGGCAGCAACCCCAAACTGTTCGTCCCAAAGCGGCGAGCCTGCTTGCCGCAACACCCCGAAACACCCATCCCCCATAAGTTGGATTACTGGTGTTTGGTTTCTGGTGAGTGGTATCATTGTCACTTCCAACGGTTGGTATTCTGGGGAAAACGCAGGAGCGAGGGCATCTGGGTCAGAGATTCCGGTTGAGGGTGTGGTGTATTGAATCCTGATGATACTATCAAGATCCTGGTGGTGGACGACGATCCCAGCGCTGCGGCTCTGTACAAACGTCTCCTCGAAGAACAGGAGCTCGTCGTAGAAGTGGAGACGGCGGCCGATGGCGCCACAGCACGCAAAAGACTCTCTCGATCCCCTGGTGACTTCGACATCGTTACGCTTGATTACAAGCTCCCTGACGAGACCGGGCTCGTATTGCTCGAGGATATCGCTGAAGGGGAGGACAACCCACCGGTCATAATCGTCACGGCGTACGGCGATGTCCACCTGGCGGCGCGCTCGTTCCAGATGGGCGCCTCGGGTTATGTAATAAAGGATTTCACGCTTCCCAAGACGCTTGCGGACGTTATCCGCGACGCGCTCACCAAGGCGGCGCTCAAACGCGCCGGCGAGGTGCTGGACCGCGAAAACGCGTTCACCGGGGTCGCGGTCAACGCATTGGACGAGCTCTTCTTCGTGATCGACCTCGAGGGCCGGTTCATGAGCTGGAACACCAAGCTCAAAGATATCACCGGCTTCGCCGAACGCGAGCTCCATCGCATGGACGCGGCCGACGTATTCTCGCGCGATGAGACCCGGAGGCTGCTGCAGGAGGTCACGAGTGCGGGAAAGGGAGAAAAAACCGTGCTGAGGCTCTACGTTACGGCCTCCGACGGCAGGCGTATCCCCTACGAGCTCACCGCGGTCATGATCCACGACGGCAAAGGACTCCCCGTTGGGATCTGTGCCATAGGCCATGAGGTCGGCTGGAGCCGGAGGATCCCCCGCGGGATCCAGGCCGAGGAGTTCGAGCGGCCGTCCGGTGTGGTTGAGCTAACGGGCGATATCATCGCGCGCGTCGATTACGACGGGAGGTTCGCCTACCTCAGCGATGCAGCGTGCGCCTTCTGGGGCAAGAGCCGCGACGCGCTCGCGGGGCGAGAGCTGAGCGAGTTCGTCCATGAGGAGGACCTGGATCTGAGCATCGATACCTGGTCGTACGCCCTGCGTACGGGACGCATGATAAAAGGCTTTGTTAACCGCCAGTCAACCCCGAGGGGCTGGCGTTCGGTCGAGTGGAACGCCGTGCCGGTTTTCGATCAGAACGAGGTGTACATAGGGTTCCAGTTCACCGGCCGTGACGTCACGGATAAGGTAATCACCGAGGAGCTCCTCCTACAGGTCAACCGGGAGCTCGATGCCTATGCTCATACCGTCTCGCACGACCTCAAAGGGCCGCTCTCGGCGATCATGCTCGCGGCGGACACGCTGAGGGTCCTCATCGAGAACCAGGAGGTCGACCAGAACCCCGACGGGACGCTCTATGAGATGGCACGCATCATCAGCCACTACACGGCCGAGGCTGGTTCGCTGGTCGAAGACATGCTCGTCCTTGCGGAGAGCGGGCAGGTGCCGCTCGAGGTCGAAGACGTAGACGTGGCCGAGGTCGTGGGCGTCGTACGCCTGCAGCTCGCCAAAGAGATTGAGGGGAGGGGCGTGGTGTTGCGCCTGAGCGATGACCTGGGGATGATACGGGGCAGCCGGGTCCAGATCACGCAGATATTTTCAAACCTAATCGGCAACGCGGTGGTACACAACGAGAGCGAGAAGCCCATGGTCGAGGTAACATACCTCGGCGAGGGTTCCGACGCCGGCCATCGTTACGTGATAAGAGACAACGGCTCGGGAATCCCACCCGAGAACATGAATAGAATCTTCAAGCCGTTCTTCAGGGGAAATCCAGGGGGAGCCGGGATCGGACTAGCTACCGTGGAGAAGATCGTCAAGGTCTATGACGGTTTTGTCAGGGCTTACAACGACTGCGGTGCGTGCTTCGAGTTCTGCATCCGGGATATCGAAAGCAAACCCTCTGAGGTCTAGTACTGAGCCTCAAGTAGCCGCTCTCGCAGGTCGATAATCTGGGTAACTGACTTGGCGGTCGAAATGGAAAATGGCAACAACGGAAACAACGGAAAGAGCAACGGCAAGAAGAAAGTGCTGATCGTCGACGACGACCCGGGGCTGCGGTCGGCGCTGACCACATTCCTCCGCGCCGGCGGGTTCGAGGTGACTGCCGAGCAGGACGGCGACAGGTGCCTTGACGCCGTAAACGACGCAAAACCGGACCTCGTGATACTCGACCTCAAAATGCCCGGCAAGGCCGGCCTCGAGGTTATGCGCGATATACGCGAAAATCCCGGCACAGAAGAGCTCCCCGTGATACTGCTTACCGCCGTCAAGGACGAGGAGTCGAAAGTGCTCGGGTTCAGAAGTGGTGCGGACGACTACCTGGTAAAGCCTTTCCACGCTCTCGAGCTGATGGCGCGGATAGACAGGCTGCTCGAGACGCGGCAGAAGTCATCGGTGAGGTCGGGTAACGGCTCGCGCGTTCTGGACAGCGTTCCGGTGCGAACGGGCGACAAGGTGACGTTCGTCCCGCGGGACGACATATTCTTTATCGAGGCCGCCGGCAAATACACTTACGTGTACACGCAGACAACGAGGTACCTGTCGGATTGCAGCCTGAAGGAGCTCCATGAAGCTGTCCTTGAACAGGACGAGTTCTTCCGCATTCATCGCAGCTACCTCGTGAATCTGAAAAAAGTTGTAGGTGTTACGAAGGAGGCGCCGGGCCGCTACGCTGTGGAGCTCGGTGATGAGAGCCGGACGATGATCTACGTGAGCCAGCGCCGGCTTTCGGATTTCAAGGAGTTACTCCACCTCCATTTCTGACGCCATTCGCATTCAATGCTTGCAGCACTTCAGAATACCTGGGCCGGGGTTTGGACCCCGGCCCAGGTCATTCCGGGCTTGCGTTCGTTCCGATATTCAATCGTTTATTCCCGGGTAGCGCGCGTCTGCAGCGTTTTTCTTTTCCACGTGGGCGGTTCGGCGCAAAATAATATTGGCGAAGCAAACCTGACCGGGCAAAGCGCAGGTGCATTGAGAGGTCGCGGTGACTTAGGGAGCACGCCACGCGCTCCACGCGCTGCTGCACATTAAGAATTTTGTGCCCGGTAGACAGGTTTAAGGGCGAAGAGGGCGAGGGCGCCAGCCGGTAAGGTTGGCGCCTTTCCTATTGTGTGCGACAAACCCGACCCGACCCCCGGTTTGTCGCACTTCCTGCCAGGTTTGAAAAAACAGAGCCGGCCCCCCCATTGGTCACCCATTTTCGAGGTTTGTCCGTTATCCTTTATATGAGGGAAGCCCCTGGGATATCGGAGGACAGTTTTGAAGAAAGTCGTTGCCCTTTCAGCGTTACTTGTGTTTGCGTTTGCAGCTTTATTGCCCGGGCTTGCGTCGGGGCAGACGCGCCGTGGTGGTTCCGGCGCCCCGGAACGCAGCGGCGAGGTTTCGTCGAAAGTCATTCCGCCTGGTGCCCAATACGTGCCGGGTGAGCTCATCGTAAAGTTCAAAGGTGGTTCCGGGGCGGGCGGAGCCGGGGAGCTCAGGCAGCGCGTGCGGGCGGCGTCGAGCAGGGTGCTCGGGGGCACCGGGGCTGAGGTGCTCGAAGTACCGACTGCCCATCTCGAGAGCTCGATAAGAGTTCTGCGCGAGTCGGGGCTTGTCGATTACGCCGAGCCCAACTACATCAGGCACACCGACGCGTTCAACCCCGACGATCCGAGGTACAGCGCGGGCGACCAGTGGAACATGAAGCAGCCGTACTCCGGTGGGGGCATTGACATGCCGGACGCCTGGGAGCAGGTCCACTCGGTCACGGGCAACTACGGGGGCGACCCGTCGGTGGTGGTCGCCATAATCGACACCGGGGTCGCTTACCGCAACGGGGGAGGTTATCAGCAGGCCGACGACCTGGCCGGCACCCACTTTACGAGGGGATACGACTTCGTCCACGGAGACCCGTACGCGGACGACGACAACGGCCACGGCACCCACGTATGTGGCACGGTCGCGCAGACGACCAACAATACCAATAAGTGCGCGGGTATCGCTTTCGACTGCACAATCATGCCCATCAAGGTCCTCGATAGCAACGGGTCCGGCTCGGACGACGACATCATATCCGGCCTGGAGTTCGCGGCGGACCATGGCGCCGAAGTTGCCAACATGAGCCTTTCCGGACCTGAGCCCAATGAAGCGCTCAAGGACGCGTGCGACTACGCATTCGGAAAAGGCGTTGTCGTGTGTGCATCGTCAGGCAACAACAACACGAGCTTCGTCGACTATCCAGCGGCATACTCCTCGTGCGTCTCGGTCGGGGCTACGAGACGTAACAAAGCCCGAGCGGGGTACTCCAACTACGGAAGCGCCCTCGACGTCATGGCACCGGGGGGCGACGCCGGCTTCCCCATCTACCAGGAGACGTACGCCACCGAGGGCCAACCATCGAGCGGCTTCGCGGTGAAGCCGTATTCCGGCACCTCCATGGCGTCTCCGCACGTCGCCGGGACATGCGCGCTGGTCAAGGCCGTGCATCCCACGTGGAACGCGAGCCAGGTCCGCGGCGCGGTCTGTCTCAGCTGTCATGATCTTGGGAGTGCCGGGTGGGACGTCCAGACCGGGTGGGGGCTCATCAACGCATACGAGGCGGTGAGGATGACTCAGCCGGGCTCTACCGGACCGGCGCTCACCGGTATGACTCCGCAATACGGGATGGCGGGTTCGTCCGTGGCCGTGACAGCCCTGGGCACCAACTTCTACAACCCGAGCAAGCTCACGCTGGAGCGCGCGGGAGAGAGCGGCGTCGGGGGCACTGGCGTCTCACAGGCGGGAACGACCAGGGTGTCGTGCCACCTGGACCTGAGCGGCGCTCAGCCGGGGCTCTGGGACGTGGTCATCGAGGACAAAGCACTGAGGTCGGCGACCCTGCAGGGCGGCTTCTCGGTCGATGCCGCGAACAATCACACCTGGTATCTCGCCGAGGGTTCGACCAACTACGGCTTCGAGACGTTCATCCTGATCCAGAACCCGACGACGGCTACTGCCAACGTGAACGTCACCCTGATGGCGCCGGACGGGGCTCACGGGCCGTACCCCGTAACGGTTGCTCCCACCAGCAGGGCGACGATGAGGGTTAACGATGTCCTTCCGGGGACGGACGTCTCGGCCAGGGTAACGGCCGACCAGGACATAATCTGCGAGCGCTCCATGTACTGGGGCAACCGAATCGAGGGAACCGATTCGATCGGCGTTCAAGCCCCCTCTTACAACTGGTACTTCGCGGAAGGCAGTACCAACAACGGCTTTAACACGTTCCTGCTCATACAAAACCCCAATGCGCGCTCCGCGTACGTCGAGGTCACTTACCTGACGCCGTCCGGGGCGGTCGCGAAGGACCCGTTCACCATCGACGGAAACAGCCGTTATTCAATCAATATCGCGGACGAACTCCCTGCCAGGGACATGTCGATCCAGGTGGTCGCCGACCAGCGTGTGATAGCCGAGCGCTCGATGTACTGGGACGGCATGCGCGGCGGGCACGACTCCATCGGGACTAACTCCCCGGCTCAGCACTGGTACCTCGCCGAGGGATCGACCGACTGGGGCTTCGACGAGTGGGTCCTGCTCGGAAACCCGAACACCACGGCGGCGAGAGTCCAGCTCACATACCAGACCCCGACCGGTCCCGTGTCCCAGGCTCCGGTTACCGTGCCGGCGCAGTCGCGCGTGACCGTGCACGTCAACGCCGCGCTGCCCAACAAGGATGTTTCCGTCGAGGCTGAGTCCAACACCGGCATAGTGGTCGAGCGCTCCATGTACTGGAATAACGGCACCGGTAAAGCTGGGCACTGTGAGATCGGGGTACCGCAGCCCAGGCAGCAGTGCTTCCTGGCCGAGGGCTCGACCGACTGGGGCTTCGACGAATGGGTGCTAATCCAGAACCCGAACGATACCGAGTGCAATATCGGAATCGACTACATGACCGAACAGGGACTCATACCTACGACCGGGTTCAGCATGCCAGCCAACAGCCGTATGACCGTGCATGTCAACTCACAGGTGCCGTACCTCGACACCTCGACCAAGGTGTATTCGAACCTGCCTATCATGGTCGAACGGGCCATGTACTGGAACAACCGTGGCGCCGGTCACGTATCGTTTGGTCTCAACAAATAGTGCCGGGAGCGTTGTCTGAGTCCGCTTATGCCGGTTGGCATCGATCATGGTGGAAAACCGATTAAAGAGCTAGAAATAGACGATGGTTGGATTAATTGCGAGCATGGGAGGATAACAGCGTTTGTTATTGAAGATTCCTTGGGTGGACCGGAACAAGTGCACGAGGGAAATGGACTGCCGGGCCGCCAGGTACTGCAAGAAGGAAGCTTTCCAGGCTCAGCCCGAATCCAAAGAGGAGCCGGGTAGGCAGAAAGACTTCCCGCTTATAGATCTCGAGCTGTGTAAACAGTGCGGAGACTGCGAGAAAGCGTGCACCGAGGGCGCGGTCAAGATGATATAAGATGAGCCCGAGCGAGACTGGTTCCGAGCGGGCGGCACGCGGTCAAGAGGCCGTCGGGCGTTGTGACAGGAGGAACTATGGCAGACGTCCTGGAAGTAAACGACGACAACTTCGAGTCAGAGGTGCTCAAGACCGAAAAGCCGGCGCTCGTCGATTTCTGGGCTCCCTGGTGCGGACCGTGTCGCATGATGCATCCCGTCATTGAGAGCCTCTCTGAAGAGTACGAGGGCAAAGCCGTCATCGCCCGGTGCAACGTGGATGACAACCCGGCGATTGCCGGCAGGTTCAACGTGACGGCGATACCGACCATGATCCTCTTCAACGCCGGGCAGCCGGTCGAGACAATGATCGGTGTGACTCCCGCCGAGGAGATCAAGAAGCGTCTAGACGCGACAGCCGGCGTGTGATTGACCTGCAGATCAAAGGCTTCATCCCCAACACCATGCTCGATTGGGAAGGGATGCTTGCTTCCACCATCTTCTTGCCCGGATGTAACTTCAGGTGCCCGTTCTGTCAGAATCCCGACCTCGTTCTACATCCCGAGAGGCTTGAGACAGTACCGCTCGCCGAGGTCAAAGATTATCTTCGCGAGCGTGAAGGCTGGGTGGAAGGCGTCTGCATCACCGGCGGGGAGCCGTGCCTGCACCAGGGCCTTCCGGAACTGTGCGCGGAACTCAAGGCCGAGGGTGTGGGCGTGAAGCTCGATACCAACGGGTCGGTTCCCGACATGCTTCAGCGCGTTATCGATGACGGCCTCGTCGACTATGTCTCGATGGATATCAAGGCTCCGCTCGAGCCCCGCCCTTACAAGGTGGCGACCGGCGTGGACAGGCCGGAGATGCTCGAGGCGGTCTTCAGCAGTATCCACCTGATCAGGGCTTCCAGGCTGGGACACGAATTCCGGACCACTGTCGTACCCATGATGCACGGACCCGCGGAGGTGGCACGCATCGCCGAGTTCCTCCAGGGGGAGGAACGTTTTGTCCTCCAGCACTTCAGTCCCAGGGACACGCTGGATCCAAGGTTCGCTTCCCTTCGCCCGTTTACCGAAGAGGACATGGAAACCATGCTTGCCGCTGCCAGCCGATTTGTGCCGGGTACCGTAGTACGAGGCGCCCCTGATGCCTTCCAAGGCTGACCGGACCGTTGATGCCACCCCCACCCGGACCTTCTTCCTTCGAGGGAGGCGTCAACTACATCCCCACCCTGACCCTCCGGGGGGAGCATTAACGCCACCCCCACCCAGAACCTCCCCACTCGAGGGGGAGGGAAGAATTGGCGGAAGATATGAAGATACAACCTGAATGTTTCTTGTGCGCGATGCGGCAGGCGCTGTCGGCGGCAAAGCTGGCGAGCGACAACAAGGAGTTCCTCCACGAGTGCATGGTGGAGACGGCGCGGATACTGGCAAGTGCGAGCCGGGACCAGACGCCTCCCGAGGGCGGCGAGATATTCTACCGGATGATCCGAGAGCGCACCGGGAACCCAGACCCGTTCAAAGAGCAGAAGAAGCGTCAGAACGATGTCGTTGTTGCTCTCCTGCCGTGGCTTCGCGAGACGGTTGCCGCAGCTGAAGACCCGCTGCTGATGGCGGTGCGGTTAGCCATCGCCGGCAACGTTGTCGACCCTGGCGCCCACGAGTCGTTCGACCTCGAGACGAGCGTAACGGACGCCGTCGCCGGTGAGGCGGGCCTGGAGGCCTATCCCGCACTCGCGGAACGGCTCGCTGACGCGAAGCAAGCGCTGGTCGTCGCAGACAACTGTGGCGAGATCGTCTTTGACCAGGTCTTGATCGAGACGATACTCGAGACCGCTGCCAAGGAAGGGCGCGAGCTCGAGGTCATCCTCGCGGTCCGGGCCGGGCCCATCATCAACGATGTGACCAGGGCCGAAGCCCACGACCTGGGGCTCGACCGGCTTTGCACCGTGATCTCCAGCGGCTCGGAGATGCCAGGTACGGTCATCGAGCGGTCGACGCTGGAGTTCCAGGACGTCTTTCGCACCGCCGACCTGGTCATCTCAAAAGGCCAGGGCAACTGGGAAACCCTCGAAGACTGCGGCCGCCAAATATTCTTCCTCTTCCAGGCCAAATGCCCCGTCGTCGCCACCATCAACTCCTGCCCCGTCGGCCAACCCCTCCTCCTCACTTGAAAAACAAGGGGGTCAGGTCTTTTATTGTTTACTAATATGGCTAACTCGATCAGAGGGCAAAAGCAAACAATAAAAGACCTGACCCCCAATCCCCAATCCACTATAGGGAGTCGGAGGCGAGGGAGATGAGGTCGAGGGTGGGGATGTGGTCGGAGAGGTTTTGTTCGCACCAGGGGCAGATGGTGACGATGGCGTCGGCGCCGACTTCGCGGGCCATGGAGGCGCGTTTGCGGCCGATCTCGCGGGAGAGTTCGGAGAAGGCGGTCTTGACTCCGCCACCTGAGCCGCAGCATGCGGCTGCGAGACGGTTGCGCTCCATCTCGACAACGTGAAGCCCTTCGATTGCCCCGAGAACCTTGCGGGGCTCTTCGAAGATGCCGCATCCGCGTCCGAGATGACATGGGTCGTGGTAGGTAAGGGTCATCCCTGCTAGATCGCCGGGCGCTTTCAACTTCAACCTGCCGTCAACAACGGCGTCGGCAAGTATCTCTGAGATATGCCGCACGTCAAGATCGAACTCCGGGAATCTTTCGCGGTACTCGCGCAGCGCCTTCAGGCATCCCGGGCACAATGCGACAACAGACTGAGCGCCGGACGCTTTCATGAGCTCGACGTTCTCCCGCGCCAGTTGCTCGTATAGCTCGACTTCTCCCAGTCTCAACAGCGGGCTCCCACAGCAGCGCTCATCATTGCCTAGGTACAGGGGCTCGATTCCCACCGCCCTGAGCATCCGAACGGCGGCCGTGGGGACTCCCGGCTCGAGATAGGAGAGAGAGCAACCGGCGAAAAACACCGCTTGCCCTGTTTGAGGTTCGCCTCGTCGTTTAAGGTCGAGACCTTTTGCCCACTTGTCGCGGCGCGCTCGTGGTTGCATCCACGGGTTGGCATAGTTTCGGATGCTCGAGATGAGTGGGGAATGTTCCTCGAGCGGAAGCAGGCCGCTCGCGGTCGACCGCGCCCGAAGCTCCTCGATCAGCCGTGGGACATCCACGGAGACCGGGCAAATCTCCGTGCAGATCGCGCAGGTGGTGCAGAGTGGGAGCCCTGCATCGAGGGAGGCAGCGAGCTTGATTGTTTGAGCCGGGTCCGTGACTGGTGTGGGTATGCACGAGTCCGCACACACACCGACGCCTCCGAGATGACCCGGCGACCCGTACATCGGGCCGACAACATCGTACACGGGGCAGCGGAGCAGGCACGCGCCGCATCCGATGCACATGAGGGCTTCGCGCATCCGCTCATCGGCGAGCAGTTCACCGCGCCCGTTGTCCACGAGGATGACGACAACTTCGCTCGGACCGTGGATCCCGTAGAAGAGCTCTTTCTCGATATCGGCGGTCTTGCTCGGGCCCCCGATGACCCGCATGAAAGACGTGACCGGTTGCCCGGTCGCGTAGTAAGTCTCGAGTTTGGCCATATTGACGGCTTCCTCGATGTTCGGGTACAGCTTTTCCGGCGTGGCGAGGATGATGAGCTTGCCGGGCCTCTGGCTGACCAGGTCGAGGTTGCCCTCATTGTGAATGAGCACGACGGCGCCTTCCGCCGCGGTAATCGCGTTAGCACCGGTCAGCCCGACGCGCGCTCGTTCGATAAGCGGGACCAGCTCGTCGCGGATCTCGCGGATGAGCGCGTTGGGGTCGGTATCGAGTTCCCGCCCCAGGTGTTCGGACAGGACTCGCGCGATGTCATAGCGGTCGAGCTGGGCGCACGGGCACGTCGGGTGGGCCGTCGGCTCTCCTGAAAGCTGGATGATGCGGTCGCCGATATCCGTATCGACCAGCTCGATGCCCGCTGCCTCGAGCCCGGCCGCCAGGCCGATCTCCTTGGATAGGTTTGTTTTCGACTTGACGAGCAAGCGCTCGTCACCCATCTCATCGACGACCATTCTCACGGCTTCAGCAGCGTCCTTCGCACGCAAGACGCGAAAACGGTTCGTCTCGAGGTTGGCGATTGCTTCGTCGAGGAGTCCGGCGTTGCCGACGCATTCCTCGCGGACCCGTCTCAGGCGCTGGCGGCGCTCATCGAGGTCGGGAAAACGCTTCTCATTCTCTTGCTGTTTTTCGATTACCGAGCGGAAGGCCGCCCGCATTGACTCGAGCTTCTCGCTGCTCTCGAGTGCTTCAGCGACCTTGCGGTTGAATTCCTCAGACATGCCTAAAACTGTAGCACAGAGGCGGGGAAGAGGCGCATGGTATCGGTCGAGATGGGATTGGGGCCCCGGCGTTAATGTCACCCGAACTCCAACCCTCCCCCCTCGAGGGAGAGGGGAGAAAAGAAGAGCCGGGTCTGGAGCGACCCGGCTCAAGTGGGTGGTGTAAGGCTTCGGTTAGAAGCAGAAGCACTGGTTGGGGTCGACGACGTTGCGGAGGGCGAAGAGCTCTTCTTCGGTTGGTTTGGGAGTCTCGTAGACGTCATCGGCGACGAGGAGCTCGAAGCCGGTGAACTGCTGGATGATCTCGGGATTGACCCCGGGATGATACGACAGAAGCTTCATCCTGCACGTCTCCTCGTCAAAGCCCATGAGCCCCAGATGCGAGATCACGCGCCACGGCCCACCGCCTATGAGGCCCTCGCGCTCGCGAGCGCCGGGCCCATCAATGAATCCTGGTGACGTAATGTAGTCGACCTTCTCCGGGAATCGCTCGGGCAGGTGCAGGCCCATGAAGATGAGCCGGTCGCACAGTGACGCTATGTCATTGGCGCCTCCCGAACCCGTCAGCCTGACGGTCGGGTGGTCGTACGGCCCGATGGTCGTGGCGTTCATGTTCCCGTACATGTCTATCTGCGCCCCGCCCAGGAAGCCCACATCAGCGTATCCGCATCGCGTGTGCCCGAACGTGGACGACATCGAGAGGATGACCGGGGCCCTGTAGAACGTCAATGGGTCTGCTACGGACCATGGCAGCACGGAAGGCTCCGGCCCGATTGACCCGCCTTCGTATA
>DATCGY010000081.1:0-5200 GCA_036508635.1 Candidatus Anoxymicrobiaceae bacterium
CAGCTCTTCCACGCCGCCACCTCCACTGGTCTTTCCACTCCGTGTTACCTGGTTCAATACTACAGGAATTCTCTGGAAAAATGTCACCGCTGTCTGCCCAGGTTCAGAAACATAGTGGACACCCCCTATACTTGCTTTTGAGCAAAAGGCGAGTAAAAGGAGGCGTCCGAAATGACAGTAACAGTTGGGACCGCGAGTTTCTACCACACCAGGCTGCCGCATCAACGCAAACTGGAGAAGATGGCCCGCAACATGGATCTCTCAAGGGAGGCCAGGGTCCGGTTGAGCTGGCTCACCCACTTCAAGAAACACGCGAACGCCAGCGTCACCGCACGCAGGTTCGGGATCTCGAGAAGCACTCTGCACAAGTGGGTAAAGAGATATGCCGAGAGAGGTCCGAGAGGCCTCGAGGACCTCTCTCGGGCCCCTGCGCCGTGAAACGCCGGTTAAGAATCGGTTAATCCGAAACGGGCTCGCTTTTGTTAATACGTATAACGATGTTGCCCGTCGATTCAACTACCGGCCGCAATCGCGCATCATCTCGAGCGGGCGCCTGCCGCGGAACAGCATCTGTTCGTGGATGGTGTCACCCGCGAGGGAGAAGCTCTCCCCTTCGACCTCGAGCGAGCCCTCCACCGCTGACCGCCACCTGAAGTAGTAAGGCTTGGAGAGCGTCCTGTTGACCGCTCGCCTGAGGAAGGAGGGGATCCCCACCATCTCCAGCAGGTCCTGGGTCTCGATCACCTCTCGCACGCGCATGCGGAACTCGCCGCGGGCCGCGCTCCCGTCTCCACCGAATGAGACCTCGATCTGGCGCGGGTAGGGGTGGAGGTAGGCGGGGTCATCGAGCCAGTCGGCGTACGACAGCCCGATCTCGCTCGACTCGAAGACCAGGCGGCCCCTGTTCAGCAGGAGGAACATGAAGGCGCGCTGGTAGCCGAGGCTCCTGTTCAGTGTTATATCGGCCCAGATGATGCCGAGCTCTCCGGAACTTACGTGGCCCCAGTGCCAGTTGTCCACCACGTGGAAGATCGGCGTCTCTCCCCAGTTGTGGTCGTGGTAGCCGTGGCCCTGCACCTCGATCGTACTGCCGCCGAACGAGAGCGTCCCGCTGACCCTGGCCCGCGGCACCGGCACGTCCCACGCCATGCTGCTGTAGCGCGGGAAAGGCACGTGATTGACACCGGTCCCCGGCTTCCAGCCCGGGACCTCCGATTCGAACACCAGGTCTACGCGGTCGCCCTCCGCCTCGAGCGAGACCTCGTAGCGCGGGAAAGCGCCGCGCAGGTAGGAGTCGCCGATCCTCACGTCGCAGGTGTCATATGAAGCGCTGAAGAGGCTCCGAGGGGGAAAGATGTAGTGCTTCCTCGTCGCGCCTTCCGGCGTGTAGATCGAGAGCTGGACGGTGCACTGGCGGCGCCACGGTTTCGAATAGTTCATGGGCCAGACGATCGCGACGACCGAGTAGCCGTTGTCGAAGCTGGCGTCGAAGTACCACCACTCGTACGGCAGGAGACCGCCGACGCGGTGCCGGGCGTCCTCGGCGGGAGCGAGGCCCGCGTTCAAATCTTCTCCGGTCCTGTGCCCCGGCACGCCCGAGGCGTCCAGGAGCCTGGGTCTCTTTCCCGCCATCGCGCCGCCCCCTCCGGCTCGAGTCGATTGCTCTGCCGAAATAGTAACCCAGTCGAGCCGTCGCGCATAAGGGCCGCCTGCCGATGAGCCCAGCGCCCCCGGGTGGACGCCGTTCCGGAAGACAGTGTAGATTACCTGCGCAGCAGGACACGGCGGGCGAACCCTGGAGGGACGGGAGAACCATGATCGATTTCAACGGAAAAGTGGTTGTCATCACCGGCGGAGCCAGCGGGCTCGGCGCGGCGTGCGCGCGCGCGTTCGGGGCGCGGGGGGCACGGCTCGTCCTCGGGGACATCAACGGTGACGGGCTGCGCGAGATGAAGGGCCAGTTGGAAGCGCGCGGCTGCGAGGTCATGACGGAGATCGTCGATGTCGCCCAGGCGTGGCAGGTAGGGGAGTTCTGCGATAAGGCGTTCAAGGAGATGGGGCGGGTCGACGTGCTGGTGAACAACGCCGGCGTCGCGTGCGCCGGGCGGCTCGAGGACATGACCCTTGACGACTGGCAGTGGATCATGGGTATCAACATGTGGGGCGTGATACACGGCGCGCATTTCTTCTACCCGCGGATGCTGGAGCAGGGGAGCGGCCACATCGTGAACATCGCCTCGGCCGCGGGACTGATCCCCCTGCCGATGCTGGCAGCGTACAGCGGGATAAAGTCGGCGATACTGGCGATGACCAGGGTCTGGCGGGCCGAAGGCGCGGCGCGCGGGATAGGCTTCACCGCCATCTGCCCCGGTTTCATGAACACCAACATCTCGAAGAGCGTGCGCTCGTGCTCGGGCACGGACAGAAAGACGCCTGAGGAATTCGCGCAGAAGGTCGACTGGGTCATGACCCGCGACCGGTGGGACCCCGGCAGGGTGGCAGACGCCGTCGTCCGCGCGGTTGAGAAGAACAAGGGCATCGTACCGACGGGTCCAGAGTCGTACTTCGTAGATTTCGCGAACCGCCTGAGCCGCCGCCTCACCGACTTCGTCCTGCGCGTCTCAGTGCGCGTGATGAACCGCTGGGCCTGAGGCGACGACAGTCCCTTCCTCTCAACGTCCAACTTGAATAACGCAAGAAAGTGGTTTGACCCCTTTTTTGCGTTTTTGTGTCTTGACGTCGTGTCTCGAGGGTGATACGGTACTGACATGTCAGTACCGAGAACAAGAGCCAGGACAGCAGAGAAACCGGTCCGCAAGGCGGTCTCCGCCCGGCCGCGGGCGAGGCGCCGGCTGCCGCCGGAAGAGCGGCGCGAGGAAGTCCTCACTGTGGCGTCCCAGGTGTTCGCCGAGAAGGGTTACCGGGCGGCGAACATCACCGACATAGTCGAGCGTGCGGGGATCGGCCGGGGCACTTTTTATCTCTACTTCGATTCTAAGCAGGACGTCTTCCTGGAGCTGATCGAGCGGTATTTCAGCGAGTTCGCGCAGCTCCTCGCCGACAACCAGAAAAGGCTCACACGCGCCATCGAGAACCAGGAGTTCGCGCTCGGGGTCTGGCGCGACAACATGATCCGCATCCTCCGCTACCACAGCGACCACCCGGACATCACGTCAGTCATCTACACAGACGCACTCGGCAGCGACGAGCACTTCTCCTCGCGCGTGGAGGAGCTGAGCCACTTCGCCCGCGCGCAGCTCCGCAAGGACTTCGAGCTGCTTCAGAAGAACGGCCTCATGCGGCAGTGCAACCTCGACATCGTCACCAACATCATCCTTGGCTCGTCGATCTACGTGATCATGGAGAACGTAGTCAACCACAGGAAGCCTGACATGGACACCATCGCCGACGAGATGATCGAGTACCACATCCGGGCTCTTATGCCGGTCGAGCTCCTCGGGGAGGCGCAGCTATGGGCACCACTGAAAGAGACATAAAAGACTTCGTACGCGGCCAGGGCGTGGACGTCGTCGGCATCGCCGGGCCGGGGCGGCTCGACGGGCCTCCCTCGCTCGACCCGACCTACACGATGCGAGGGGCGAAGTCCATCGTCTCGATGGCAATCCCCATGGACGTGGACGCGATCTACGACTTCCTGTCCAAGCGCTCGCCGAGCCCTCACAACGTCGACCAGTCCCACGGCAACCAGCGCATGCACCGCGTATCCCAGGCCCTTGCCGACTACCTGGTCTCCCGCGGATACCGAGCCTCGGTGGTGCCGCCCAACAACAGTTACCGGCGCTCCCCGGACGTCTTCGCGACCCACCCGAGTTTCTCGCACCGCTTCGGGGCGATAGCGAGCGGGATAGCCGCGCAGGGCTGGTCGGGAAACGTGATGACGCCCGAGCACGGCGCTTCCGTCTACCTGGGGACCGTCGTCACGGGTAATCGTGAGGTTCTTCCCCGGAGGCTCGTTCCTGGGCGGTGGGACGAAGCTGATCGAGAGCAAGATGCCCAATCCCTTCGGTTTGTTCCTGGGGGCAGTCATCGTGATAGCGACCGCGACAGCCGTCGGGTGGCTCACGGCGAAGTTCTACAAAGAGCGGCCGGTGCTGTTCGGGGTTATCGCGGCGCTCGCCGTCTGTGCCCTGGAGCTGTTCTTCTCCATCATGCACCTCGGTGCCATCGCGCGCCTGGTGGGTTACGCCCACCCCGGGACCGCGCTCAACTGGCCTTACACCGTGATGCTCACGATGGTGTTCGTCCTCTGCAGCGGCTTTGCGGCGTGGGGCTCCGCCGGCTTCGGGATGGAGCGGGTCAGCACTGCCGGCCTGAAGAAGACGGTGATGGTGGTGGGCGGCACGGTCCTGGGACTGCTGCTCCTGATGACCGTCGTGGGTGGCGCTATCAGGTTGACCCGCAGGTACACCAACACCGGGATCGAGGCCTCGTGGCGATGGATGAGCACGCAGGACGCCTTCGGCGGCCGATTCATGTACTACGACACGACGGGAGAGCACAACGGCGCCCTGCTAGGGAGCATCGTGTACACATATCTCGGGGCGTACGCTATCAACATCGCGGACCCGGACACCAGCAAATCGGTTTCTCACGTCGTGAAATACGGTGACGGCTCATATTCGGCGACGGGCGACGGCGAGCCGAAGCCCGAGCCTAACAACCTGGGCGTGGAGCTTCTCAACAACAACACGAGGCCCAAGGCTATCAAAGTCACGGACCAGTTCTCAGGGACATGGGCCGGCAAAGCGTGCACGGTGGTGGAGATATCGGGCGACATACGCGACGTTCCCATTCTCAACACGATCGCAGCGAAGGCGCCGGGCTCGCCGACGATGACGCCCGGAAACAGCACGCAGTACAAAGCTTACGTCTGGACCGACCTCGGCTCGCCTAAGATATTCCTCATCAGTTATCAACTGTGCGCGAAAGGCGGCGGACCCGGCTCGGGAGGACGGATGGACCTGGAATTCTGACGACGGAAGTCTCGTCTGTGACAGGGGAGTGTGAGGTTGATGTTCAACTGCAGTTGGTGCGGCGCGGAGGTTCCGCCCGGCTATGAGTTCTGCCCGAGCTGCGGGCAGACTTACACCGCGACCCAGACGTGCCAGAAGTGCGGCGCGCAGATCCCGATCAACATAAGGCTCTGTTCGCAGTGCGGGACTTTCCAGGAAGTCGCAGC
>DATCGY010000082.1:0-9794 GCA_036508635.1 Candidatus Anoxymicrobiaceae bacterium
GACGAGCAGGGCTACCCGCTTCGCCTCGTCGTTCCGAACAAGCTCGGGTACAAATGGATCAAGTGGGTGACGGGCATCAAGCTGATCAAGGGCAACTACGAAGGTTACTGGGAGAGCAGGGGATACTCGAACGACGCCGACGCGACCGGCAGATGATGGTGGTTGCGCAGGTGAACCCCCGCTTCCTTTGAGCTGACAGTATTCAGGAGAGCAAAGTTGCGCTGATCCGCGCCTGTGTTAGAGTAGTGGCGGCGTAGAGCGAGGAGGAACAAATGGCTGATCCAGGTAACAAAGAGGCAAAAGCACCATGGGGCGCGGAGTTCTGTCTCAACAAGTGCCCCTCGTGCAAGTACCCCCGAAAAAAGGGCAAGGGGCTTCTCTATAAATGGCTGAGGATCGAAGCGAAGATCTGCCCGATGTGCAAATCATACGAGAAGCACTACGGCGTCCCTGTCTGGGAGTATCCCCCCGAGTCGTAGCAACCCCTGCGTCCAAGCGGCCCGCCGCGCTTCGAACCTCAACATAGCTCCATGAGATCAAAGAGGGAACCCAAGGAAAATCCTCTCAAGGTCCTCATGTGCGAGTTCGGACATATCCGAGGGCGCAGGGTCGCGATCGCCCTTATGGCCGTTGCCGTTTCCATTGTCGTTGGGACCATTATTGCTTTTATCGACGACGTAGTCGTCAAGTATGAGGCCGAGGTAGATGCACTCAACTTGCATATCGGTTAACATTCTGACCACCTGTTTCCCAAAAGTACTGTTGTTACTCTATTGAGTAACATTATTGTAAGGCCGGGGGTCCGGTGTTGTCAATTGTCAAAAACAATGGAGCAGTTGTGAACCAGTGAGCACAAAATACGTGAACGGTGTGAGGAAGTGAAGAGGCCTCCCATGAGGGAGGCCTCTTCGTTCATGCTGCGTTCTTGGGTCGGTTTTCGGTCTAGAGTGGGGGCGTTATTATCCTACAGGCACAGCCAACCATCCGCCCATATTGCTTTTATTTGCGCCTCCGTGTATTTCGGGAAGCTAAGTACCGTGCCTGAGGGCGTGTCCTGAAGTTCTCGATCTTTTATCTCCTGAAGTTTCTCATTCAGCAGTATGGTCGATGCGTTTGTTATCATCTCAATCACACAGTTTCTAATGAGTGTATTACTGTTACTAACAAACCTAACAAACAAGTCATATAATGAGACGTTTGCCTCGCTTTGTCAACTGTGCTAAGTTACTCGATAGGCTATACTCACTCCAGCAACACGGGGAAATAAGGGAAACAGTGGGAACGGGGGCGTCTGATGGAAGATATCGGCAAGATTCTCAATGGCCTCAGGAAAGACAGGGGCTATTCGATAAGAAAAGTCTCGGAAGAGACCGGCTTCTCTCTGTCATTCCTGAGCAAGCTGGAGAACGGAAAGACAAGCATAACGATCAGAAACCTGATAAAGCTCCTTAGTTTCTACGACGTCACCCTTGCCGACGTTTTCTCGACTCCCAGCAGCAAAAAGATCGCCTTCAGGCGCGAAGAGAGAAAGGTCATGGAGAGCTCCGAGCGTATAAGGCTCGAGCTTGTCGTTGATGACCCGGCAATAAACATGGAACCGCTCCTTGCCACCTTCGAGCCGAACGCGAAATACAAGGAACCCCTGGAGCACGGAGGAGAGGAGTTCGCCTTCGTGGTAAAAGGTGAGTTGCGCTTCGATATCGAGGGTATCTCACATTACCTCAGGGAGGGTGACTGCGTGTACTTCGGGGGCGAGAAGAGCCATGGCTGGGAGAACATGACTGGTGAGGAGGCTCTCCTCCTCATGGTCACGACGCCACCGAGCATCTAGCGGACCGTTGCACTCCTGAAAATGTTGGTCATATCTACAGGTTTATTGCGGCGATCGCCCTCGCTGCCCTGGTCATGGAAGGAAAAACAGCTACCCCACCGTCCAGCAACTTTCGCCGGATTCTCCCCAGGAGCTCTTGAAAGGTCATGTTCCCGACGTCGTAGACCCTCGAGTACAGGACCACGGCTACGGGCTTGCCAGTATCGCGACGGAATTCCGCCAGGATGTCCGCGGCTCTTTCGAGGCCATTCGGCCCCACGAGCGGGTAGGCGAAATTTACTGCCAGATCGAAGATGAGGATATCTGTCGTAGGGTTGGCTGAAGCCCCCCGCATCGCTGCCTCGAACTCCGGGATGGGTACCATGGGGGTGCCCAGGTCGAGCGGGTTTCCGACGACAGCCCCGACCCGGCCGAGCGCCTCCGTCATGGCAGCCGTCGATGAGGGTTCTAGCGGGGGTAGCTCGAGGCCGTTTTCCTCGGCGACGTCCGCTCCGTAGGTGCCCAGCCCGCCGCCGCCTCCGGACATCAGGACGCGCCTGCCCGGGTTGAGGCCCATCTTCTTCAGTGCGACCAGCGTATCGAGCAGCTCGTCGATCCCGGAGGCCTGGATAGCCCCGGACTGCCTGAGGGCCGCCTGCCAGATCTCGGACGAGCCCGCCAGCGATCCGGTGTGTGAAGCAACCGCCCTACGGGACGATTCCGCCCTTCCGACTTTCCACAGCACGACCGGTTTTGATGCGGTCGCCTCGGAGAGGGCCTCGACGAAATCCCTCCCGTCGCCGACGCCTTCCAGATAACCTGCGATATACGAGGTCTTGGGGTCGCGCGCGAAATACCTGAGAAGGTCGGACTCGTTGATATCCGACGCGTTCCCGTAGCTTACGACCGCGCTGAAGCCCATGCCCAGGCTCTGTGCCTCCCTCGTGAGGTGGACGGAGAAACTCCCGCTCTGCGAGATGAACGCGATGTCACCCGGTGTCTTCGAGAAATCGTAACCCGGGGTGAGCGTTAGACCGTTGCGGGGGTTGTATATTCCAAAACAGTTAGGGCCGATGATCCTGAAGCCACCGGTTCGGGCGAGCTCGAGAGCTTCGTCCTCGAGCTCCTTGCCAGACTCTCCGATATCCTTGAAGCCGGCGGCAATCATCACGACCGCGCGCACGCCGACCTCGGCGCACTCTCGAAGAACGTCCATGGATCGGTGCGCCGGTATGGTCAGGTAGACGAGGTCCGGAGCTTCGGGCAGCGAGCGGATGTCAGGGTAGACCTCGTGTCCCATGATCTCCTTTTCGCGGGGATTCACGAGGTAGATCGGTCCGTCGAACCCCATGGTCAACTGGGACATGGTCATCAACGACCCGAACTTGAACGGAGCGCTGGATGCACCCACGAGCGCGAGGGAGCGCGCATTGATAATGAGGTCGATCTCGTTAAAGTCGAAAGGCAAGCCTATCACTCCCTTCTGAAGCCTGCCGCATTATAGCATGGGTGTGCAAGCGAGCCGAAGCTGGAAGGTCGCTCAACGTAGAGGTTAGAATCAGGTGTCGGAGGAGCCGCGAGACACCCATCGAGCGAAGGAAGGTATCCGCAGATGTCGCGACCAATGTGGTTTGTCAAGATGATCAAGGCAGGTTTTCCATACCAGGTGAATATCGCCAGGCTCACTAGGGTGCCTCTGCTCGGCAGGCTCATCGAGCATGTCATGTTCGAGGACGACGACATCATGATCCTGCCGCGGGAGACGGCCGTGAGGGTCGGCGAGACCGTGGAACTCCCGGAGGAGATGATCCTCCCTTCAAAGGTAGTCGAACATTTCGTCGAGAAAGCGAGCTTTCACTGGGTAATGAACACTTGCATCTGCCGCGAGTCCATGAAATGTGAAGATTATCCGATAGACCTCGGGTGCATGTTCCTCGGCGAAGCCGCACGCGACATCAACCCAAAGCTCGGGCGGCCTGTATCCAAAGAGCAGGCACTCGAACATCTCGAGCGCTGCCGCGAAGCCGGTCTGTACCACCTCGTCGGCCGTAACAAGCTAGATTCGTTCTGGCTGAACGTACATCCCGGCAACCGGCTGCTCACCATCTGTAATTGCTGCACGTGCTGCTGCCTGTGGAGGATGCTGCCGGTTGTCGCCCCAAGAGTGAGTACGCGGTTGACGAGAATGCCGGGGGTTACGGTGGCGGTGAGCGACACGTGCGTCGGGTGCGGTACTTGCGTTGAGAAGTCAGGCTGCCTGGTAAAGGCGGTCCAGCTCAGCGACGGAGTCGCCGTGATCAGTAAGGAGTGCCGCGGGTGCGGACGCTGCGCGGAGGTTTGCCCCGAGGGCGCGATCGACGTGACCGTAGAGGATTCCGACTTCATAAGGAGGTCGATCGAACGCATCGAAGCAGTAGTCGACGTGACTTGAGCTTATTGGGAGCGCGCGCAAGAAGGAAGCAAGGCGTCCACGCGAAATAGAAAAGAAAGCTCAATGTAGCGGCGCTCCACGAGGGTTCCGGGTCTTGTTTGCCCGACCTCGCGGCATTTGGCGCCGGCAACTGCCAGGAGGTGCTCATTGATGGATGCCGAGTTGATGGTGAAGATGGTCGAGGGGGCGTGCCCGTTCGCGCAACGCAGCCACATGAGGGTGACGAGGGTCGGCGAGGAGGGCTATATTACGATGATCTTGGAAGACGACCCGGCGAACTACAACGCGTTCGGCCTGGTCCATGCGGGCGCGATGTGCGGGCTTGTCGAGACGACTGGCGGCATGGCTATTTTCAACTACCTTGACCCCATGGAGTTCGTCATTCTCAACAGCGTGCTTACCATCCGCTTCACCGCGATGCCGATGGGCGAGCTCCGGTGCTCCGCCCGCGTCACCGCCGAAGAGGTCGAGGTCCTGGTCGATGAGTTCAGGATAAACGGGAAAGCCGACAAGGCGATGGACCTCAAGGTGCTTGATGCTGACGGCAAGATGGTGGCTCAGGCACAGGCGACTTTCAGGCTCATGGTTACTCCCGACATGTTCAAAGAGCGATTCGCGGGAATGATGCAGCCCGGGTAGTGACAAGGAGATATCGATCCGATGCAGGACGAAGACCGACAGGGGGCTGTCCACAATGCGATGAGCACAGGCGGACGAGGTCAGGTTGATGAACGCGTTCCGGCCTTCCTCCAGGTGCTCCTCGAGAGGTTTCCGATCTTCCGCCGCGAGCCCCATCTGGCGACTATCCACTTCCCGCTCGTATTCGCGGTCGTCACACCGCTTTTTGACGTACTGTATGTATTGCGGCCCGGGAAAACCGCCCTCGAGAAGACGTCTTTCAACCTCCTGGTCCTGGGGGTGCTCGCTACTCCCGTCGCCATGATTACAGGCCTTTTCACGTGGTGGCTCAACTTCAAGGCGACGCTGACGCGGCCGGTCAAGGTCAAGATGTCCGCGGCCCTGCTCCTGCTGGCCGACATGATCGCGTTGCTGACCTGGCGACTTTCCGATCGGCGGGTGATGGACACCCCCGGCCGTTCGAGGACGGCCTATCTTGGGCTCTCGATATCGATGCCCATACTGGCAACCATTCTGGGAAGGTTCGGCGGCAAGCTTTCGGGTCATGTCGTCAGCCGTGGCCACTAGCCATAGCTCCAGGCCGGCCCGATCATACGGAACTCGAGCCTTCCGGCAGGGTCGGTAAGACGAAATGGCTTGACGTAGGTCATTCCTGACTGCGCACGGGAGCCTCATAATTCAAAGACACCTGGCGTGGGGTATGAGAGTAAGCCAAGCACGTGAAATGTGAATTGCATTTCTACGAGGAGGTCGACAATGGGGCTGGACAGGGGACAGGAATCATATCTCGAGTGGAAGTTCGGCGAACGCGTTACGTTTGATAAGGTCGAGCGCAAGTTGTACGGGCACGACATCGGCGCCCTGCCGCGGCTGGTGAAGCCACTTGTGGGGTCGACGGTCCCCGATGCGGTGGTGCAGCCGGTCGATGAGACCGAGCTGGTCGAGCTGGTCAGGTGGGCTCGGAGGCAGGGAGTCCCGCTGATACCGCGAGGCAAGGCGTCATCCGGCTATGGCGGCGTTGTTCCGGCGAAAGGCGGCGTGGTAGTCGATTTCTTGCGCATGAGTAGCGTGATATCGGTGGATGCCGACAGCCAGGAGGTGCGGGTCCAGCCCGGCATGACCTGGGAGAAGCTCGACCGCGCGCTGAAAGAATACGGGCTGACGCTCCGGCTGTACCCCAGCAGCTACCCGTCCTCGACCGTGGGGGGCTGGCTGGCGCAGGGAGGCGCCGGGTTCGGTAGCTACCAGTACGGGTATTTCAGCGACAACGTCGTGTCGGCGATGGTCGTCCAGCCGGACGCGGTTCTCAGAGAGCTCTCGGGCGATGGCCTGGAGCTGGTCTCCGAAGCTGAAGGCATAACCGGCTTCATCACCGAGGTCACGCTCAAGGTACAGCAGCTCGAGGACCTCGAGGTCGCCGGGTTCTCGTGTATCCGGGCGGGAGACCTGCAGAAGTTCATATCTGCAGTACTGGAGTCAGACCTGCCGGTGTGGTCGATAATGTTCATCAACCCGAATATGGCCGAGATGCGGAACAAGGCGCCCGTACCGGAACACGGTGAAGGTGCGCACAAGGTCACACTGCCGGACGCATATATCGCCGTTGTCACCTACAGGGCGCGCGACACCGAATCCGTGCGTGTCCCACTTTCCGAGCTCGCCGCAGCGGCCGGCGCGGAGACCCTGGACGATCACCTTGTGATGCACGAGTGGGACAACCGCTTCAAGATAATGCTGGTCAAGAGGCTCGGGCCTTCGCTTGTCCCCGCCGAGGTCGTGGTTCCCGTCGAAAACCTGGGCGCCGCGATGGACGAGATCGAGTCCAAGGTCCACCACCCCGTTCTGAAAGAGGGCATTATCGTCGGAAAAGGTCGGGGGGGCAAGCCCGAGGCTGTGCTGCTCGGGTTCATTCCCGCCGACGAGCGGACTATCGGCTACAACTTTATGTTCGCCCTGTCGCTCACGATCATGCGGATCGCCGAGAAGTACGGGGGACGGGCATACGCCACGGGCCTGTATTTCTCCGGCAAAGCGAACCAGATACTCGGACCCGCTAAAGTCCGAAGGCTCCGTGACTTCAAGCAGAGCTTCGACCCCGAGAGGGTCTTCAACCCGGGCAAGGTCGTGGAAGGTGGCCTGCTCAGCATCGCGCTCAAGCTGGCAGCGCTGGTCGAGCCGCTGGCCAGGCCGTTCGGCAATGTCATCTCGGCCAGGGTCGGGGAGAGGCCCGGTCCCGAGAAGAAGGGCATCCCGGGGGACGTGGCCTGGTACGCGTACAGCTGCTCGCAATGCGGGTACTGTGTCGACTCATGCACCCAGTTCTACGGCCGCGGGTGGGAGAGCCAGAGCCCGCGAGGGAAATGGTACTGGTTGAGGGAGTACCTCGAGGGGCGCGAGAAGTGGGACCAGCGAATGGTCGACACGTTCCTGGTCTGTACGACGTGCGAGATCTGCGATCTGCGCTGCTCGGCCGCGCTCCCGATCGAGGCTTCGTGGATGAAACTGCGCGGTGCGCTCATCGAACGTGACGGCAAGATGACATTCCCTCCGTTCGAGATGATGGCCGCCGCACTTAGCGCCGAAGGGGATATCTGGGCCGGCTACAGGAAAGACCGCGACGCGTGGTTTCCCGAGGATCTCAAGTCTCGACACGGGCCGGGTGTCACGTCGGAGAACGTCTATTTCGCCGGGTGTACCGCCAGCTACGTGGAGAACGATATAGGAATGGCTTCGGTCAGGTTGCTTGACGCCGCGGGAGTGGATTTCACGTTCCTTGGCGAGAAAGAAAGCTGCTGCGCGACACCCATCCTGGTGGCGGGCAAGTGGGAGCTATTCACCGAGACGATGAAGCGCAACATCGCGGCGGTCAAGGAGGCGGGAGCGGACACGGTGATCAGCTCCTGTCCCGCGTGCGATCTGATGTGGCGGACCGTCTATCCCGAGTGGGCTGAGAAGCTCGGTATCGATTATGGAATCACGGCAAAGCATTACAGCGAGGTCGTCGCCGAAAAGATACGCGCGGGAGAGTTCGAGTTCCCGCAGCCCGATGGTGAGCAGGTCAAGGTGACATGGCACGATTCGTGCCATATCGGAAGGGCTTCTGGTGTCTACGAGCCGCCCCGTGAGCTCATCAAGGCGCTGGGAGCCGATTTCGTCGAGATGGACCATAACCGCGAGGAAGGGTTGTGCTGCGGCTCGGTGCTGACGCTCATCAAGGAGCCGCCGGTTGCCGCGAAAATCGGCAAGGAGCGCCTCGACGAAGCCGTCGACGCCGGAGCGGAAAAGGTCCTGGCGTTGTGCCCTTGCTGCCAGTTCCAGTTAAGGGTGAGCGCAAGCAAAAACGAGATGCCACTCGAAGTCGTCGACCTGGCCAGGTTCGCATGCGAGTCGCTCGGCTTCGATTTCCCGGACCCGAATCCGGAGGTAGCGGCGCAGTGGGCGGTCTTTGAGGCCATGATCGAACTGATGTCGCCACGTGGTTTTGCCGACATGATGGGCACGATGTGGCCCGAGCTCATAGATGCCATGCCGTTCGGAATGGGATCGATGATGCGTATGATGGGCAAGGTCCCGTTCGCGCTCGACCTGATGAAGCCGATGTTCCCGCTGCTGTTCCCGATCCTGCTGCCGATGATGATGCCCAAGGTGATGCCCGTTATGTTGGAGCGTGTCGGGGAGCGTATCCCAATGCCCGACTACATGCGCGAGCAGATGCCGGACCTGATGCCGAAGGTCATGGATAACCTGATGCCTCACATGATAGGAGATGTCGTCCCACTGGTGGCAGGGCCGATGATAGACTACCTGAAGGGGAAGTAAGGCGGGCTCTCGAGCTCGCCGTGAGCAAGGCATCTATCGGGGGACGCATGCAAGCCGAGGGCGATGGGGATTTTACCAGGCAGATACTGGACAACCTGTACGACGGTGTTTACTTCGTGGACCTTGACCGGCGTATCACGTACTGGAACAAGGGCGCCGAGCGCATAACGGGTTACACCGCCGAAGAGGTGGTCGAGCATTCGTGCCACGACGGGCTGCTCGAGCATGTTGATAACGAGGGCAACCCCATTTGCGGGCTCGAGACATGCCCGGCCGCCGGTACGATGCGCACGGGGATTCCTTGCGAAGAACGGATTTATCTGCGTCACAAAGACGGGCACCGCGTACCCGTCGCGGCACGCATTTCTTCAATACACGAGGGCGGAGAAGTCGTGGGGGCGGTTGAGGTTATTACGGATGATTCTTCCGCGCTGGCTACCAGGCAGAGGATAGAAGAGCTCGAGCGCCTTGCCCTTCTGGACGAGCTGACCGGAATCGGCAACAGGCGCCACGCCGACATGCACCTGGAAGCAAGGCTGGAGCAATTCAAGCGTTACGGGTGGCCGTTTGCGCTTCTGTTCTTCGACATCGACAATTTCAAGAAGTTCAACGACACCTACGGTCACGAAGTAGGCGATCGCATGCTCAAGGTCATCTCGCGCTCAACCCAGGGTGCCGTGCGTGCGTTCGATATAGTCAGCCGCTGGGGAGGCGAGGAGTTTACCGCCATCATCGAAAACATCGACTTGAATGAGTTGTGGGGGATAGCGGAAAAGGTCCGCACGCTGGTCGAACAATCGTCAGTTTCCATGGACGGCTATGTGATAGGGGCGACCATCTCGGTGGGAGCCACGATGGGCAGGCCCGAGGACACGGTCGTCGGCCTTGTCAAACGGGCCGACGAGCTGATGTACGAGAGCAAGAAGGCCGGCCGCAACCGCGTCACTCTGGGCTAGACCCGCCCCGCGGCCTCCGCGAGCACCGTGAAGAAAAAGCTCGAGCCAACCCCGGGCGTGCTCTCCACCCATATGTTACCCCCGTGGGCCTCGACTATGGCTTTCGTTATGGAGAGGCCGAGGCCGGTGCCCTCCCTGG
>DATCGY010000083.1:0-9516 GCA_036508635.1 Candidatus Anoxymicrobiaceae bacterium
TCCGGAATGTTGACACTGTCGGGGTCCTCGGCGAAGGAGTAGCCGACCTTGTTGGCCAGCTTCTCCAGGGCCGTCTCTTTGTACTTGAGCCTGTCTTCCGGGCTCAGCATCTTCACCATGCTTATGAAACCTTTGATCCCGTCCTCGGTGCTGTAGTCCTCCACCGCCGCCTGGTCCTCGACGTTGATGATGCAGCGAAAGACGCCCCCTTCCCAGTTGGCCCCGGCTTTCTTGAAATCCTCGTCGGTGCTCAGCCTCTCCCGCGCCAGCTTGAACCATTCACCTGAAGCAAATACCACCGGCTCTTCCGACATTTTGTTACCTCCCCTTCATCGATTTACCCGTCCCCGCTTTGATCGCGGATGGGCACGTTCCTTAAATCCACTGGCAGTTCCAACCACCTCCCCGGCTCCTGGCCGCTCAATCAGTTGTGTACAGCTCTTCCTCCAGCATGTCCGCGACGACCTCCAGCGACAATATCTCGCTGGTGCCGTCCATGATAAGCCCGGGACGGGAGTCCCGGAAGAACTTCTCGATCGGCATCTCCTTGAGGATGCCCGCTCCCCCGTGGAGCTGGAGGGCGTCGTGGCACACCTCGAAAGCCATGTTCTTGCAGTAGACCTGCGCCGACAGAGCGTGGGCGGCCGACGGGTTAAGGGTATGGTTCTGGAAGACCTCCTCGAACACGTTCTTGGTGACAGCCCTTAGATAAGCCCTGGCCGTCTCTATCTTCTCGAACATGTTGTAGAGCCTGTACCTGGTGAGCTGGTGCTCGATGATCGGCTTCTTGCCCTGCACCCGCTCCTTGCAGTACTTCAGCGCCTCCTCGAACGCCGCCCTGGCCAGCCCTATGAACGCGCCGCCCATGTGGCAACTGGTGCAGCATATGATCACCTTTGCCAGCAGTACTCCAAAATCTGCTGCCTGGGCTATCATGTAGTGGTTGGGGATCCTCACGTTATCGAAGATCAACTCACCCTGCGGGTGGTCCCTCATACCCACCTTGTCTATAGGCGGAGACTGCGTAACCCCGGGAAGGTTCAACGGAAATACCGCGGCTCCAACGTCATGCGGGCTGCGGTGGGGAGGAATATTGGGGTGGGTCAGTACCCAGGTGGCCGTGGGAGCGGAACCGGTCCAATAAGATTTGGTCCCGTTAATCACCCATTCGTTACCGTCCTTGTCAGCCATGCAAAATCCCTCTATGCCCCACGACTCCGGGTCCGGGTCGTCCATGACCATGATCCAGTCGGAGCCCCGGTCCGGGTCCATGACGCTCCAGCAGCCGTCGTACTTGTCACCTTCGTCTTCCATCCAGGGGCGCACCACCTCGTCTATCATCTTCGGCGTGCCGATAAGGCTTGCCGCCGCCGCTGGGAACATGCCCTCGGCGATATTGGTGGCCAGTCCCACGCTGCCCCATCCCATCTCCTCGCACCAGATGTTGAACTCCAGGGGCCCTACCATGGTCCCCCCGTATTCATCGGGGATAAGAAGCCTGTGGTAGCCGTTCTTCTTGGCCTTCCTCATCACCTCCCAGTACACGTTGCCCTTTTTGCTAGTATCCTTTGCGTCCATCCTGTCCAGTTCGAAAGAGGCCGGCCGCAGCACCTCTTTTGCGAACCTGTGACACTCGGACTTCCACATGTTCACCTCCGGGTTGTCCCGGAACTCGGAATCGATCTCGAAGTACATCGCTCCCCCTTTGTCTCCCTTTGCCCTTCCCGGTGTCCGGGGCGGGCTGATTTTCTAAACCTTCTCGAATATGTGTATGCCCATGGCGGCCTCGCCCAACCCGATGAAGCCCCCGCCGGCAGCGGGCTCTGCCACCTTTTGCCTCCTAAAAACCATACCTTTTATCACCCCGACCAGACTCTTGATCACGCACGTTCTATCTACTTGAGCACCTGGTGAATTGTCCTGAACCAAACCGAGGGGCTATGGGCTCCCGTATAGATAGGGGGAACCTCCTTGTCGAGATTGAGAAGGGAATAAACGCCCATCTGCCCGCATCTGACCGAGGATTCCACGAGCATGACGCACTCGCCGCTCTCGGTGAACTGCCCCATGAAAGCCAGGTTTGTCGATCCTTCAGGCACGACCGGGGGGCGGTCACTCTTCTTCCTGGGCAAGAAGTGGCTCATCTCGTACGGCATCATGCTGGGAATACAGGTCGATGTTGCAAGGATGTGCGGCAGCTCTTCTATGAACCCGAACTGATAGCATACTTCGGTCAGTATCTCCTCGCCGGTGCAGTCGGACATCTTCTTCTTTACGTAGTCGCCCTCCTTGTCCGGGCGTAAGCCGCATCCACCCCACACGATTGCGTCACCGGGCTGATTGATGAAGTGCGGCTGGTCCAAAACGAGTATCGACATGTGCCAGCTCGAGTCCTTGAAGGTGACCTCGTCCGCTTCCCCGGGCTTGTTGCCGGTGAATTCTTCGTACAACCTGAAGAACGTCGGGTCTTTGCTGGTGACAAAAAACGTTTCCCACTTCGATTCGTCTATGTGATCGGTGTAGTTGGAAGGGTTTCCCAGGTCGGGCTGTTTTTTCACTATGTTCTCCCATAGGGTCCAGGAGCCATCCAGTTTGCCCGTTTCGAGGGGAGCGGGTTCGGTCATGGACCCACGCCTGGAATCCGCCGTCATTGACCCGATGGTGACGAGCACGCAGTCGCCCTCTTTGATGACGATTTCTTCGTCTTTGCCGTTGCGAGTGCAGTGGATTCGCTCGACGGTCTTCTCGCTGTTCGATGGTTTGAAGTCGAGGTCGGTGACTTTACACTGCAACTCGAAGTTGACGCCTTGCTCGTCCAACCATTTCGTCATGGGCATGACTACGGAATCGTACTGGTTGTACGGGAACACCATCTGTGCGCCGTCCATGCCCATTTCAGGAAAAGCGTGCAGGAATCTACGCACGTACCGCTTCATCTCGACCAGGTCGTTCCAGTACTCAATAGCAAACAACGGGGAGAAGACGTTCCAGAAATTCGTCTTGAAGAATGAAGGCGCGAACCACGAGTCGATCCGGCGATTCTCGATCCGGCTTTCTGGAACGACGATGAGCGAGAGCACCTTTATCCTGTCTCCCCAGCTCAGGCCCATGGGTCCGTATTTGGGGATATCGGTCTTGTTCCTGTCTTTATCGATCAGTCGTGATTTGGCGTTTTTTTTGTGTATCCTGTTGTATTCGAAGACCTCGTCTTTCACCGTCATGTGAGGGTCGGTCAACGAAGGAATAGCCGACAGGACATCCCACATGCAGTTGAACACCTCGTAATTGACTTTCCTGGCTCCGCGGCAGACGTAGTAAGTGTCCGCCGAGCCCGTACCATCCAGGGCCCCTCCCATGACATTGGTCGTCTCGAATATGTGGACGTTGTTTCCCGGAATGTGGCCATCCCTGATTGCAAATACGGCAGCGGAGAGCCCGGCGATGCCTCCTCCGACGATGTAGATCTGCCGCTTATCCGTCACGAAAGTGCTGACGGCAGTCCTCTCCATGGTATGCCACCCCTTTCATCGGACCTTCCCCTGAATCGATCTCGAAGTAGATCGCTCCCCCTTTGTCTCCCCGGGCCCGTCCCGGTGCCCCGAGCCGGTTGCCCTTCTAAACCTTCTCGAATATGTGTATGCCCATGGCGGCCTCGCCCAACCCGATGAAGCCCCCGCCGTTTTCCGCCATGGCCATCCTGGCCCCCTCGACCTGACGCTTACCGGCATCGCCTCGGAGCTGCATAACAAGTTCGTAGACCTGGGCCAGGCCTGACGCGCCGATTGGGTGCCCCCGGCACTCCAGCCCGCCTGACGGGTTCACCGGCTGCCTGCCACCAATCGCGGTTGCTCCGGATTCCGCGTGCGGGCCCCCCTCACCCACGGGACACAGACCCAGCTCCTCGTACTGCATGAGCTCGCCGAACGCGGTCGCGTCGTGAACCTCTATGACGTCGATGTCCTTAGGGCCGACACCGGCCATCTCGTAGGCCTCGCGGCTGGCCCGCTTGCCTATCGACTCCAGCCCGCTCTCCGGCAGCGAACCCGAGGCGAGCACGGAGCCCTTGATGCGAACCGGTTTGGCGTCGGGGCACTTCGCCAGAGCCCGCTCCGAGCAAACGATCACGGCCGCGGCGCCGTCACCTATAGGAGCGCACATCGAGCGGGTCAGCGGGAAGGCGACCAGCTTGTCCTCCAGCACCTCGTCAACGGTCATCTCCTGCTGGTATTGGGCCATGGGGTTCAACGCGCCGTTGTGACGGTTCTTCGAGGCGATCGCCGCCAGTTGCTCCTGCGTGGTGCCGTACTGCTTCATGTGCATACGCGCGCCCATGGCGTAGATGTCCATGAACCCGGAATGACCGCCCTTCTTATCTTTACCGGTCGAGCCCGCCTCGGCGGCCTTTTTCTTGGCGTCGGCCTGAAACGCCTCGATCATCGCCCGGCTGAACTCGACATCCGTTCCCGCCATGAACCCGTCGAACATCTTTTGCTTGTCCTCAGGCGAATATACTTTCTCTGAGCCAACCGCGAGCACCACATCGTACAAGCCCGCTTTTACGGCCATCCAGGCTTCATGAAGAGCTGTGGAGCCGCTCGCGCAGGCGTTCTCCACATTGGTGATGGAAATGCCCTGGATGCCGATGGGGGCAAGGGCAACCTGACCCCTTATGCAGTGCTGGCCCTGAGACAAGCCCCAGCCGGAGTTGGAGAACCACACCGCTTGAATATCCTTGCGGTCAAGGCCGGTGTCGCGAAACAACTCGGCAATCGCATCGGCGGTCATCTGCTTGACACTCATTTCCGGATACTTGTTGAAGCGGATCATCCCCGCCCCGAGTACGAATACTCCATCGTTCATTTCGTTATTTACCGCCTTCCGCGTCGTACGTATCTTCTGTTACTCCCACCTTCTCGAGCTCTTTCTTGATTACCCGGTGGGTCTCCGTCTTGGGCAGCGTCTCCACCACCCGGTAGTATCTGGGCACCGCGAACTTCGCCAGCCTGTCCTTCAGGAACTCGGGCAGGGTCGGGGGATCTACTTTCTTGCCCTCGATAGGGACCAGCGTGACCATGATGTCGTCCTCGGTTAGCTCGGACGGAACTGCGTAAACCGCGCACTCGAGGACGTCGGGGTGCTGCAGTATCGCCTTCTCCACCTCGTATGCCGAGACGTTCTCCCCGCGGTGCCGCATGGACTCGGTGTTCCTGCCCACGAAGTAGACGTAGCCGTCTTCGTCCAAGTAGCAGAGGTCGCCCGTGTAGAGCCATTCCCCACGGACTTTGTCGCTGGTCGCGTTGGGGTTCTTGAAGTACTCCACCGAGCTCTTCCTGCTCCCTACGTAACAGATGAGCTCGCCGGGTGTGCCGGTTGGCACATCTTCGCCGCTAGGGTCGACAAGGCGTATCTTTGCGCCCAGGGGCTTACCCATCGAGCCAACCGGAGCGGTGCCGAAGTTGGTGATGAGCACGTTACCACCATCCACCGCGCCGTAACCCTCGTATATCTGCAAACCGAAGCGCTCCTCGAAGTCTTGCCAGATGTCCTCCGGGCATCCGGAGGACACGACGAAACGCACCGGGTTGTCCGCGTCGTTGGGCTTTCTGGGCTGCTTCATCAGGATGGGCATTACCGCGCCCAATCCGTTGAATGTTGTGGCGCCGAAGTGCCGCACCTCGTCCCAGAAGCGGCTGGCGCTGAACTTCTCGCCCAGGGCTATGCGCCCCTCACTGTGCATGGCGATGGTCACGCTGAGGAAGAGAGCGTTGGCGTGGAACAGCGGGTAACAGGTGTAGCTTACCTCGTCCTTTCCAGAGATTATGCGGGTGATTATTGCCAGCGGCTTGACGCTGGTCGAGCTGTAGCGATACACCACGCCTTTGGGGAGGCCCGTTGTGCCCGACGTGTACATGATCACGCACAGGTCATCCAGGTCGTATCTCTCTTTCGGCTTAGTGGTGCTAACGTCAGGTGCGTATGCGCCGTCCAGATCGATCGTGCCCGGCGGCAGAGTATAGCCCTCGGGCGCCCCCTGCGTATTGACGATGATCCTCTCGATGCCGGGCACCTTCTCCGCGATGGGCTGGAAGTACTGCAGCAGGTCGTGGTCGATGACCAGGAAGCGCGCCTCGGAGTTGTCGAGAATGTAGGCGAGTTGATCGCTCCGCAGGGCCACGTTAACCGGCACCGTGTACATGCCCAGCTTCTCCAGCCCGAAGAAGACGTCCAGCCAGCGTGGCGAGTTCTTCATCATGATGGCAAGGCCTGTGCCCGGTCCGCCGCCCATCCCCTTGAGCCAGTTTGCCAGCCTGTTCGCGTTATCGTCCATCTGCCTGTAGCTGAACACCTGGTCCCGGAACAGCAGATACGGCTTGTCGCCCAGTTTCGCCGCCTTTTCCTCCAGCAGCTCCGCGTGGGACATGTCCACAGCGAGCGACAGGCTCTTCGCTTTGGCTATGCTCTTTAAGTTGACTAAAAAGGTCCCGCGACGATGTTCGTCCACGAAAAACAGGACCAGGGAGCGCGCGAGCCGCCATATGAGCCACGCGCGTCTGGAGTACATATGCATTTTCTCTTTGAGTGCGCTTGGACGTTCTGACATGTGAATATTGCCTCCCCGCTCATTCAGCCTTTATAAAACCCTTGAACAGGCTGTCCATGTACTTTGGGCCGAGGACCTCAGGCGCCCCGATCTCGGCAATCAGGATCAGGGTGAAATACCCGCCAACGAACATCCAGGCGGCAGCCGTAGGGTCGATGTCATCACGGATCTCTCCCTTCTGGATCCCCAGCTTGATCATGCGCTCCGTGGCTCCCACGTTCTGCTTCAGGAATTGCTCGAGTTCCGCGCGGAAGTCGTCATCGAAGGTGTTGTTGAGCACGAACGCCAGAAACTTTCTCCTGTTGGGGTTTTCCGTCACGAAATCGAGATAGCTGTTGGCAACCCGCTTCAAGAACTCAACCGGCTTGTCTTTCGTTTCCTCATATATCTCGCGGTATCTCTCGATAAGCATGCCCTCGATGTGCCTGCAGCATGCCAGGAACAGCTCTTTCTTTCCAGGGAAGTATTTGTAGAGAGTCCCCTCCGCGATACCCGCCTCTTTGGACAGCAAAGCGGTAGTCGCCGTTTCGTAGTTGGTGCGTGAAAAGACTTCGATCGACGTCAGGATTATCTGATCATACTTGGGTCCGTTCACTATCCGCACTCCCCATCTGGTTAGGCAAGTGAGCGCTCACTCGCCTGACAATATACGAACGCCCCCCCGGCAAGTCAATACCTTATTTTCGCGATTTTTAAGGTCGGAGTATCAGCGGCAAATCCGGTACCCGGGTGTCGTTCGTTACCCCTTGGCAATCAGGGTCGTAGCAGCCCCTGCAAGCCTGCGCGCCAGCCCCGGAGCCAGCCGCTTTACGTAGTAAAGCAGGTACGCTTCGAAACCAAGCAGCACCAGGAAACGGTTCCTCTCGACCGCCCTTATAACGAGCGCGGCGGCTTTGTCGGGCTCCATGGACTTATTACTGATCAAGTCGCGGAACTTCTCCTCGAACTTTTTCTGACCCGGGGAGCTCATGTGAACGCGGGTATTGTTCACTATGTTTGTCTTCATGCCGCCCGGGCACACAAGCGTCACCCCGATGCCGTGGCGTCTGGTCTCCGCCCACAGAGCCTCGGAAAACCCGGCAAGACCGTACTTGGTGGTGGTATAGGCTATGTGCCCCGGCAGAACCACCAGCGCGGACAGGGAAGCGACGTTAACGACGTGCCCTTCTTTCCTCTCGACCATCTGGGGGAGAAAGAGACGCGTGCCGTAGATCTCTCCCATGAGATTGATGCCTGTTATCCACTCAATATCTTCGATGGGCACATCCTTGAGCTCGCCGCCTACAAACACTCCAGCGTTGTTGACCAATATGTCCACCCGGCCCCACTCGTCAAGTACGTCCCGGGCCATCTCGGACATCTCGGCCCAGCTCGACACGTCGACACGCCTTACCAGCGCCCGCCGGCCGAGCGCCTCCACCGTCGAGGCCGCCTCGCGCAGCCCTGCCTCATTCATGTCAACCATGATCAGGTCACAGCCGGCCTGCGCGAATCCTTTTGCAAGTGATCTGCCCAGTCCGGACGCCGCACCGGTTATAAGGACCACCTTGCCGGCAAAGCTGCCGGTGATACTCTCCTGTCGTGAGACTGCCATCTCTTTTCCTCCCGCCTCATCCCGGATAATGCCTCAGGCGCGCGCGCTTACTGGGATGCCTCAACAACGCCCTCCACGGCGCCCACCTGAAAAAGCCCTCCACGAACAGCCAGGCCGCACTCACTTGAAGGAGGCCTGACTTGGTTTTGTCTTCTTTCTCTTCCCGGGCCGCGATGAGGAGCCCAATCCCCAGACTTAACCTCATCAATCTCCCCAGCCCATCGATGTTCTTCCAGAAGAAATGCCACTTCGCTTCGTCGTTCTGCCCGTTTTTATCAGATATCGCTTCAATCCTCCTTCGCCGGTGTTGCTTTTGCGAGCGCCGTCTATTGAATAACCAAGTCGATCATTCGATTAACGTAATCCGGGTCTTTTATCTCCTCAACACCAAGTTCCGTCATCAAGATGAAGGTGAAGTAGCCGCCGGCGAACAGCCAGGCTGCCGCCTTGGGGTCTACGCTTTCCCTCAACTCACCGTTTTCAATCGCCTTTCTTAACATTGACTCAGTGGCTTGGACGTTCCGCTCCATGAAATCCTTGAGCTCGGAGAAGAAGTCCTCGTCGAATGAGTTGCATAGGATGAAAGCAAGGAACTTTCTCATGTTTGGATTCTCCAGGAGGAACTCCACGTAGGTCTTTGCCACCCCGCGCAGGTACTCAATCGGCCGGTCCTTTGTTTCCCTGTATACCTGCGTGTAGCGTTCCACCATGAGCCGCTCTATATGGCGGTAGCATGCGAGGAAGATCCCCTTCTTGCTTTTGAAGTACCTGAACGGAGTCCCTTCCGCTACCCCGGCTTCCCTGGCGATCATGGCGGTTGTAGCCTTGTCGTAGTTCGTGCGCGCAAAGACGTTAATGGCGGCCTGGATTATGTCGTCGTAACGGGGTCCGGTCTTTCTTTCGTCCTGGTTTGCCAACTCTACCGTTACCCCTGTCTCGGGTGAAGCGGCTTCTGGTTGAGCGCTTCGTTGTTTTTCTCGCTCGCTAATTATAAACATGCGGATTTGAAGGTGAGTGAGTAATCACTCATTCTTGTTGAACAATGGTATTTCGCCGGTTATGAGCTTGTCAAGTGCCAGGCGGGAGTAAGATGGCTTGAGTTACGGGGACCAAGTTGCCTTAAAGCGAGTCCTCCACTTTACGGTAGTGTAGAAGCTCACTGTACCCGAGGCCAGAGAAACCGGATGTCTGCGTATCACCCACCTGGGTCCAGCTCATTATCACCTTCAAACCCATTTCGCATGCCAGTACCCAGGCATAAGCAGCCGCGTTTGTCTGACCGTCCAATAGAATCGCGCCGTATCCCTGCTCGGAGATATCC
>DATCGY010000084.1:0-10883 GCA_036508635.1 Candidatus Anoxymicrobiaceae bacterium
AGAGTTTTTCGCGCAAAGAGAAGAAGAGGCAGGCGAACTTCCTGCTTCCCGAGCAGCTCATTGACGAGCTGCGCACTCTCGTGCCCCCAAAGAAAAGGAGCCTCGTGGTGGCAACCGCCCTCGCGAGAGAGCTCGAGAGGATCAAGGTCAACGCCGCACTTGGTGAATACTTCGGCGCATGGAAAGGGGCCGGCGCGTGAGGAAAGGGTTGCAGGTGCAACCCGCAAGGAGGCTCAAACGAAAGACTTCCTGGTGGAGAGCGACGTCATAATCGACTTCCTCAAGGGGGTCGAAGGTGCGAAGTCCGCGCTCGAGCGGGCGGCGGACAGCGGCGTGCTCCGGGTCAGCGCCGTGAGTGCGGCAGAGGTCATGGCGGCCTCTTCCAGGTCCTCACAAGAAGCTACCGGAAGCCTGCTCGGTTCGTTTGGGATAGTCCCTGTCGACAAGGAGGTGGCATTACTTGCTGGACTTCTCTTATCTGATGGCGCTCGAGACGGGTTTGAGCTTGGCGATTGTATTGTTGCTGCTGCTTGCAGCAAGCTGGGAGCGGTTCTGGTAACCCGTGGCAAGCGCCGCTACCCTGAGATAGACCTGGAGCTTCAGATCGCATCTTACGAGTAGCCGGGCTCAATCACGTATTCCGGACAGCGCAGGGGCGCCCGGCGCGCCTGCGCTGTCCGGATTGCCGCTCTTCGGTCCCACCCACGGATACGGCTTCAATACAAACATCGGCGGATCGCCTCTGTTGTATAATTGTCTCCCCGAACTCCGGTACGGGAGGTAACCTTGAAGCATCACGTGATCTCGTTCGCGAACCAGAAAGGTGGTGTAGGTAAGACCACTACCTGCATCAACCTTGCCGGAGCGCTGTCGGAAAAAGGCAAGTCCGTTCTCCTCGTGGATATTGATTACCAGAGCAATCTGACCATCGGGGTGGGCCCGGGGCTGACAAACGGAGAGAAGGGGATGGGCGAGCTGCTTCTTTTTCCCGAGGTTTCTTTTCGAGAGATAATCCATCCTTCCGCAATCCCCAACACCGATATTGCGCCGGCAAACCTCGACCTCTCCAAGGTGGATATCAACATAGATAAAAGGACCGACAGACACCGCATACTCCACGATAAGCTGTACGAAGTCAAAGACAAATACGACTACGTTTTCATCGACTGTCCACCGGCGTTCAATCTCCTCACGGTCAACGCGCTGTCCACGTCGGACGGGGTGATCATTCCCGTCCAGTGCTACCCGTACTCTATCGCGGGCCTGAACACGCTCCTCGAGATCATCGATGACATCCGCTACGCTTACAACTTCGACCTCGAGATCGCGGGTATCGTCCCTACGGCTTACGAGACCAACACGCGCCTTGCCGCCGAAGTGCTCGCAGATCTACACGGACGCTATGGTCGCAAGGTCTTCGACACGATCATAAAGAAGAGCGTCAAAGTAGCCGAGGGCCCCATTCACCGCCAGCCGATGGTCATGTACGCCTCCACCCACCCGGTTACCCAATCCTACCGTGATCTCGCGAGAGAATTCCTCGCCCGAGAAGGGGTCTGACCTCCGGGGATATCGGTTGTCAGGGGAGGTCGGTGCCGAGGATCATGACGTTGGACCAGGCACAGCCTCCGTAGCCGGTGCAGATGGCTTTCTTGACGTCGGGGATCTGCCTGTCTTTGGCGCGGCCCATTACCTGCCAGGCGGCTTCTCCCACGCGGATCATCGCGGTCGCACCAATCGGGTTGGTCGCGATAACGCCACCGGATGGGTTGACCGGAAGGATGCCGTCCATATGGGTCGCTCCACTCTGAACGAGCCTGGGCGCCTGCCCCCTGTCGCAGAGCCAAAGTGAATCGAGCCACTTTACTCCGCAGGTCGAGCAGGGGCAGTAGAGCTCGGCGACGTCCAGCTCTTTGAGGGGGTTGGTTATGCCGGCGTACTTGTACGCTTCGAGGGAAGCGGACTCGAGGGTATGGAGCCTTGTCCACTCGAGGTCGCCCAGGTGAGTGAAGTCGTGGCGCACCACGGAGGCGTGTACCCATGCCGGCTGGGGAGCAAGCTTCTTGGCCTTCTCTTCCGATGCGAATATTACAGCGCATGCTCCGTCGGAGCGGGGGCACATATCCAGCAACTTGATCGGGTACGCGAGCATCGGCGAGTTGAGGACGTCGTCGACGGTCACGTGCATGCGATTGTGGGCGTACGGGTTGTTCAGCGCGTTGCAGCGGTCGCGGGCGGCGACTATTGCGGCGTCTTCCTCGGTCGCCCCGTAAGCGGCCATGTACATGGAGTATTCGGTGGCCAGCGGCCCGATGGCCCCGGCGAACGCGTCGCGCTCGAGCACAGGGTGTGCGCAGGTCGCGATTGCGCCGGTGGTGTCAGACTCGGAGTTCTTCTCCCAGCCGACGGCCATGATGGTGTCAAACAGGCCTGAAGCGGCGTGGTAATAAGCAGCGGCCGCAACGGTGTTGCCGGTGGTACCGCCGGTGGTCAGCTTGAAGACCGGCTTCATGCACGAGCCGAGCCCGTCGGTCGCCCATGCGTCGACGTAGTTGATGTTCTCGAAATGGTCCATGTTCCCGATGACAAAAGCATCGACATCGGCGATGGCCATGTCCGCGTCATCCAGTGCCCTTGAAACAGCTTCCGCGATGAGCTCGACACCAGAGGCGTCGAGGCGATTTGAGGCATGATATGTCTGGCCGACTCCAACTATTCCAACTCGCCTTCCCATTACTCACTCTCCATTATGTCCAGTAATTAAGCCAAAGCAGTCTTGTGTAATGACAGGTTATTCTCACAGATTCCGGTACTCGTGTCGAGCGGTGAAGCCGTGCTTTGAGGCTGACGATGGAAGCCGGAGTCACACATCACCAGTTGTGGTCTCTGACCATGCACGCCGTCGCGTTTATCCCCGACATCATGACCAGTGGAACGCCACCGCCAGGGTTTGTGCTCGCCCCCGCCAGGTATAGGTTCTTGATGATGGGAGAGCGCCAGGAAGGCCTGAACGGACCCAGGTTCGGGACGCTCATCTCCAGCCCGTAGATCGAGCCCTCGGGTAGCAGCAGCTCGCGCTCGAAATCGAGCGGCGTTCGCATGTCCTGGTCCTGGACCATGCCCCTGAAGCCGGGCAACAAGGTACGGTCGAGGTGCCTTGCGACTTCCTCGATAAACGCGGGTTTGAGCTCGTCCCACGATTTGTATTTCAGGTGATAGGGACCGCAGGACAGAAGGCCGAGCGAGAACTTGCCGGGCGGTGCCAGGTCGGGGTCGGTGACGCTGGGGCAGATGAGGCCGTAAGGGGTATCCTCGATGGTCGGCATGAGACCCGCGCCGTAGTACTCGTCCCAGTAAGCGTTGAGCTGTTCTGGTGGAGGGACCATCACGGTGAAATGGCAGCGTATCGGGTCCGGCTTTTGCGAAAGTCCGAAGTAAGTCATCGGCGCCGGAATGGACAGCGTATAACCCTCGATGGCGTTCGCGAAGCGGCGGGGGAGGTTCTCGCGGCCTACCAGGTCGATGTACGTCGGTATTGCACTCGCGTTTGAGAGTACCACCCGGGCCGGGATGGTCTCTCCATCCGCGGTTTCGACGCCCACCGCGCGCCCCCTCTCAATGACTATGCGGGACACGAGCGTGTTCATACGGATCTCGGCGCCGTTCTCCGTGGCGATTCGACAGAGCGCCGCCGGGACCGCGCCCATCCCGCCCTTCGGATACCAGTACCCCTCGTGGGAGAGGTAGCTCATGACCGCGAAGATACCGTTGATACGGTCCGCGGGTATTCCGGCGAACAGGTTCTCGAACGAGACGATAGTGAGCGCCCTGTGGTCTTTCATGTAGCGGCGGTTGACGGCGTCCTGGTTCGTCGTCGCGACGCTCAAAAGGGCCGGTATCGCCCTCATCAGCTTGAGGCTGGCAAACGTCTTGACGAGGTGTGCGGGGGTGCCGAACTTCTCGAGAGGCGGGAAAGGCTGGTCAACCAGGACTTGAGCCGCGTCCCAGATCTTGCCCATATCCCTGCAGAACGCCAGCCAGCCCTGCCGGTCTCCGGGAGCGAAACGAGCGATGACATCCGCGCACTCGTTGGGGTCCATTGGCAGTAGCACGCTGGAGCCGTCGTTGAAGCGCATATCGTAGACGGGGTCCAGCATCTGCATCTCGATATAGTCCTCGAAGCGCAGGCCCATCATCTCGAAGAAGCGCTCGTACAACTCCCTGTAGAGGATGAAGATGGCGCCGACGTCGAACTTGTGCCCGTTCAGGTCGTATGTCGCGCAGCAGCCCCCGAGGCGGCCGCTCTGCTCGAGGACGAGCACTTTCTTTCCGCGGCTCGACAGCAGATCGGCGCATGTGAGCCCACCGATGCCTGACCCGATGACGACCACGTCGTACATGCTGACCTCCCGGTGCGATCATCTGTAGTATGGTCCGGGTCCACATCGAGACCCGGATCACGCCGAAAACAATTATTGAGCGACGCGCCAACCAGGGGTGAGTTGAGTCGCAAGCAGCATTCCCAGCCCCTCTACCTTCGGCATCACCGTCAGGCCCACGCGCGTGGCGGGCTTCTTGATGCCGTCAGGGACATGGTTGAAGACGCGTTTCGCGGCGTAGGACGGGTAGAAAGTCATTATCGCTTTCCTGAAAGCCTTCAGGGCCTCTTCCTTGTTGTCTATCGCCATCGCGGCAATGCGGCCGGACACGAGCGCGCCCAGCATTCCGTAGAAGAGGAACGGGTCTATGACGCCGGCCAGCGTACCGGCTAGTATCTTGTCGCCCTGGAAGAGCCGGGGGTTCCTGATGCTGCCCACTGGGCAGGCCAGGCCCTCGAGGTCGTGCCACTCCTGGAACTCGACACCCTCTATGTCGAAAAGCATCTGCGTATACTTCTTCTTGGCGTCGTCTTTCAGCGGTTTGTCCCTCTGGAAAAGAAGGGCGAAGCAGACGCCGTTGATCGTACAGTTGAATGCATAGTCAGTGCTCCAGTCGTCGAGCCACATCGAGACGGTCGTCTTGTCGTGCGGGACCGTTCCCCTGGCGAACCAGAAGTAGAGCGGTGCGTAAGGCACGTCCAGCGCCCGGTAAGACTCGATCTGGAGCCCGGTCGCCACGATTGTGTTCGGCGGAAGTTGCGCGAAATCGCTCCTGGTGAGCACCGGCTGGTCGTACTTGATCTCAACGCCGAGAGATTCGGCTTCGTTCATCAGCATGGTGTCGATCGAGGTGGAACGAGCGCCGCGCTCGACCATGTAGAGCTTGATCTTCGCCTTCCCGGGTATTGCAAACTGCTTGCCGTAGGAGTAGACGTACGATTCCTCGATCACCTTGGCCGAGGGAGCGAGGTCGACCCCCGTCCAACGTTTCAAGGCGTCGAGGTCGAACCAGCTTCCCGCCGGGTCTGGCCGGAAGATGCCCCAGCCTCCAATGCGGCTCTCGCGCTCGAGCATGGTCACCTTGTGATCTTTGCGCGCCAGGTTGATCGCCGCTATCAGGCCGGAGAGCCCTGCTCCTACTATTGTTACTTCCGCCATCCAACATCCCCCCTGATCATCCGTCTTGGTCCGAGCAACGACTAACGCTCAGTGGGTCTTAGAATCCGCTAGGTCGCAACTGCTTGAATTCCTGAAGTGGGTTTGCCTGGATGATTCGGCGAGTTCAGCGGCCATTCAGTGGACCCTTCCACTCAAGCCATCCCGTCGGGTATCGACCGGGGGGCCGGAATCGGTCCGACCCCCGGTCTCAATACAACGTCCGTTCTTACTGGCTGACTTTCCAGCCCGGCGTGAAATTGGCCAGGCGGGTCAGCCCCATCTCCTCCATCGCCGGTATCGCCGCGGCTCTCATGCCCATGCGGACCGCCGGCTTCCTGAGCGCGTGAGGAACCTTGTTGAAGGCTCGCTTGGCTATGTATGAAGGGTAGAAGGTCCGGGTCGCAGCCTTGAAAGCGTCGAACGCCTCGCCCTTGTCCTCGACGGCCATCGCGGCGATCTTGCCGGAGACCAGCGCCCCGAGCATCCCGAAGAACAGGAACGGGTCGATCACACCGGCTAGAGTGCCGGCGAATATCTTATCGCCCTGGAACAGGCGGGGGTTCCTGATGCTTCCGACGGGGCAGGCGCCTCCCTCGAGGTCGTCCCAGCCGTTGATCTCCACGCCCTCCTTCTCGAAGAGCAGCTGCTCGTACTTCTTCTTGCCGTCCTTGTGCAGGGGTATTCGCCTCTGGAAGAGGAGGGCGAAGATCACGCCGTTTATCGTGCAGTTGAACGCGTAGTCTTGTGTGAAGTCGTCGAGCCACAGGGAGACGGTGGTTTTGTCGTGCGGGACCGTCCCCTTCGCGAACCAGCCGTAGAGCGACTCGTACGGGATGTTGAGCGCCTCGTAGGGCTCGACCTGCAGGCCCGTGGCGACAATGGTGTTGGGCGGAAGCTTCGCGAAATCGCCCTGTGTCAGCACCTTGTGGTTGTACTCGATCTCAACCCCGTGCGAGAGCGCTTCGTTCGTCAGCAGGGTGTCCAGCGAGGTCGACCGCGCCCCGCGCTCAACCATGTACAGCTTCACGGATGATTTCATCGGCAGGGTAACCTGCTTGCCGTATGCGTAGGCATAGGACGTGTCTATCAGTTTCACCGCCGGTTCGATATCGACGCCGGTCCAGCGTTTGAGCGCCGGGACGTCAAACCAGCTTCCAGCCGGGTCCGGGCGGAAGATGGGCAGCCCGCCGGGGCGCGCTTCTCCTTCGAGTATCGTGACCTTGTGGTCTTTCTTGGCGAGATTGATAGCCGCTATGAGACCGGATATCCCACCGCCTACGATTGTTACTTCTGCCATCTGCGTGTCCCCCTCGTATCGTCTCTGACGTAAGCGCCCCTATTTAGGCAATGCCATGTATCCGGGAAGCGCCTTGAAGATATCATTCAATGGTTTCTGGAAAAGCTTCGCGTGTTTCTGGCTGAACTTGGCGGGTGGCTCCATCATGCTGCGTATCGCGATCGGCGTCGCGTTGAAAACCCGCCGTATCAGGAGGTTGCGGTTGAACCACTTTGAGTATTCCTTGAAGAGCTTGTACGCCTCGGCCTTATCCTGGTGAGCCATGGCGGCGAGCTTGCCGGAGACGAGCGAGCCGTGGACTCCGAAGAGCGCGAACGGGTCGATCATGCCCGACACCGTGCCCGCCAGTATCTTGTCGCCGGAAAAGAGCCTGGGGGTGTTGTAGGCGGCGCACGGGACCAGTCCCTCGTAGTAATCCCAGCGCTGGCACTCCAGGCCTTCCTGCCCCATTAGGAGCTTTTCCTTGTACTCCTCGAACTCGCGCTCGACTACTGGCTCGCGCGCGAAGAACAGGCTGAAGATCGTTCCGTTCGCGGCTCCGTAGTACGCGTATTCCAGCTTGTAATCGTGGAACCAGACTCCACAGCTGGTGTAATCCCTTGTGTACTTCCCTTTGCCCAGGTACCCGAACACCTTCGAGTAAGGCATGTTCAGCGCTTCGAAGGCCTCGAAGTAGAGTCCCGTCGCGATGACGGAGTCGACGGGCAACTCGGCGAAGTCATTCTGTCCCACCAGCGGGTGGTTGAACTCGAACTTGACACCTGCTTCTTTGCACAGGTCGAAAAGGTGCACGTCGAGGGCGCTCTTGCGGTGCCCTCTCTCGACACAGTGGAGGTTTATGACCTCGGGAACCATGTCGACCTTTGTGCCGAAGAAATAGACCGGGAATTCCTTGCAGGGGGTTACATACGGCTCTTTGAGATCGACGCCGATGAATTTACTCAGCGGACCCGTTTCCATCGGTGTCACGTCAACCGCGGGGTGGGCGAGAGGTATACCACCCGGCCTATCGAATTTCTCCAGGACCGTTACGTCCTTACCATCACGCGCGAGGTTCAACGCCGCTACGAGGCCTGAGAGGCCGGCGCCTACCACCGTCACTTCTTTCGCACCGTATCCACCCATTTCGCTCCCCCTTGTCTGCTCCTGAGACGTTTTTCTTGCTGCTAAGTAAGAAGGCGCCCCGGCATTCGGGACGCCTCTCGGATCTGCTTGCGGATGTGAAGCCTGGTTCCCTCGTCCATCTTGAGTACGTGGTAGAACGCGGCGCAACCCATCGCAAACGCGAATGCGAGCGAAACGAGTGCATTTCGCCTGAGCCAGGCCGTCTTGAGGATTTTTACCACCGGGCCTCCACGCTTTCGAGGAACCGTCAGTGCCGACTTCCATCCGGCGCCGGGACTCCTGGCCCCGGCATTAAGATCGGAGCATGAGCCGGGCCGGAGAGACCCGGCTCACGTGATCCTTTGACTACAACCTAGAACATGATGAATTTCTTCATGCGCTCGTTGTCATATTCCCACCGTCGAGCCGCGATGTTGTTGGGATCTATCGCTTTCTTAACCTTGGTAAACGCCGACAACTCGGGAACCAGGTTGGGCATTGCGGCTGCTATGCCCAGATCGAACATCGGTACGACGCCCTTCAGGAGAGCGCCGGCGCCGGCCGCGATGATCATGCCCTTTGCCATGGCGCCGAACGTCGCGTTGTACCAGCCGAGCTGTATGCGGAGAAGGTCGTCCTTGTCCGCCTGGTTGGTGTAGACGTCGTATTCCATGTAAGCCGAGCGGCCCATGTGGTACGGCTGGAGGTAAGTCGAAGCGTCATCCGGTGCAAGCGCGTCATCGGTGGTGCCGATCTGGTTGGTGCAGGCGTCCCTCATGCCCTTCTCGATGCCAACCATGTTGTTGAGCTTGTCGATGAGGGCGCCGATGATGAACGACCCGCGAACGCGCTGGACCCGCACGGTCACGTTGAAGTACTTGACCCACTTCTCCATGTCGACGAACTCGTTGTCCTCGGTCATCTGCTCGATGGCCTCCTTGGGGAGGTAGTCGAAGAACGGGTACTTCTCCTCGAGCATCCGCTGGGTGCAGTCGGACTTGAGGTCGGCCTCCTCCTGGGTCCCACCGCCGAAGATCGTGAGCAGGTTATGACGTGGCATGAGCTCGGACACCTTGCTCGCTTCCTTGTTGTTGTCGCCGATGAATATCCCGTAGAAGGAGTTCATCAGGTGCGCGAGCTCGAGAGATAGGTTGTCCTGAGCTACATCGTATAGAGCCTCGGCAAAGACCTCGAGCTTATCTTCCTCGTACGCGGGGAACATCTGCTGGTGGAACGGCGCCTCGGGGTAGAGGCGGATCGTCATCTTGGTGACGGTCCCCATGGTACCGAACGCATAGCGCCACAGCGTGGAGACGTCGGGCCCGGGACCCTGGACCGAGCCCTTGATGGAGCCGGTCGCCATCGCGCCAGTCCGTATCATATCTCCGTTCGGAAGTGCGACCTCGACTTCCATGATGTTGTCCATGCCGAACCCGTACTTGGAAGACATCGTGTTGATATTGCAGAAGAGGTGGTTGCTCAAGACACCCGCGGTCGCGGCCGTGGACGGGTTGAGCAGCCTGCATCCCACGCGCTGGGCGGCGGCCTGGAGCTCGAGGTAGTTGATGCCCGGCTCGATGGTCGCGAACATGTTCTCGCCGTCGAGCTCGACGATCTTGTCCATGCGGCGCAGGTCCATGGTGATGCCGCCGTACGCGGGTAGCGCCAGACCGGCGGTCGTAAGGCCGGTGCCGTACGGTATCACGTCGATGAGGAACTCGTTTGCTATCTTGTAGACCGCCTGGACGTCCTCGACGCTGGCGGGCATCACTATCAGGTGCGAGTAGGAAGCGGGGGTCATGCTCTGATCCCTCGCGTACCCGCAGAGTATGGACGGAGAATCCGTCGCCCACTCGTCACCGAGCGCCTTCTTGAGCTCCTCGAGGGCGGTGGCGAGGTTTTCCTCGCGGTTGTGGACGGGGTCTTTCTCCATGACCTTGGGTCTCTGGACGACCCTTCTTTCATTTCGTGCTTCTCGAATCCTGCTTTTTACTGCCATGCCGGGCCTCCTAAAGCGCTTTCTCGAGTATCTCGGCGAGGTCGTAGACCTTCATCTTGGATTTCTTGTCGGCTATGGCGTCCTCGAAGAGCCTCACGCATATCGGGCACGCCGTGACTATGGAGTCGGCTCCCGAGTGCTCGGCCTCGAAGAGGCGCTCTTCTGTTACGTACTTCACGAAGTCGGGCTCCCAGAAGAGCACCGAGCCGCCTCCGCCGCAGCAGAGAGAGTTCTTCCTCGCGCGCTCGAACTCGAGGAGCTCGAGCCCGGGGATGGCTGAAAGCACGTCCCTCGGCTCGTCGAAGATGCCGAGCCTGCGCCCGAGCCTGCAGGGATCGTGGTAGACGGCTTTCGTCTTGACGTCCTTTGTGGGCTTCAGCTTGCCGTCCTTGATGAGACTGGCGGCTATCTCGGAGATGTGGTAGACCTCCATCGGGTAAGCCTTCGTGTACTCTTCTTTCAGGACCGCGCAGGCGTGCGGGTCGGCGGTGATGACCTTTGAGACCCCCGCGGCCTCGAAGTTGTCTATGTTGGCGTTCGCGAACGTCTCGAAGTAGTCGCGGTCCCCTATCATGAGAAGAGCGCTGCCACTGGAGACCTCGGCCTGTCCGAGCGTACCGAAGTCGATGCCGCCCTTTGCGAGGATCGAGGCCACCGCCTTCATGCGGGGGGCAAGAGAGCCGAAGCTCGCGTAGTCGTCTCCGACGAAGAGGAGGTAATCGGTCTTCTCCTTTGCCGCGTCCTTTATCTTCATGCCCTTGGCCCACTCGACGCGCTTGGAGGCGGCCACGCCGTAGGGGTTGTCGGTCTTCTCCACGGATTCGAGCATGCCGGCGAAGTTCTCCATGGGGGCCCACTCGTCGGCAACCGCCTGCTCGCGCAGCAGCTGCAGCACCCACAGGGGGTGCAGCTGCTTTACCGGATAGCAGCGGTCGTCGCAGGAGCC
>DATCGY010000085.1:0-10830 GCA_036508635.1 Candidatus Anoxymicrobiaceae bacterium
GGAGTCGCGATTCTTCTTTGAAGGCCGGTTCAAGGATGTCGGTCAAGAGCGCGGAGGACTCTGCGATTTCATAAGTTGCACTACTACCAACTCTCTTCCGCAGAAGGATTCCCAGGTCGACAAGATTGTTTAATGACCTTAAGCAGGTCGCATGGCTCATTCCGAGTTCCCTGGCAATGCCCCTTCCAGTAAGAACGGGCGAGGGGTACAGGACCATGTGCCGCAAGACCCGAACGTTGTTCGGATTGCCGAATACGTCGTCAAGAGGTTGATTGATTCTCATGGTTCACTCCCCATCAGCCTGTATCATATATGATACAACTGTATCATAACTGAGGCACTAGGTTGGACTTCTTGAGCACGATAATCAGATTTATAGTGCGCTTGGTGTGTATCTCCGGCCTCTGTGTCCGCGTTCTGCCAGCCGGGCCGGGCTCGGCTGGTTTGCTTGCCGCGCCGGTTGATGGCCGCTGGCCGGCCATGATCGGCCTGCCGCCCTGACGGCTCCTCGTGGCAGCGGGGCTGTCAACGAGGGGAGCCAAGGCTGGATGAATCCACTTCAAGGGCACGTGTTCTGCAGTGTCGAACTACTACACAGTCAACTCAAGCGGGACGGAGAGGCACAAAGACAAAACCAGGCCCGTAATCATTATCGCCGCTGGCGTGGACGGCGGCGTGAGGCACGTTCTCAAGAGGTGTTCCAGATGCTCGGAATCAGAAGAAGCCAGGCGGCGGCGGCGGCGGCGGCGGTCTGCATCGCTGTGGCGTTGTTGATGGTGGCAGCGGCAGGGTGCGGCGTCAGCAAACCTGTCATCAAATCAGCGACGCCGAGCAAAGGATTGCCTGGCACAGGCTTCAAGATATCGGGCACGTTCTTCGGCAAGACGCAGGACAAGGGCACCGTGACCGTAGGTGGCAAGAAGTCAATCGTCGTATCCTGGTCTGACACATCTATCACAGCGACCGTACCCGCTGTCCTCAGCGCGGGGAGCCACCCCGTGGTCGTGACGACCGCCGGGGGACCCAGCAACAAGGTCACCTACACGGTGTTCGCCACCTTCACCGGGTCGACCCCACTTCCGGCGATGCTCGAGTTCTTGAAGGACAGGAAGATCGACACAAAAGGCATGTCCTTCACCGCGGTAGCAACCAGCAAGACGGACCCCAACTGGAAGCTGGACAAGGCGGCGAAGACGGGCGGGCCGACCTACTACTTTCTCTTCCACAAGACACCTGCCGGCTGGACAATCATCGACTACGGGTCAGGGTTCACAGCGGAACAGATGAAGATAGATGGCGCCCCAAGCGACCTCACACCGCCGACCTAGGAGTGCGGTGGGCTCCCCGGCCCACGAATTCGCATTACATATTCACTGATCACACTGATCGAGCGTGGTTAATCCTAAGAGCGCAATCATGATAGCCCCTTGTGACAATTCAGGCCGATGATTGTCATAGCCATCGGATATAATCATTTGCGATACGGCAACCCCGGATGAGGATGGACATGGAGAGACTGGACGGCTTCACGCGCGCGCTGCGCGACGTTTGCGCAACAGATCCCCTGCGGGAGAAGTGGGTCCTGGCGCCTTCCCTGCGGATCGCGCAGCAGTGGATCGACCGGGCAGCTCTCTCGGGGCAGCCGGTCCTCGGTGCTCACGCTAAGACCCTGCGGGGGGTCGCCATCGACATCGCATCCCCCCGGTTGGCCGCGAGCGGGCGGGCTTTCCTCGGCCGAACCGGCTCCGAGGTCCTGCTGGACGGGCTGTTCGGGCGGCTGAGGTCCTCCGACAAGGACGCTCTGGCGTTGCTCAACCCGAGCAGCGGCCTCACCGAAGCGCTCCACAGGACGATCCGCGACATCAGGCTTGCGGGCCTGTGCTCCAGGGATGTCTCCGCCGCTACCGTGCGCGCCGAGAAACGCGGAGGCCTGTTCGAGGACGGTCTCAAAGGCGAGCAAGTCATCAAGCTCCTGGGTTGGTACGAGGAGGAGCTCGACAGTGGGGGCCTTATCGACTACGCGGGCGCGCTCCGCCTGGCGATAGACCACTTGGGTGCGGACCCGAAAGCCGCAATCGGTGACGCACTGCTCGTCATCCCCGATGTCGACGTCGAAGGTCTGAGAGGTCTCGAGAGGGGATTCTGGGCGGCGGTGCCGGAGGAAAACAAGCTGGTCCTCGAAGCCGACAGGCCGGCGGAAGGGCCGGGCGCAGAAGCCCGGTCAGACATCGAACTTCTACGTTGGCTACCGAGGCCGGGGGACGCTCCCGCGCCAAAAGGGGACGGGTCGGCGAAGCTGTTCCGTGCGAGCGGAGAGGTGAACGAGGTTAGGGAAGTCCTGCGCCGGTGCGTCGGCGGAGGGATCCCGTTCGATGACATCGAGATAATACACACTGATACGGGCACATACGTGCCGCTCATCTACGAGCAGCTCTGCCGGATGGAGTTCGAGGGCGACGATGACCGCCCCGTCACCTTCGAGGAAGGACTCCACGCCAGCTTCTTCAGGCCTGGCCGCGCTCTGTGCGCGTGGGCGTCGTGGGTCATCGACGGCTACCCGCAGCGAACGCTGGTGAGGATGCTGCAGGACGGCCTGCTGGAAGTGCCGGGCGCGAACGAGGCCAGGTTCGGGCAGAACCGGCTCGGGGCTCTCCTTCGTTCGGTGCCGATCCGGGAGGGCCGGGAGCGCTACGTCCCCTGCATCGACACGAAGATCAGTGCCTTGAAGAAGAGGATCGGGGCCCCTGTCGACGAGGAGGATGGCGCCGCCTCCGCGCGCCGCTCCAACATCGAGAGGCAGGTAGCGGGCCTCACACTGCTGAGGCCCGTCGTCGAGAGCCTTGTGGCGGGCTCTCCCGCCGGTGGTGAGACGCAGGCCGGGATACTGCGCATGGCAAGGGAGTTCCTTGATACTAGGGCGCGCTGCGCGGGTCGCTTGGACGAGTTCGCGAAGAAGAGGCTCCTCACGCACGTCGATCAGTACGTGGAAAGCCTGGACGAGGATACCAGGGTAGAAGGCCTGGACGTGCTCGCCTGGCTGCACTCTCTTGCCGACGAGTCGCAGGTGGGTGGACAGGGGCCGACCCCGGGATGCTTGTATGTGACCAACCTCGGGCAGGGCGGGCACTCGGGCAGGCGGCACACGTTCATAGTGGGCCTCGACGACCGGCGGTTCCCCGGTGCGGGGTTGCAGGACCCGCTCCTGCTTGACGCCGAGCGCTCGGCCATGTCTCCGGAACTTCGGACCGCCGGCGACTCGCTGGAGCGGAAGGTGGACGGGTTCCACCAGCTCGTGGCTCGACTGCGCGGGCAGGTCACCCTCAGCTACAGCAGCCGCAACCTCGCCGATGACAACGAGGCGTCCTACCCCGCGGGGGTCGTGGCCTCAGCGTATCGATTGCTCTCCGGCGAGGATTCCTTCGAGCAGGAACTGATGGAGGAATGGATCGGCCCTCCCGCCGCTTTCGCGCCCCTGGAGGAAGAGGAGTGCATAGACGCGACCGAGTGGTGGATATGGCGGACCTGCGTCGCCGAGCAAGGTCCCAGGGCACTGGACATCGTCATGACCTCGTTCCCACACCTCGAGAGCGGGCGCACGGCGCGGGAGAAACGTGACAGCGATCTGTTCACCGAGTTCGACGGGTACGTCCCCGAGGCGGCGCTCGACCCCGAGGTCAACCCGGCGCTCGAAGGCGGGCGCCCGATATCCGCTAACAGGTTTCAGGCGCTCGCACGCTGCCCCATGGACTTCTTCTTCACACACGTCCTGAGGCTGAAGCCACCGGAGGAGTACGCTGTCGACCCCTCCGTCTGGCTCGACGTGGCGACCAAGGGGATCCTTCTGCACTCGGTGTTCCAGAGGTTCCTCTCGGCGCTCGGCAAGAGGGGCGAGACGGCGGACTTCGACCGGCAATGGGCCGAGTTGAAAGAGATACTGGATGACGAGGTCGAGCGGGTCACCGCGGAAATACCTCCCCCGCTGGCGAGGGTCTCCGAGGCAGGCAGCGCGCCACTCTACGCACAGGCGTACTTCAACGACCTGGCGCAGATGGAGAAGACCGCGGAGATATTCCTGAGGGCGGAGGCTCAGGGCATCGGGCGGGGAGTGCCGCTGTATTTCGAGGCCTCAATAGGCTTCGAGAGCCACCAGCAGGAGGGCACTGCGCTCGACACAGTCGAGCCGGTCGAAGTGGAGGTCGGCGCCGGCGAGGAGGCGAAGCGCATACGGCTGCGCGGCGGCGTCGACCGGGTGGACCTCCTGGCAAAGACCGACGAGGCCGACCTCTACGCGGTGTGGGACTACAAGACCATGGGAGGCTCCAAGTACAGGGTGCAGGGCCCTTTCAACATGGGCCGTTACCTGCAGGGCGCCATATACCCGTGCATCGTCGAGCGTCGCCTGCACGAGACCGGTGACGTGGGGGCGAAGGTCGTCAAGTTCGGCTACATCTTCCCCACAGAGTATGTGCACGGCGAGCCTATCGAGTGGACGGCGTCGGAACTCGCTGACGGCGACCGGATGCTGTGGCTGCTCTGCGAGCTTGTCCAGAGGGGTTGCTTCGCGTTCAGCGACGAGCCCGACGACGTAGACTTCAGCGACTGCACCGAGGCTTTCGGCGACCTCGATGAAGCGGTGGAACAGGTCAAGGCGAAGCTCGCAAACACGGCCAACGAAGCAATGTGGCCTTTCAGGGAGCTGAGGGGGCTGTGACAGGAACAAGAAAGGGCGAGCTCCCGGACGCGGAGCAGAGGAACCGCATAAAGACAGGGCTCGGAGTGAACATGCTGGTCGAGGCCGCCGCCGGCACCGGCAAGACCACCATGCTGCTGGAAAGGATGGTCGAGCTCATCCGCACCGGTAGATGCCAGAGGGTGTCGAACATCGCGGCGATAACGTTCACCCGCAAAGCGGCAGCGGAGCTGAGAAGCCGCTTCCAGGTGGAGCTCGAGAAGACGGACGCCAGGGCGGAAGGGGAGGAGAGGGAGCGACTCGACGACGCGCTCCACCACGTGGAGCAGTGCTTTATCGGGACCATCCACTCCTTCTGCGCGCGCCTCCTGCGCGAGCGACCCCTGGAGTCGGGCACGGACATATCTTTTGAAGAGATCGACGATAGTGATGACGAGCTGCTGCTCGCCCAGGCCTGGGAGGAGTTCGCCGCCACCGCGATAGCCGACGACCCGGACGGCATCATCGAGAAGATGAGAGCCCACCGCCTCGAGTTCGGCGACCTGGCGGGGGCGTTCGTGGAGTACGCCGAGTCCCACGACGTAGACGAGTGGCCCCTTTCAGACTGCGAAGTGGAAATGCCGACCGCGGCGTGGATGAACGCCCAGATACACAGTTACGTGGAGCACATGGAGCGCGTACACCCTGAGCTTCCCGACGACGACGGGAAACCGGAAAGGCTCAAGGAGAGATACCGCACGATACCGTTGAGGTTCCGGCAGAACCAACCTCTCGACCTTCCCGCCGCCGTAGATATCATCGAGATTCTCAACGGCAAGGCTCCGAGTATGAACCAGGAGCTCAAGAAGGCCCTCACAAAGGATGAGAAGCAGCTGGTCAAGGGCGAGCAGGACGAGTGGAAAGCGCGCAAGGAGTCGATCGATACTGCCGGGATAATGGAGAAGTGGCTCCTTCTCAGGTACCAGGTAGCACTGGAGGTGCTCGAGGCCGCCAGGCGCCACTACGACGGGATGAGGGAGCGCGCGGGCGTGCTCAACTTCCAGGACCTGCTGATGAAGGCCGCCGCCCTCCTTCGCGAGCACCCGCGGGTGCGGCGCTACTTCTCCGGGAGGTACACGCACGTGCTGGTCGACGAGTTCCAGGACACCGACCCGATCCAGGCTGAGATGATGCTGCTCCTGACCGCGTCCGACATGGACACCGCGGGCCTCGACTGGCTGGACTGCGTGCCGCGCGAGGGGGCCCTTTTTGTGGTCGGCGATCCCAAGCAGTCTATCTACCGGTTCCGCCGGGCCGACATCGCCACCTACAACCTGGTCAAGGAGAAGTTCCAGCAGTGGGAAGGCGCGGAGGTGCTGGAGCTCTTCGCGAACTTCCGCTCCGGCGAGGAGATCCTCGAGTTCGTGGACGTCTGTTTCTGCGACGAGTTCGAGGCGCCGGGCACGCCGACACCGGAATCACCGTCGTACGTGCGGCTGGTGAAGTGCAGGAGCGAAGCGAACGAGGGCGACCTGGACGGCGTGAAGACTTTACGGGTACCATGCGACGCTGAAGGCAAGGTCGACCGCGACGCGGAGGTGGATGCCATCGCCCGATTCATAGTGAACGCGGTGGCCGAGGGCCACACCGTTGCGCGGCGGGCTCCCGCCGAAGGTGACGAGCCGGAACCAGCCAGGGTCACGTACGGCGATTTCATGATAATCACACGCATCAAGGACGAGCTCGACCCACTCGCCAGGAAGCTCCAGGAGCTGGGCGCGCCTTGCCAGGTATCAGGGAGCACCGGGCTGGCCAAGGTCCCGGAGCTCAAGATGCTGCTCGCCTGCCTGAAGGCGGCGGCCAACCCGGACAACCCCGTGCTGGCGGTGGCCGCGCTTCGAAGCGAACTGTTCGGTATCAGCGATCAGGCATTGTACCGTTTCAAGAAGGCCAGGGGGCGGTTCGACTACCGGGTCGGGCGGGACGTGCCCGCGGAGCTCCCTGGTGAGGAGCGGGAAGCTTTCGCGAACGCGTTCGAGCGTCTGGGGAGGTACTCTCAGCTGCTCTCGAGGCTTCCCGTCGTCACGGCGCTGGAGCGGATCGCCGAAGACCTGGGCCTGTTCGCCCTGGCCGGCGCCAGGGAAGGAGGCGACGTCGCCGCCGGGAGCATCGCGAAGGCGCTCGAGATACTCAGGTGCGGTCGCGAGGGTCGCTGGACGCTGCCGCAGGCTCTCGAGACCCTGGAAGAGATCTCGTCCGGCGAGATCGAGAGTGACGGGATGTCGGCCCTGCCGGAGAAGCGCGATGCTGTGCGCATAATGAACCTCCATAAGGTCAAAGGGCTTCAGGCGCCGGTGGTCTTCCTGGCCGGTGTGTCAAAACCGGGCAAGTTCCCCAGTAAGTTCCATGTGGACCGTCACACCGGGAAGACCCTTGGCTACATGGAGATCAGAAGACCTCCATACAGGAAAGACAGAGGATCAGGCACGCTGGTCGCCTGCCCGTTTGACTGGGGCTCGAAGCAGAAGGCGGAAGACCTGTTCGCCGACAAGGAGAAGCTCAGGCTGAGGTACGTCGCTGCCACCCGGGCTGAGTCGCTGCTCGTAATATCCCTTTCGGAAGGCGAAAAAGAAGGGCGCTGGAGCGAGTTCGAGGATGCGCTCGCCAGTGAAGAGCAGCTCGATGCTCCCCCGGAAACCCGCGACGTCCCGCGTGCGGGACCGGCTAGCCGGCCATGCGCTTCACCCGAAGAGGCCGCCGCCGCAATCCGCTCGAGGCTCGCTCGCTCCGGGGTGCCGACCTATGGCTTGAAGGGGGCGAAGGAGTTTGCACAGGATGCCGCAGGTATTGCTCCCGCGTTGAGGAGGACGCCTATAGAGCGCGAGATGGATTCGCTGGAGGATGTCCTGGATGACGCGGAGCGCGGAGTCTACTGGGGTACGGTAGTCCACGCTCTTCTCGAGTTCGAGATGGCGAGCCCGGCTGGTGACCTCTCGTCGATCGCAGCCTCTCTCCTCGAGGAAAACGGCCTTGACCCGGGCTTCGCCGCGGACGCAGTGGCACTCGTCGAATCCGTGAAGAGCTCCGGGCTTTGGAAGAGGGCCAAGGCGAGCGACCGGTGCATGGTAGAGGTGCCTTTCAGCATGCTGCACGGGGACGCAGAGCCCCCCACCCTGCTCAGGGGGAAGATAGACCTGGTGTTCCATGAGGACGACGGCTGGGTCATCGTCGACTACAAGACCGACAGGCCGTCAGGTCCTACAGCCGAACCCCTCGTTGCGACGCATGAGGGTCAGGTCAGACTCTATGCCGACGCGTGGAAGGCGTGTAGCGGCGAGGAGGTCATGGAGGTCGGCATCCTTTTCGTGGCAACCGGCGAGTATGCCAAGGTCTGAGCCTGCCCGGCCTGGCGAGATGATGTATGACGGTATGACCGTACCAAGGGGGAATCCGTGTTAGGAGCAATAGCAGGAGATGTGATCGGGTCGGTTTACGAGTTTGACAACATCAAGACCACCGATTTCCCGCTCTTCAGAGCCGACTCGACATTCACCGATGACACGGTTCTAACCATCGCGGTGGCCGACGTGCTCCTGAACGGCGGGGACTACGTGGGAGTGTTCAAGGACTATTTCAAGAGGTATCCCGGCAGAAGTTACGGTGGGATGTTCCAGGCCTGGGCGTCCTCGGCCGAGACTGCGCCATACAACAGCTTCGGCAACGGCTCGGCGATGAGAGTGAGCCCGGTGGGGTTCGCGTTCGACAAGCTTGATGAGGTGCTGATAGAAGCGGAGAGGACCGCGGAGGTCACCCACAACCACCCCGAGGGGATAAAGGGGGCCCAGGCTGTTGCGGCCGCCATCTTCCTGGCGAGGAAAGGGAACAGCAAGGAAGAGATCAAGCAGTACGTCGAGGAATGGTGCGGCTACGACCTGGGGGAGCCGCTCGACGAGATAAGGAAGTACTACACCTACGATGTGACCTGCCAGGGCTCGGTACCCCAGTCGATCATCGCGTTCCTGGAATCTAACGACTTCGAAGACGCCATTCGAAAAGCGGTGAGCCTGGGCGGGGACAGCGACACGATAGCCTGTATCACCGGCGGCATAGCGCAGGCCTTCTACGGGGGTGTGCCCGACCACATCGCCGGTGAAGTCATCGAACGGCTGGACGACGGCTTGAGGTCTGTAGTAACGGAGTTTATGAACAGGTACTGCCGCTGAACCCCCGGTAGTCAGCCTGACAACACGAGCCCGACGACCACGTTGTCCCAGTCGACCTCGAAGGGCTTGCCGCAGCTCGGGTCGCAGCAGGTCACGGTCATCGAACTGCCGGGTCCGTAACCCCTGTTGCCCTCGACCCGATCTATCCGGAACGGCAGCGAGACCTGCTGGTGTCGGCCGCAGTGTTCGCAATCGACCTCGACCCTCTTCTGGAGGGTCTGTCCCACGAGGACCTGCTCGGGATGCGCGATCACATAGTCAATATCGATGGAGTACGGCGCGAGCACGCGCGTTATCTGCTTCCTGAACTTGGTCGGTGCGTTGATCATGAAACTGAGGCAGACCGGCAGTTGCACGGCATCCGCACCATCGATCTCGATGCCCAGCGGCAGCTCTGTCACATTGATGGAAACGACGGCGCGTTGTCCCCCGATGAAGAGGTAGATGATCCCGGGGATGATCCAGAGAAGCAGCAGGAGGATCGTGATTGCGACGCTGGGCCTCCTCTTCCTCGTGTAGATATACAGGCCGGGGACATTGCCCTGAGGCACGAAACCCTGGCCGACCAGCCCGGCCCCGATCGAGGCGAGGAGACCTTGCAGTTCACTATCCTCAATGAGCCTGGTGATCACACCCGGGTTCGTCTTCAAGATCGATCCAATCCACTGTTGTCCGCTGCCGATCCCAGTATACGCCGCGCCGGTGACACCTGAAGCGCTCTTCCGGACGAATGTTGCCTGGCTCGCGGGGTCAAGCACGGTACGCTTTCCATATCGGGAGTCGGTCTCGACTGGGTACACAGGAATAACGCTGAATCCGATGTCACAGGGGGGTTTCATAATATAGTTGGCAGAACTCAAATCGGGGGTGGCAATAATGGAGAAACCGGACAAATGTCCCGAGTGTGGATTGAAAAGAGTCGCAACGATCATATATGGAATGCCAGGGGCTCCAGACGAGGCGATGCAGAAGAGGTTGGACGAAGGCACCGTCAAGTTCGGTGGTTGCGACGTCGAACCCGGTAACCCGACCTGGGTCTGCTCGGACTGCGGTGCCAGTGACAGCCGGATCACCAGGGCTCGCTACCCGTATTTCGCCTACGGCTCCAACATGGACACCGTCCAGATGCGACACAGGTGCCCTGACTCGGTGCCGGTCGCGACCGCCGAGCTCTTCGGCTACCGGTTCATCATCAACAGTCGGGGAGTGGCCACCATCGTGCAGGATGATTCATCCACCGTGCATGGCGTGCTCTGGCGAACGACAGATGACGACGAGACGAGCCTCGATCGATACGAGGGCGTTGGGTCCGGGCTGTATTCGAAGCAGTATCTGCGCGTGAAGTCCGAAGACGGGGAAGCAGTGAAGGCGCTGGTCTACGTGGCAGCGGATAGATCTGAGGGCGACCCCCGAAACGGTTACATGAAGAAGATCTTGGAAGCGGCCGAACGGATGGGCCTCCCCGAGACGTATGTCGCGGAGTTGAAGAAGTGGGTTCGAGGTCAGTAATCCAGTTGGCAATGCGTTTGAGGATAAGCGTTTTCGAACCACTGAGGTTTCTTTTGTCGCGTGTTAAGATTGGTCCATGAGCAACACGGTCGTTAGAAGCCACGGAGGGGTTAGAAAAACACGCACCTTGGTTCGACCTGCGGCGGCTGGGCTCTGTGTCATTCTCCTGTCTCTGCTGGCCGCTTCTTGTGGCGGCAAGTCGAGTACGTCAACGCCCGCAAAGAGCACGAGTCCAAAGCAGCAGCAAGGCCTTTCCGTCGTGAAGAGCTGGCACGTCGATGATACGACCCACCTGGAGCCTATGCAGGTGCCCGGGGTGACCGGCGTCTCGGCCAACACCCTCTTCGTGGCGTTTGTCGCGAGTGACAGTGGGCAAGGTCCCACGCGAGGGGGGCCGCCTCTGGACGGCAAGATCCAGAGCGTCGAGGG
>DATCGY010000086.1:0-25584 GCA_036508635.1 Candidatus Anoxymicrobiaceae bacterium
CACGCTTCTTCTTTTCCCACACATGGGCCACAGTCGCATTCCTTTGAGACATCTCGAGGGTTCTTTCCTCTCTTTTTGTCACATGCCTCAATTTCAGAGGCACTCACCCGATCTGCGTATGCTGAAGATGTTTCACGTGGAACCAATAGTTTCTTTTCAACATAGCCCGTGAGTTGTCCACAATTCGGTGGATAACTTCAACACGCGCCCCCTCTTCATCCGGGAGGTTAGGCGTCTCTTTCGTTGTTGTTACTCAAACTTCGAGGACTATCCTTTTGTTTCGAATTAGAAGTCTATCCTTATCTTCCCTGGTAATCCATGAAACAGATTCCCATTGCTTCTGCGGTAACCAGAATAGAGCTTAGGTGCATCGCTCTAAGCCGATCTTTTCTTCTTCTTGAGTTCCCTCAGCTCAGTCCATCGAGGATTTCCCCTTCATGATAACCCTTTGGACATTGCGCTATGCGCACGAAACTCCAAGGGGGTCGGGTACACCTATTGGCCCCTCGCCAAGCGGGAGACGATTCGCCTTCTGAGTACCATATTTTGTGCTCGCACATGATATTCCACATTGAACAAGGCAATTCCCGCTATCTTGCTGCTCTAAACGCTGTTTGGAGCCATAGTATCAATGCTTCCGGGTTCAGTCTTGTCTACGCTTGAATCATGGTCGATATTTTCCTTGTAAGCCTCAATATGCATTTTTTATTTCTCCGGCGGGCAGTTTAGCTCCGCAGCCTTGCTGTTTCTGGATTTTCTTATTCAAACTCGTGGCCTAAGACGTCCTTTCCGTCTACCAGATCAAGGCATCCTGTATCTGTTCTTTTGGTTTCTTTCCTTCTTTCAGTCGTTATTCTTTCTCTCCTGTGCTTGAACCCCCGCTTCTTTTGTCTATGCCCTTTGGTATTTGGCCGATCTCTTCACATCTTTTCCACTTTTCTTCTCGGTTTTCAACATTGCTCTTCCCAATTCTGGAAGATTCTTGTTATTGGTCAGTTTCTTTTGCAGATATTTATCTCTCATTTTTTTAGGTTTATGTCTAGAGAGAAAATCTCTTTCTCCTCGTTGTTCGATTGCTCTTTGAATCCCTCTATCACTACTCAGATACCTATGTATTCCAGGATCCTTGTTTCTGCTATTTTCTGTTTTCTTACACAAAAGTTCTTTTATCGTCAAGTTTCAGGTTAGGAATAATCTATACTTTAGCTTTACTCTTTTTTCGCTCATTATCGCAACTTCCATTTTTTCTTTTTTGCCAAATGAAGATGCTCTATGTATATCTGGCGTACTCAGAGCCTTCAGAAAGAATGTTTGTCTCTTTCGATTTTGTGATTTTGCTTTGATCCTTTGTATTTGAAGAAGTTCTCTCTCAATTCTCCCTTACTGTAGATTGGAGTGCGTCAGGAAATGTTTATCTTTGGGATGCACTTCCGTGGAAATCATGATGAATTGTTCGTTTTCGTGCCTCAAAGAGCTTCAAGCTGACATATTGTGTGTGAATTTCCATACTGCTCTATAGAATTACTTGGATTCTAGAGATTAGAGACTATGAGATACGCGCTTCTTCAATGAAGATAACGGGTCTGAAATCTAAGGGGGGAAGTTCATGAATTATTACGAAGATGCCTTTCTTAGCAAGGAGCTGAATTTGGATGTTTCACGTGAAACGTCAATTCCCGCTGCCAGGATGAATTACAACCCGGCGATCGGCTCCATCGCCAGTGCTCTCGGTCCAAACCCCGTTGAGTTGACGCAAGGCCATATGCACGATTTTGCGCTCAGAAGAACTCATTGGAGGCAATTCGATACTTTCTTGCTGGGAAAGCACCTTGGAAGCCATTTGATCCGCTTGTTTTTCCAGTTTAGCCTTGCGTCTTTTACGATATCCTTCAATATCAACGATGATCTTTTTAGAGACGTCGCCAGTTCTTCTACAACTGACATTTACGATGTATTGGAGGGCATCGAGGGTAAACCCACTTTTTCCAATTAGAATCGCAACGTCGTCGCCCCAGATGTCCACAACGATGGAATCCTCGCGCTCGCGTGCCTCAACCATCGCATCAATTTGGAAGATTTCCAGGATTCCATTAATCATCTCAACTAGTTTATCTGTGTTCTCTGAGGAAGGAAACTCCTCTTCTTCCCTAGGCTCGTATGTGGATTTCGGCTCTTCTTTGCCGATGTAAGCTGGAGTTTCGTCGACTTCGGGCTCAGGCTCATGGGGAGGAGGGGAGGCAGCCTCAGGTTTCTTACCAACAACCTCCCACTCACCAATAAGCTCTACTCTTATACGAGCCTCTTTGCCTCCAATGCCCAGGAACCCCTTCTGTGGCTCCTCTAGGACTTCGACAAAGACGTCATCTCGTTCGAGACCTAGCTCCTCGATTGCGGTCTGGGTAGCTTCTTCGACTGTCTTTCCAACGTACTCCCAGGACTTCTCTTTCATGTTATTGCCTCTCCTCGAGAAGATCGGGTGGATATTTCCAACGTATCTATTTCTTTCCAGTCCCCTTCTTCTTGGCTGGATATTTTTTCGTAGCGTCCCGTTTGGCTTGCTGTCCGCCCCCCGACTGCTTAGGGGGGGATGTTGCCTGACCGCCTGCGGGTTTTGTTTCTTGCGCTGCTGACGACCCCGAGGTTGCCGATGACGGCGGTTTGGGCTTCTTCCCTGCAGCTTGCTTCTGGGCTCCTTGGGCCGAAGGCTTCTTTGTTGCAGATGAAGCCTTCTTTCCTGATGCGGATTTCTTCTGGCCGGGCCCGGCTGGTTTCTTGGCAGCCCCGTTTGAGGCTTTGCCCTTTGCCGGACTTGCCGCTGTGGATGACCCCGCCCGCGCTGCAGCAGCCGCCTGCTTCTTCTCTGGCTTTCTCGAAGCTTTGCCTTTGGGAACCAACTCGACGGGTTTCTTCCGCATGTGTATCGCAAACATTACTTTGGTACCGAAAGACATCCCTTTGAAGTATGCACGCTTATGCCACCTTGCTTCTGCGCCCTGCTGTCTGATCTCAGCCAGCTCCTCGTCGTAGAAACCGTCGTGTTCGAGCTGGATATACTGCTGAACTATGGTGAATATGTTGGTGACGATTATATAGATTGTAACGCCCGCGGGTAGGATCCAAGCGAATACGCCCATCATAACGGGCATCAATGCCATCATCTTCGCTTGCTTGGGATCTGTGGTCATCATCTTTGCAGATATATAGCCAGTGATAACGGTCAAGATGACAAGAGCTATAAGCTGTACATAGTTGTGGTGGCTCCATAGCACTGACCCTTTGTAGGTAATGTTCATCCCCGCAAATTTTAGATGCGGGTTGGTCGCTACAACTATCTTTTTAACACCCGGGAACAGTATGTTGAAAAACTTCGACTTGGGGTCAGCGAGCGAGCGAAGGACCTCAAAGACCGCAAAAATGATTGGTAGCTGCAAGAGAAGGGGCAGGCATCCGCCCAGTGGGCTTACCTTGTTTTCTTTGTACAGGGCCATCATCTCCTGGCCCTGTTTCTCGCGGTCGTCCTTGTACTTCTTCTGGATTTCCTTTAGCTGAGGCTGAAGCTTCTGCATTGCGATCATGGACTTCGTCTGCTTTATAGACAGAGGGAGGATGATGATTCGCATCAGAACGGTGAGGAGTATGATTGCAATACCGTAGTTGCCGCCCGCGATCGTGGACAACCAATGCAGGGCATAAGCGAATGCCTTACCAAGCGGTTCCAGGCCGGGAATCGAAAGAGCAAACATCAAGTACACACCTGGTTCAGATCAAGGGGGGTCATATCCCCCGGTTGCAAATGGATTGCACCTCAATATACGGTACAAACCTTTTAAGGAGCCCCTAAATATGCCATATTTCATCACCGCAAGCTCAAAGTACTCAGAGCACGACGGGTAATAGATGCACCTGGGTTTCAAACCAGGGGATATCCACTTCCTATATATCAGTACAGGCAACAGGGCCAGTTCGCGAACGCTCCGCTCCGCTTCGCTTCTTAGCAATTCAAGGACCTCGCCAGAATATCCCTGACCTCATTTACCAAATTTTGGTATTCTGCTTCTTCGACTCCCGGTCGGCATTCAATGAGGTAACTTGTTCCGGGTTTCAAGAGGTGCCGCGAATCCATTATGCAGCCTTTGACCCTGCGCCTTGCCTTGTTGCGCCAAACGGCTTTACCGAAGCCTTTTCCGGTAGCAACACCAACACGGGGTCTGTCTGACCCTTCACAGGCGTCTGATGAAACCCACGCTAGAACCAGTGTGCCACGGAAAAACCTGCCGATTTTCTTTAGTGATCTAATGTCCCGCGTTTTGGTTATCCATCTAACCCCGGAACGCTTTTCTCTCGGCATCTGTACAGGCTAGAGCTAAGCGCTGAGCTTGGCTCTTCCCTTGCCTCTCCTGCGCTTGATGACTCTGCGGCCGGCTTTCGTGCTCATACGCTTGCGGAAGCCGTGCTCTCTCTTCCTTTTACGAACCTTCGGTTGATATGTTCTTTTCAAGATGCCTTCCTAGGACGAAAATACGGGGAAAACAGCAGGCTAATTATACTGGACCGAACTGCATTGTCAAAACGGACCGGATTTATGTTAGACGTGCTTCTCGGACGTCTCACAGAAGAGATGACGCACTGTATATCAATGGTTGGATAGCTTATATGGTCCATAGGCAAGTTTTATCAGACAACCTTCTGAAACGTATTGCGCGACCCTCGGCTCCCTTGTTATAATCCGTCGCGCAGGACCCAGGTCAGGAACCTGGGCCTTTTGTTTCTGGGAGGGAGTTTCCACAATTGTGGAAAACGACGTTCATAAAACGGCCGTTTTTGTTGATATCAGGGCATTGGCTTGAAGTCCTTCCACAGTGGTGTGCGACTTTTGGGAGATGAGGGGAATTATGTTATCCACAGGATGTGGAAAACATGTTGATGTAAGATCCATCTTGTTGGACGCTCTTAATTCTCAACCAACCTTCATTAATCGTACCAAGTGGGGGGGCGTCTTTAATGGAACAGAACATCGTGGTTGATGAAGAAGCAGGCCGCGCAGATGCAGAGGCACATTGGCAGGAGGCCTTGAGGAAGGTCCGTTCCGAGGTTCCGGCTCCTTACTTCGATTCGATGATCTCACCACTCAGGATGCTTTCATTCGTTGGTGACACCTGCACGGTCGCCGTACCAAACTCATTCATGAAAGAGATAATCACGGCGCGCTATGCAGACAAGATCACTCGAGCCCTTTCATCAGTGCTTGGCAGCGAAGCAAACGTTGTCCTGACGGTGTCTACTTCAGCCCCGATCGTGCAGTCAATGGCTATGCGCGTTCAGGAACCGGAGGCAAAGGCGCCTGCTCCACACCCCGCCCCTCGGAAAAAATACACATTCGAGAATTTCGTTGTGGGTGACTCTAACAAGTTCGCCTATAACGCGGCATTGATGGTTGCCGAATTGCCTGGTCACAACTACAACCCGTTGTTCATCTACGGAGGAACCGGGCTTGGGAAGACTCACCTCCTGTATGCTATCCAGGACTACGCCGAGAACATGACGCCACATATAAAGGTCAAGTACGTTCAGACATCGCGATTTATAGATGAGTTTATCGCCACTCTGACCCTCAAGCGTGACAAAGCGACTTTCGACCAGAAGTACATCAACAACAAGATCGTCCTCTTTGACGATATCCAGGCTTTGAGCGGTACCGATGCCACCCAGAACAAATTTTTCGATATCTTCAATCTTCTATATAGTGCAAACAGCCACATCGTCCTCTCGAGCGACCGGCCGCCGAGTGAGATCCCGCAGCTCTCAGACCGGATAAGGTCGCGCTTCGAGGGTGGTCTCATGATAGACATCACGCCTCCGGACCTGGAGACCAGGTTGGCCATCCTGCGGATGAAAGCCCGCCTCGAGAAGGTCGAGATACCCAATGACGTGCTCGTTTTTATCGCGTCAAAGGTAAAGGACAACATCCGCACGCTCGAGGGGTTGCTGAACAGGGTTATCGGCTACGCTCAGCTCTACGGTACGCGCATTGACCTTCCGATGGTCCAGAGCGTTCTCAAAAACCAGGTTGCCGCGGCGCACCAATCCAAAGCGCCAACCCTTGATCTTATTGAGAGCCTTGTTTCCAGCTACTACAGCATTGCCATCGCGGACCTCGCCGGAAAATCGCGCTCGCGGCCTCTTGTACACGCTCGGCAGGTGGCCATGTTCCTGTGCCGTGAAATGACGGATGAGACCCTTGTAGCAGTCGGTAGGAAGTTTGGTGGTCGAGACCATGCGACCGTCCTTCACTCTTGCAGAAAGATAGAATCTCTCATAAAGAACAAGCGGGAGATACTGCAAGAGGTCACAGAGTTGACCAACATGGTCAATAAAGCTGTTTAGCGACGCTGTGTGCGGCGGAGACCCGTTGTTTGGTTCCAGGTGGAAAACGCGTTTAAACCATAGTAGTTTTGTTTGGTTTATGTACAAATTGTCAACTCGAGTAGACCATTCGGGGGTTGTCTTGAAAAGCGTTTGTGAAATAAGTCCGGGTTTTCAACGGCTTCTAAACATCAGGAATTCCCATTTTTTTGCTGTCTCAGGGGGAAAAGAGCTTGATTTCAACATATGAACAGCGCCTACTACTACTACTGATTAAATATATATAAAAAGAGAAGCGAAACTGTGTGTCCGTTTGTGAAGATGCCAAATGTTTGTGATATATAATCTTGGCGGTAGGTCTACGAAACAGAATCAGGGGGAGTGGCTTAGATGATAGTCTCCTGTGAAAAGGAAAAGCTGAACGGGCTCGTTCAGACAGCACTCAGGGGAGTCTCCAGCAGGGCAACGATGCCCATCCTGTCCGGCCTGCTCATCAATGCCGAGGGCAACAAGCTTGTAGTCAATAGCACTGACCTCGAGATGAGCATACGAGCCGAGATCGAAGCGGAAGTATCCGAGAGCGGCTCCACTGTGGTTTCCGGCCGATTGATAGGAGATGTCGTAAAGAGCCTTCCGTCCGGGACCGTCAATCTCGAGACCGGAGAGAAATACATAACAGTAAAGACGGCAGTCGGTGAGTACAGGATCCGCGAGATGGCACCAGAAGATTTTCCCGCAATCCCGAAGTGGGAAGGTGAATCCGTTCTCAAAGCCCAGGGCGGTGAGTTCCTCCTGGCGGTTCAACAGACTTCGCGAGCATCATCAAATGACGAAAAGAGGCCGGTCCTGACCGGAACGCTCATGGAGAAAGGTGCTTCCGATGGCTCCATAAAGATGGTCTCAACAGACAGTTACCGCCTCTCCTGGAAGACCATCGAAGTGAGCGGGTCGCTCGAGGGTTGGGAGGACTGCATTATTCCGACCAAAACCTTGAACGAGGTCGCAAGGCTTGCCGGGTCGGTTGAAGACGAAGTTGAGCTCAAGATGCAGGCAAAACAGGTCATGTTCAAGCTTGGCGACATGGTTGTGAGCAGCAGGCTCATAGAGGGCCAGTTCCCGAACTACAGGCAGTTGGTGCCAAAAGGCGAGAAAACCGCTATTAAAGTCTCCAGAGACGACCTGGCCGGTGTGGTGAAGAGAGCGCTGATTTTCGGACACAACATGAGGCTCGGGGTCTATAGCGATCACTTAAGCCTGATAACCGAGACCCCCGAGGTCGGAGACTCAAAAGAGGAAATACCCGCGGAGGTCACGGGCGAAGAGATGGAGATCGGGTTCAACGGCACTTATCTCCTCGACGGGATTATGGCAGTAGAGACCGAGAACTTAGAGCTGAGGCTTGACGACCCACTGAAGCCAGCGCTTTTAAAGAACGAAGAAAGTGACAGTTACAGCTACATCGTCATGCCGGTCAGGCTGAGGTGATAGCCCCGGAACAGCAGGCGAGCAGACCATTTGATATTAACACGGCTTGAGCTGTCAAACTTCAGAAACTATAAACAGCAACAAGTCGAATTCTCACCGGAAAAGAACATAATCGTCGGAAGGAACGCCCAGGGCAAGACCAACCTCCTTGAGGCGTTCTATTTTCTTTCTCACCTGAAATCCAACCGCGCGCCGAGAATGAGAGAACTGGTGACCGAAGGCCTCGAAAAAGCGTCTGTGCGTGGTCTTATCATGGACGGAGAGTTCCGCCTTAACATGCACGTTTCCTTTGGGAGACGGGGAAGAAGCATTGACGTTAACGGGCAGAAGCTAGAGTCGGCCGCAAGAGCCAAGGGGCTGGTCAAGTGTGTCATGTTTTCGCCGGATGATCTGTACGTGATAAAAGGCGACCCTGCAAGGCGCAGGGAATTCCTCGATGAAACCATGGAGGAGTTGGGTCCGGTCGCTGCCAAGGCGGTGCTCTACTACAAACACGTGCTAAGGCAGAGAAACGCGGTGCTCCGATCGTGGGAAGAGCATGGGATGAGCCTGAACAAAGTGATAGAGCCATGGGATGACGCGCTGGCCCGGGTTGGTGCAGAGATCGTGACCGACAGGATCAACATGGTAGACAAGATGGCCCGATACGCCGGCGGCGCATACGAAGAGATAGCAGGAGAAAGCCACGGCGTGGCGATCAAATACAAGGGGACATTCGAGCCGGCAGGCCCGGGGAAGGCCCAGATCGAGAGTTCGATGAGAGAAGAACTCGACGCCGCGCGTTCCAAAGAGAAGCGAGCCAGGACGACAGTCGTAGGTCCACACAGGGACGACGTTGAATTAAGACTCGATGGAAGAGAGGCAAAGTTCTCAGCCTCACAAGGCGAGCAGAGGACCCTGGCTTTCTGCCTCAGGGTGGCCCAGAAGCGCTACCTGGAAGACGAAACTGGAAAAGTGCCCATCACGCTTCTCGATGACGTGCTTTCCGAGCTTGACCGGGAAAGGCGCGCCGGTGTCCTGAGAGTGGCTGGCGCCGGCAGCCAATCAATCATAACGACCACCGACCTGCTCGAGGACTTTGAAGCCCTTGGAGCGAGGGTATTAAGAGTCGAAAGAGGAACTGTTGAGAGTGTCTGAACCCGAGAGCCTCGGGGGGATTATGGCCGGCAGGCCAGGAATGTCCCCGAGCATAAAAAAACTCAAGAAGGAGCTAATCAGCCTCCACTGGGCGCACATCGCGGGAGAGAGGCTAGCCTCACACAGCACTCCCACCAGGATCACCAAGGGGGTTTTGACGGTATCGGCCGAGGGGCCGGCCTGGGCGGCCGAGCTGAGCGCAAAGACGCCGGAGCTTCTCGCCGGAGTGACACGCGTGTTGGGGGACAACGGGATAAAGAAGATGAGGGTGAGGGCGCGGAGCCCCGAATTGGCGCCAGAAACGGGCGTGGCGGTGAAACCCGCCGACCATAGCCGGGAGGCACCGCTGGGACCCCAGCTCCAGGAAAAGCTGAACGGAATAGACGAAGAAGAGACGAGAACCGCTCTAGAAAGGATGCTCCGCGCCAGCATGGAGAGAAAGCAGTACGAGCAAAACGGATGACCGCCCCCAGATTTTGTCTGGTGAGCCCAATAAATGAAGCAAGAAATGGTATAATCTATGCATGAGGTCCGCCCCAGAACACAAGTCATTCTTCTTAAATCTCAAATGACCTCAAACGAAAAAATCCATGCTGTGAAGAGGTGGGAATAGTTGGAAGAAAAAGATCTTGAAGAAGCGTACGACGCCAAGAGCATAACCGTTCTCGACGGGCTCGACGCCGTCAGGAAAAGGCCGGGCATGTACGTCGGCTCGACGGGCACGAGAGGGCTGCACCACCTGGTCTACGAGGCGGTCGACAACTCAATCGACGAGGCCATGGCAGGCTACTGCAAGCACATCTTCGTCACACTTGAGGAGGACGGCTCGGTTGCGGTGATCGACGACGGCAGGGGCATCCCGGTGGGCGAGATCCCCCGCTTCAAGAAATCCGCGCTGGAGATAGTACTGACCATGCTACACGCCGGAGGAAAATTCGGCAGTGGAGGATACAAGGTGTCCGGCGGGCTCCACGGTGTTGGAATATCCGTGGTCAACGCGCTGTCCGAGTGGCTCGAAGTCGAAGTGGGGCGCGAGGGCGGAGTCTTCTCCCAGCGGTTCGAGAGAGGAAAGGCCGTTTCAAAGCTTGAAAAGGTTGGGAAGACCAACAAGACCGGCACGATAATCAAGTTCAAACCGGACCCGAAGATATTCGAAGAGCTGGAGTTCAAGCACGACACCATCTCTCAGCGGCTCAGGGAGATGGCCTACCTCAACGCCGGGCTTGAGATCATCCTCGAGGACAAGCGGGATCCAGACGATCCCAGGAAGGAAACCTTCGAATACAAGGGCGGCATCCGCGACTTCGTGCAGTTCCTCAACTCCAGCAAGGAGACGATCCAGAAGAGAATCATCTTTGTCAAGGGCGCAAGGGAAGACGCGGAGGTCGAGGTGTCGATGCAGTACAACACCGGTTTCATCGACAACATCTTCACTTTCACCAACAACATCAACACGCACGAGGGCGGAAGCCATCTGATCGGATTCAAGGCCGCGCTGACGAGGACGATCAATGACTACGCAAGGACGCATGGCCACATCAAGGATAAAGACGGCAGCCTGACGGGGGAGGACGTCCGCGAGGGGTTGACCGCGGTGGTCAGCGTCAAGATGCAGGAGCCCCAGTTCGAAGGCCAGACGAAGACGAGGCTGGGCAACCCCGACATAAAGGGCTTCGTCGAATCGTCCGTGAACGCCGGTCTCGCGGAGTTCCTCGAAGAGAACCCCGGAGATGCCAAAAACATTGTAAACAAAGCGCTGACCGCGGGCAGGGCTCGTAGCGCGGCGAGGCAGGCGAGGGAGCTGGTGCGCCGGCAGAGCATACTCGAGTCGAGCTCTCTGCCCGGGAAGCTTGCCGACTGTTCCATCAAAGACCCATCTCTCTGCGAGATATACCTGGTCGAGGGCGACTCGGCCGGCGGCTCAGCGAAGCAGGCGCGAGACAGGAGCTTCCAGGCCATACTTCCGCTTCGCGGCAAGATCCTGAACGTCGAGAAAGCCGGGCCGAGCAGGGTGTTCTCGTCGCAAGAGATACAGGCGCTCATAACGGCGCTCGGCACAAATGTGCGAGACGATTTTGATATCGAGAAAGCCAGATATCACAGGGCGATAATCATGACGGACGCGGACGTCGACGGCGCCCATATCAGGACGCTTCTGCTGACGTTCTTTTACAGGTATATGCCCGAGCTGATCGAGGAGGGGTACGTCTACGTCGCGCAGCCCCCGCTATACAGGCTCACAATAGGAAAGAAGCACATATACGCGTACGACGACGCGGAGATGGATCGCGTCATCAAAGAAAACGACGGGAAGAAGGCGCAGGTGCAGAGGTTCAAGGGCCTTGGCGAGATGAACCCGGAACAGCTATGGGAGACGACGATGGACCCCGCCAGGCGCAACCTGCTCCAGGTAAATATCGACGACGCCGTCTCCGCTGACATGATATTCAACACGCTGATGGGCAACGACGTGGAGTCGAGACGGACGTTCATCCAGGAACACGCATCCGACGTCAGGTTCCTGGATATTTGATGATACCAACGCGGCCGCGGGCCGCTTTGGATCTTCGAGGGAAGGAAACCAAGAGATGATAGACCTTGTCGGTGGGCGCGTCGAGCCGGTAGAGCTCGAGGAGGAGATGCAGAGGTCCTTCCTCGAGTACGCCATGAGCGTGATTGTTGAACGCGCCCTGCCAGACGTCAGGGATGGGCTCAAGCCGGTGCACCGCCGCATCCTGTACAGCATGCTCGAGTCCGGCGTGACCCCCGCGGGCCCGCACAGGAAATGCGCGAGGGTCGTCGGTGATGTTATGGGTCGTTACCACCCCCACGGGGATGCCGCAATCTACGACACCCTGGTGCGAATGGCCCAGGATTTCTCATACAGGTACGAGCTCATCGATGGCCATGGCAACTTCGGCTCCGTCGACGGCGACAGCGCCGCGGCCATGAGGTATACCGAAGCCAGGCTGGCGCAGGTGGCGACCGAGCTGCTCGATGACATCAGGAAAGAAACAGTCGATTTCGTCGACAATTACGACGGCTCGATGCAGGAGCCCTCGGTCCTGCCTGGCAAGTTCCCAAACCTGCTCGTCAACGGCTCCAGCGGCATCGCGGTCGGCATGGCTACCAACATACCACCACACAACCTCGGCGAGGTCATCGACGGAATCATCGCCGTGATCGACGATCCCGACATAAGCCCCGAGGCGCTGATGCAGGTCATCCAGGGGCCCGACTTCCCGACCGGCGGGATCATCCGCGGCAGGATGGGCATACACCAGGCCTATAGCACGGGCAGGGGCATCATCCATGTGAGGGCAAGGGCGCACACAGAGCAGGTCAAAGGCGGCAAGCAGCGCATCGTGGTCACCGAGATACCCTACCAGGTAAACAAGTCCAAGCTCAGTCAGAAGATCGCCGAGCTCGTAAAGAGCAAGACTCTACTCGGCATATCGGACCTCCGGGACGAGTCGGACCGTAGCGGCATGAGGCTCGTCATCGAGCTCAAACGCGAGGCCGACCCCGAGGTCGTTCTCAACCAGCTATACAAACACACCCAGATGCAGAGCTCGTTCGGCATCATAATGCTGGCGCTTGTGGACAGGGTCCCGCGGACCCTGCCACTCAAAGAGTTCCTGCAAAAACACACGGAGCATCGGCAGGAGGTAATCACCAGGCGGACCAGGTTTGACCTGAGAAAAGCCGAGGAGCGAGCCCACATCCTCGAGGGACTCCTCATCGCCATCGATAACATAGACGAGACAATCGCGCTGATCAGAGGGTCCAAGACGGTCGAGGAGGCGCGCGAAAAACTCACCGAGCGGTTCAAGCTGACCGAGATCCAGGCGCAGGCGATACTCGACATGAGGCTCCAGAGGCTGACAGGTCTCGAGCGGCAGAAAGTCAAGGACGAACTCAAAGAGCTCCAGGGGAAGATAAAAGAGCTCCTGGCGATCCTCGATGACCCCGGAAAGGTGCTCGTAATAATCAAGGACGAGCTCGAAGAGATACGTCGCAAGTTCTCCGACGAGCGCCGCACTGAGATCGGCGGAGACGCCGAGGATCTATCGGTCGAAGACCTCATCGCCGAGGAAGAGATGGTCATCAGTATCACCCACTCCGGCTACGCCAAGCGCGTGCCGGTGGCAACGTTTCGCAAGCAGAAGCGAGGCGGGCGCGGCGTTATGGGGATGGACCTCAAAGAGGGCGATTTCGTCGAGCACCTGTTCATCACGACTACCCACCACTTCATCCTGTTCTTCTCGAACAAGGGCAAGGTCTATCGGCTCAAGGTGTACGAGTTGCCGACCGGCAGCCGGACCTCCAAAGGGAAGGCGATGGTCAACCTTTTGCCGCTCGAGCCGAACGAAAAGATTGTCGAAGTCATTGCTACGAAAGACTTTGAGGGCGGTAGGTTCCTCGTCACCGCCACCAAGAACGGAATAGTCAAGAAGACGGCTTTCAAGTTGTATGATTCGGCTCGCAAGGATGGGATAATAGCATTGAGGCTATTCCCCGGCGACGAGATGATAAGGGCAAGGCTTACCGGCGGTGACCAGGAACTGCTGCTGGTATCCGAAAAGGGTCGGGCCATCAAGTTCAACGAGAAGGACTGCCGGGCCATGGGAAGGGTTGCGGCCGGCGTTAAAGGCATGGCCCTAGACCGTGGTGATCGCGTTCTGACCATGGAGGTCCTCGAAGACGGCAAAGACGTCTTCGTCATTACGTCGAACGGTTTCGGCAAACGCACTTCCGCGGGGCTTTACCCGCTTCACAGGCGGGGAGGCAAGGGGGTCCGCACTATAAAACTGACCGAGACCAAGGGGAGGCTGGCCGGAGCACGGGTCGTAATGGACAACCAGGAGTTGGTAGTGGTGTCCCAGGAAGGCATCATCATCCGGGTCCCGGTTAACGGCATACCCAGAACTGGAAGAGCGACCCAGGGCGTCAAAGTGATGCGGGTCCAGGAGAACGACAGCGTGAGCGCTGTCGCCCTCCATATCTCCGGGGACGACGGGGCGGACGAGGAGTTCGAGGGCGAGGAAGAAGAAGCCTGACGTCCCTCGGCGCCGAGGCCCGAATCACCCGGCTTGGTTCGAGGAGAAGAATGTTTCGTCTGAGAAAGAGCCAGCCCGCAAACACGCCCTTCAGCCTCGAGACGATCCAGGAGTTTCTTGACGCCGCCGAGGCGGCGCTTATCCTAATCACGCCCGAGCACACCATCGGTTACATGAACAGCGCGGCTGAACGCCAGTGGGGAAAGTCCATAGGCAAACGCTGTTTCGAAGTCCTCAGAAAAGAGGGAGCGCCGTGCGAAGATTGTCCGCTCCCGGAAGTTCTCAGCGACAAGAGGATGGTCAAGCGGACAATCAGGATGCCTTCCGGCGATACATGGTGCGACCGGGAGAACCTCTACATGTATGTCACCGGGCCACTCACCAAGACCCCGTTCATGGCCATCGTCAGCACCGATATGCCCGAGAGAAAAAATCTGGTTCGCGAGGTGCGAAGAGAGCGCGAGATCTCGAAAGCCCTTCTCGAGTCCGTGAATGCGCTGGTGATCGGGCTTAGCGATGACGGCGAGGTCATGTTCGTCAACCGGGCGCTCGAACAGCTAAGCGAATACGGCGAAGCCGAGATAAAAGACGGAGGCGGGATAAGCCTCCTCATCCCTCACGAGTACCAGGATCTCGCCCATGCTTATTTCGGGTCACCACCGTCAGAGCAGAGGTCGAAAGAGGCGGTGCTCATCCCCCTGATAAAGAAATCCGGAGCCAGGCGGATGCTGTCGTGGACCTACTCCCCCCTGGTGATGGGTGACGGCAGCACTGATGGGGCGATCGCTCTGGGCCAGGACGTCACGGAGAGATTCGCAAGGCGGCGCGAAGCGGAGAAGCTGGCCGAGGAACTCCTGGTAGTAAACACGATACTCTCCAAAGCGGGAGCCTCCCAGGACATAGACGAGATGCTTACAGCGGCGCTCAATTCCCTCTTGACGCTTCCCGGGTATCGTTGCGGAGTCGTCTACCACCTGGAGAGCGGTGGCTCCGTCGGCCGGCGTGTGGCGATGAAAGGATTCGAGAAGAGCGAGCCCGCGCGCGTAGTTCAAGGCAAGCCCAACGCCTTCCCCGGGGACGCGGTGATGAAGAAGAGGATTGAGACGGTGGTGCCTACGGCGCAGGGCATCCATCCCCACGTCAGAGAGATCTCGATGGCGGAGGGAGTCAAAGGTGTCGTGGGCGTCCCCCTCTATGTGGCGGGACGCCCCGTGGGGCTTCTGCTGCTCGGCCATGACTTAGAGTCCGGGAAGGCCGAGGCGGGGTTCAACCTGTTGAGGGCCGCCGCCGACGCATTGGAGCTCGGAGCCGAGAACGCGTTCCTGCGGATGAGAGCCGAGGAGCGGGCGCGCGAGGCGACCTCACTATTCAACGTGGCACAGAGCCTCACCGGCACCCTCGATTTGACGTCCGCTCTGGTAAAAGTGGCCGCCGAAGCGGCTGAGCTTCTTGACGTTGACGCGTGCAACATCTGGCTTTTCGACGAGGAAAGCGAGACGCTGCGCCCCGAAGCGGGTCACGACTGGACGAAGTTCGACAAGCAGCCCGCGAGCATCTCCATCTCAGCGAGCGGGATAGTATCCGAGGCGAGGGCGACCCTGAAGCCGGTTGTGGTAGACGACGCTGCGCGGGACGAGAGGAGCCTCGACGGTGAGTTTCGGAAACGCGGCGTCAAGTCGGCCCTCGTCGTGCCGCTGGTCACAGAGGGCAAGTTCACGGGCGCTCTCTCACTAGAGACACTTTCGCGCAAACGCCGGTTCCTGACTCGCGAAGCGGAACTGATGGAGAGCTTCGCCCGCCAGGCCTCCATCGCCATACACAACGCTTCCCTGGTGAAAGAGCTCAGGGAGTCAGAAGAACGGTACCGCGCCCTGGCTGACGGCAGCCTGTTCGGCCTCCTGGTCCACGACGGGGAGAACGTCCTGTACGCAAACAGCAGGATCTACGAGATGTCCGGATACGACCGTGGAGAGCTCCAGACCATGACGGACGTGTTCGCCGCTCTCGAGCCCGCTGAGCTGCCTGAAGCAGTGACCTCGATGCAGGAGTTGATCGACGGCGGGACCGCTCCCCAGTTCTACCATATCCGAATCCGACGCAGAGACGGAAGCGTTCTCGTGGCCGAGACTCTAAACACGATCATCACGGTAGGCGGCAGGCAGGTGGTCATGGTCACCATCATAGACATCACACAGCGCGTTACCGTCGAAGAAGCGCTGAAGACCTCAGAGGAGAGGTACCGAATCCTCGTAGAGTCGTCACGCGATGCCATCTTCATCGCTGACCCGAAAGGTAACGTGCTTTTTGCAAACTCAGCCAGTTGCGAGCTTACGGGCATGAGCTCGGACGAGATGATAGGCCGCAACATCTACAGCGTAGTACACCCGGATGAGCGACAGCAGGTGATAAGGAAATTCGCAGAAGGTTGGGACAGCGGAAAAGGAGTCGCGCGTTACCCGATAAGGGTGGTCGTTGACGGGCAGGAGAAGTATTTCGAGACCACGACCGCCGTCCTTGGAGAGCGCGGCCCGGGTGCAAATGCCATGGTGATAGTCAGCGACATAACCGGACGGGTCAAAGCCCAGAGGATGCTCGAAGAGTCGGAGGAGCGATATCGAACGATCGTTGAGAACAGCAGGGACCTCATCGTGATGTCGAACAGGGCAGGCGAGATACTGTACGCAAACCCTTCCGCGGTCGATATCTTCGGCATGGCGCCCGAAGGAGTGCCCGGCAAGTACCTGTTCGAGTTTGTTCATCCGGACGACAAGGAGCGCGTCTCGAGAGACTTCCTCAACGACTGGAAAACGGGCAGGACTATCCCCAACTACCCGCTGAGACTGATCGGCCCCGGTGGCAAGATCCTGGATATCGAGGCCAACTCGGGCCTGGTCGGCTGGCCAGGGGAGGACACAATCCAGATCTTCGTTCTGAGGGACGTCACCGAGAGAAAGCAGCAAGAGGGCGAAAAAGAGCTCCAGCTCCGCATCGAAGAGGCCCTGGCGGCAATCGCCACGAGGTTTGTCGACCCCCCGGATATATACGAGGCGATCAGAGAAACACTTGAAAACGCGGGCGAGTTGCTCGCCATCGACAGGGCGTTCTACTTCGAGCTGTCGGAGGAGGGAGAGGCAACGTCAAATCTCGTCGAGTGGGTCTCCGGTGAGACCAGCCCGATAGAGGTCAGCCTCGGCGAGCTGCAGACAGAAGATTTTTCCTGGTGGGCCGCAGCGATGCAAAGCCGAAAAGAGATAGCGTTCGAGAGCATACAGGACTTACCGCCTGGCGCCGACAAAGAGACCATCGCCCGGTACGGCATCCACTCGATGGCGGTCGTGCCCGTGTTCGTCAGGGACAAGCTTGCCGGAGCCATCGGCTTCAACTCGAACGACGACCCCCACAGCTGGTCGTCCCAGGAGCTCAACCTGCTGAGAGAGATAGCCCAGACCGTCACGAGGGCGCTCGAGCGAAAGCGATGGATCGAGCAACTCGGCAGGTCGGAGAGGTTCCGAACGCGGATCACTGATAGCATCGGCGAAGGCCTGTACGTGGTTACGAACGGAGAGATCACTTGGGCCAACCGCCAGATAAGCGAGATCCTCGGATACGATCACAACGAGCTCATCGGAACCAATGGCGAGTTTCTGCTACCACGGCACCGTGCCCTCCAGGAGTTCGCCAGCGAGCTGATCGGCGGCCTCATGGAAGAGGGCATCTACGTGTCCGAAGACAAGATCGAGCGCAAGGACGGCACTTTGATAGACGTCGTCACGTCGTTCACTTCCCTGGGGTTGCGAGAAGACGGCGCGGGCGAGATCCTTTGCGCGGTCCGCGATATCACCGAGTCCAAGAAGATGCAGGAAGCCGTGGCCGCGGCGGCCGAGGCGTACGCCACCCTGTTCTCGGCGGCGGGCGACGGCATGCTGGTGCATACCGTCGAAGGTGTGATCATAAACGCCAACGAACGGGCGAGCCTGTATACCGGACACAAGCTGGAAGAGCTGGTCGGGATGAGCCTCAGCGAGCTGCTGACACCTGATGCGCACCAGATCTATATCGACAGGATCGACGAGATGATGCGCGGTGGCGTAGTGACTTTCGAAGCGGACCTCAGGCGGAAGGACGGCAAGTTCACGCCCGCCGAAGTCACCGCGAGGCGCACGAGGATCTGGGGGGAGAACGTAGTCCTTTCAGCGTTCAGGGATGTGACCGAGAGGCATAAAGCCGAGGAAGAGACAAAGAGGCGCGCGATGCAGCTCGTCTCGTTGAACGAGATCGTCAAAGCCGCAACGAGCTCTCTGGACCTCGAGACGGTAGCCGAGACTATCCTCCAGGTCACGAGCGTCGTAACCGGCGCTGAATTCGGAATGATAATGCTCGAATCTTCTCCGGGAAAAGAAGAGTACATCCAAATCGCGGCGGTGGGTCAGGCTCCCGAGATGAAAAACGTGGTCGGACCCGAGATAGGGCGCGCCTTCGTCACGGATGTGATGGCGGCGCGGGACGATTCCATCATCCTTGACCTTACCAGGGAGACCTCCATCATGCCCAAGGAAGTCGCCGAGGCCATGAGGAAGTCCGGTTTCGCCGAGGTCCTCCTCATTCCATTGAGAAGCGGCGAGAAGACCATGGGATTCATCGGGCTCGGCGCCAGCAAGCCTGGCGTCTTCAAACCACAGGACAGGCGTTTCTACGACGCCGCCGGGGCGGAGATCGGAGTCGCGGTGGAAAACGCGCTCATCTACAGAGAGCTCGCCGCCGAACACGAAAGACTGTCACTGCTATACCGTAGCGCACAGGGAATCTCGGGCGAGCTCGAGCTCGAAGCGCTTCTAAACCGGACCGCGGCCGAGGCTGCGCGGGCGGTCGGCGCCGAGTATGCGCTTATCGCGCTGGCGGGGCCGGACTCTGAGAATTTCAACTGGAGCGCCGCTTATGGTATCGAGCTCAACCTGCTCGACGGGGCGGCGCTATCGCTCAATAGCGGCATAGGCGGTTACATCATGAGGTCCAAGAGGGCCCTGATAGTGCCGGGCGAAGAAGAGATCACGCCCGAACAGCTCTCCCTCCTGCAGCAAGACCCGGTGGCGAGCGTGCTGGGCGTTCTTCATGGAGCGGCAGTGCCGCTGGTCGCAGGAGACAGGGTCCTCGGCGTGCTCATACTTCAGATGGACAGGGAACGACGGGGGTTCTACAGCGAAGACGTACTCCTGCTCGAGGCGATCGGGCGCCAGGCGGGTGTCGCTATCCAGAACTCCCGCCTCTTCGAAGAGACGAGGCTGCACCTCAAGGCCCTTGAAAAAGCGCACCAGGAGCTGATGGCTCTCGACAGGATGAAGTCCGACTTTGTGTCCACCGTCTCACACGAGCTCCGCTCTCCCCTTGCCGTCATCGAGGGTTTCGCCAAGACCATGGTGGAGCACTTCGACCAGATCGACAGGGAGACGGAGAGGGAGTCTCTCGAGATCATCCTCAAGAAATCCATCGCACTTGAAGGCCTCATTGAGAACATCCTGGACATGTCACGCATAGAGGAAGGGCGCCTCGAAGTCGCACGAGACCGGTTCGAGCTCGTGGGGCTCTGCGAGCACGTGCGCACCGACCAGGAGACTGTCGATGAGTCTCACGAAGTACAACTCGAGGACGAAGGTAAGCCGATCATGGTGGTCGCCGATAGGGAAAAGACCGAGATGGCCCTCGGCAACCTGATAAGGAACGCGGTCAAGTTTTCTCCTGATGGTGGGACGGTGCTCATCAGGGCAAGCCAGAGCGGCAACATGGCCGAGGTGCGCGTCGAAGACGATGGGATCGGCATCCCTCCCGAAGAGCTCGAGCGCATATTCGACAGGTTCTACCAGGTCGACAGCGGCGAACGCCGGTCATTCCCCGGGTCGGGGTTAGGCCTGTATATAACGAAGGAGCTGGTCCAGGCGATGGGCGGCACTATCGCGGTGACCAGCGAGCCAGGACGCGGGTCGGCCTTCACTTTCACCCTGCCGCTCGCGGGCTGAACACGGGGGAGTCCCGGAGTGAAGAAATGCAGGGTCATCGAACACACCGCGGATATCGGCATTGAAGTAGAGGCCGATTCCCTCGAGGAGCTGTTCGAGGCAGCCGCGGAAGGCATGTTCTCCTACATCATCGACCCCTCGCTGGTATCGGAAGTCGAACGTCGCCACGTGGAAATCGACGCCGCGGACCTTGAAGAGCTGATGTTCTCGTGGCTCAACGACCTGATCTACATGCTTGGGGCAGAGGGGCTGCTACTGTCGAGGATCGATATCGAGAGGGTTGCCACCACACACCTTGAAGCAACGGTGTGGGGGGAACCGATCGACCCGGGAAGGCATCGCGACGCCGAAGAGGTAAAGGCTGCGACTTACCACCAGATGGTAGTTGAGAAGCGAGATGGCACATGGCTCGCGCGGATCATCTTCGATGTTTGACCGCAACACTCCGTAGAGGTACGAAATGGAAAATCTGAAACGAGTATCTGATTACAAGTGGGAAATGAGCCGCGATTACAAGCCCGGAATGCGCGTGCCGGGCATGATCTACGCCGACAAGGAGCTGGTGCAACTCGCCGAGCGCGACAGGGCCCTGGAGCAGGTGGCGAACGTCGCGTTCCTGCCGGGCATAGTCGACAGGTCACTTGCCATGCCGGACATCCACTGGGGGTACGGGTTCCCGATCGGCGGCGTGGCCGCCTTCGGCAAGGACGGCGTCGTGTCACCCGGGGGAGTCGGCTTTGACATTTCCTGCGGGGTCAGGCTGGTCAAGACAAACCTCGACGAGGCTGATGTCAAACCCGGCCTTAGAGAGCTCGTGGCGGCCATGGCGGCGAACATACCGAAAGGTCTGGGTGTACGGGGGAGGATCCACTCGCCGGAGGGCGTGCTCCGCAAGGTATTCACCGGCGGCGTCAAAGCCGTGGTGTCCATGGGATACGGCAGGGAAAGCGACCTCGAGTACCTGGAGAGGGGCGGCGTCTACCAAGAGGCCGATCCCGGCAAGGTAAGCGCGCGCGCGTTTGAGCGCGGCAAAGACCAGCTCGGGACGCTGGGGTCCGGGAACCACTTCCTGGAGGTCCAGGTGGTCGAGAGGATCTTCCTCCCCGAGGTTGCGCGTGCGTTCGGCCTTCATGAAGGCCAGGTGGTGGTCATGATCCACTCGGGGTCCCGTGGAGTAGGCCACCAGATATGCACGGATTACCTCAAGGTCATGGACGCCGTAGTAAGGCGAACCGGACTCGAGCTCCCCGACAGGCAGCTCGGGTGCGCGCCGCTGGGCTCGAGAGAGGCCGATGACTACATGGCGGCAATGGCATGCGCGTGCAACTATGCCATGGGAAACAGGCAGGCGCTGATGCACTGGACGAGGCATTCTTTCGAGCTGCACTTCAAATCGTCCGAGCGCAAGCTGGGGATGGATCTCATGTTCGATGTCTCGCACAACATCGCGAGGATGGAGACCCACGAGATCAACGGAAAGAGCGCTGAACTGTGCGTCCACCGGAAGGGGGCCACGGCTTCGTTCCCGCCCGGACACCCCGAGGTTCCCCGCGCTTACGCCCAAACCGGGCAGCCCGTGATAATACCGGGAGACATGGGGACCCATTCGTACGTGCTGGTCGGGACCCGCGAGGCGATGACCGAGAGCTTCGGGTCGACGTGCCACGGCGCCGGCCGCACGATGAGCCGCTCAAAAGCGAAAAAAACGATTAGCGGGAGCGAGCTGCGCGAGCGCCTGAAGGCGCAGGGCATCGTAGTTATGGCCGGCAAGGATTCGCTTCTTGCAGAGGAAGCGCCGGAGGCGTACAAGGACGTTTCCCGCGTCGTAGACGTCTGCGAGGGAGCGGGCCTCTCGCGCAAGGTAGCAATGATGCGCCCGCTCGGAGTGCTTAAAGGATAGCGCCCGGGTGCAAAGCCGACGGTCTTGCCCCCTCCCCCTGTTAATGGTACCTTACAGTTCCACCGGGCCTATAGCTCAGCAGGTTAGAGCGCACCCCTGATAAGGGTGAGGTCGTTGGTTCGAATCCAACTAGGCCCACCATTACATCAAATCCCGAAGACTCTACGTGGGCCTAGCTGGATGACGAAGCAACGGGTGCGGGGTCACCGCGCTCGAAAAGCGTGGGGCGGTTCGAATCCAACTAGGCCCACCATTACAAACAATTATCCCTTATGCTTAGTTGGATTCGAACCAACGACCAGGGGGGCGATTCTCTTGCGGGGGGAATGTCCCTCCGCAATGAACCATCAGGGGTGCACCGAGCTTCCGCTGGTTATCACTCCGGAGGAATCCGCGGTGCCGACCCTGGACAGCACTCGTCTGCTTGCGAAGAGCGCGCTGAACAGGTCGATTGCTCCAGCCGACTATCACCAGTAACCACTTATGCGTCCCGTGGGCCTAGCTGGATTCGAACCACTCTATGCATCGTGGCCGCCGGTGATGCCTTTGTAGTTGAAGTACATGGGGCGCTCGACGACGAAGCCTGCACCGGAGCCTGCGTGCAGGCGGACCGATAACTGGTAGCCTGGTCCGGCATGGTCGTTGACCTTCAGTGTCACGCGAGAGCCTGCGGGGACTCTAACGGTTCGTGGGGCAAGCGCTCCGGCCTCCTGAGTGAAATACAAGACCTCGACGTCGATGGATATGCCGCCGGGGTTCCACAGGCATAGCCACTCATCGAACCCGGGGCCGGTATAGCCTTCGGCGAAGAACCAGTCGGTTGCTTCCGAGCGCGCTCCCACTACGCAGTGCCCGCCATCCCATCCTTCGTTGCCGTACGAGAAGTACATGGGGCGCTCGGCCAGGAAAGCGGACGGCGCGGAAAGGCGAACGGAGACGTCTTTGCCCGTGCCGACTTCTTCGGCGACAAATACAGTGCGCCTGTGGCCTGGCTCAACAGTGTAGGTTTTCTCCTTGCTCGCGCCCTGTCCCGGTGCGAACTGGTATACAGCTGAGACCTCGATTGCGGAGGAACCGGGGTTCTGCAAGGTGAGCCATTCGTCGAAGCCGGGCCTGGTCGTACCCTCGGCGAACAGGTAGGTGGTGCCGAGCCCGCTGGCCCCGACTACGCAGTGGCCTCCGTCCCACCCGCGGCCGGCTCTTCCGTTATACCGGAAGTACATTGGACGCTCGGCGACAACGGGTCTGTTCGAGGACAATGCCAGCGAGCACTGATAACCCCCGCCGAGCAGGTCGTTCATCTTGAACGTCGCGCGGGTGCCCGCACCGACGGAGAGCCCGTCCTTCACGACCTCGCCCCTCTCCTCGGTCTGGAAGTGGAACGAGAGCGAAGCGGCATGGCTCCCCGGATTCAAGACGCAGATGTAGTCGTCGAACCCATCGCCGGTGTAGCCCTCGGCGAAGTACCAGGAAGAGCTCGCCCTCGACGCACCCCTTGTGACGTGTCCCCCGGTAATACCGCCGTAGTCAAAATACATGGGACGTTCGACCGCGACCGTTCGATCGGAGGTCACCTTCGCGGAGACTTCCCTTCCCGGCCCGACGGCATCGTTGACGCTCACGGTACTCCGCGAGGACGCTGGAACCGCGATATCCTGGCGCTGCTGTCCACCTCCGGGGGACAGGTAGGTGATTGCCACGTGTGCCTCCGACGAGCCGGGGTTCCCGATGCACAGGTATTCGCTGAAGCCGCTCCCCGTGTAGCCCTCGGCGAAGTAGAAGGTGCTGGTGGGGGATGCGGCGATAGCACCCGGCGGGCCGGACGACGACCTCGGGTTGCCGTAGAAGTCGCGCGTGACCGAGTTGTCCAGGTCGCCTTCCGGGGACAACGGCGGTGACGGCCTGTCTCCACCAGGGAAAACGGGCGGCGCGTACGTCGCGGCCGTGAAGATGGTTCCCGCGTGACGCGGGGCGAAGTCGCCTGCTTCCGGGTCGACCAATTGCGGCCGCGCTTCGTTGATGCTGTTATCCGCGCGCACCTGCGCGGGGTTACACGTCGGGTTCGACGCCTGGCCTCCCTGGTCGGGCTCTCCGATGCCAAGGGGCAGGCCCGCAGGCCCGTTCCAGATCATGTTTCCCCTTATCCGCAAGTTGGTGTCCACCCTTGAGGGAGCAGGGATGTTGCTGCCCGTGGCGGGAGTCCTGGGTCCTTCCACCGAGAGATGCGACCAGGCGCTCTGGAACCCGGGTGGGTTGTAGAGCACGTTGTCGTAGATGTAGACGTTACGAGCTGGAATCGGTTGTTCGTATTCCGTGCCGTGCGTAGCTGTCCCCCAGCCCCCCTGAGCCAGGAGAGCGGAGCACCGGGCGGCATTTCCGTCGCAACTCCGCGTCCCGTGGATCACCTCGATGCCGTGGCTACTGCTGCCGACCCGGTAGAGCGTGTTGTACGCCACCAGCGTGTTGTAGCTTCCGATGACGCCTATCCCCGCGCCCTGCGTGTCGTGCACGATGTTATTTACGAACTTAATGTCGTACGTCTCGTAATGTATCCATGGCGAGACCATGAAATCGAAGCCCGTGCCATCCCCCGCCGCGAAACCTCCGTTGTCGGCGTCAAATAGCTCGTTCCCCTCGGCCGTTATGTAACAGGACCCGCCCTTGAAGTACATGCACCAATCGCCCGCGTCGTGTACCCGGTTGCCGACCACGTGACCGTGTTGGACCGCCATGAAGTCGACCGCAACGTTCCAGGCGCTGCTGATGTCCGAGTCCTCGATGTAGTAATACTGGCACTGGTTGACCTTGACGGTCTCTTGCGCCGCGCGGTGCCCGCCGTTCATTCGCATATCGCGCACGAGGAAGTTCCGGCACTGCTCGTTGTGGAGGCATTCCCCGCCCGGGTCCGCGATGATATTGAAATCGATTAGATACATATAGGTGCAGTCGTAGATGTTAAGCTCGCTCTTGAGCGTTGCCGCCTCGCGCCCGTCGGCCCCCTGGATTATCAAGGGGAAATTGTGCGTACCGTGGCGGCTCTCAAGGTATGTGGGGATCGAGCTCTCGGGGTAGTCGCCGGCGGCAAGCAGGATGCGGTAGCCGGTGCCGGTCAGGGTCGTGCCCGACGGGATGCGGTTCCACGCCTCCACTATCGTACTGAGTGCTTGAGACCGCGAGTTGCCCGTGGCCGAATCGCTTCCCCTGGCAGGGTCGACCCAGATATCGGTCAACATCGGAGACCCGATGTCGTAATGTCGGGGCTCCCCCGCGCCGGACGAGGCGGGCGCCGCCCTCAACGATGGGATCCAAACGAGAACCGCGCCTGCAATCAGCAGAAGAACGAACAAGGCCGCTGCCACTCGGCCAGGCTTTCCGGGCAACCTTATCACTTCCTTGCATCCGTATATGTAATCGTTAAGAGGCCGGAAGGGCTTGAGAACTTACAGTCAGTAAGGAAAACGCCTTGATTCGGATTGCCTCCCGGCCGCTGAAGGAATCACGTGGCTCGTACCCGGCACTTCATGCCTCGAGTAGCTGTATTAGCATTCGGTTGCTAACCTTGTCCATCAATCGTGCCTGTTCATGTAGACTTTCGTTATAGATGATGTGTCTGAGCGTCCTTTGATTG
>DATCGY010000087.1:0-23345 GCA_036508635.1 Candidatus Anoxymicrobiaceae bacterium
GCGAGGTCGCCGGTGTGGAGCCATCCACCCCGCAGAGTAGAAGCGGTAGCTTCCGGTTGGTTGAGGTATTCCTTCATGACTCCGGGGCCGGAGATGAGGAGCTCACCCACTTCCCCGTGCGGTACGTCCTCATCGTTCTCGTCCACGATGCGCGCCTCGAAGCCGGGGACCGGGAAACCGATGGAGCCCGACCGCGTCTTGCCGGGCGGGTTCTCGAGGCAAGTGGGGGAGCACTCGGTAAGGCCGTACCCTTCCATGATCCAGGTATCGAATACACTCTGGAAGCGCCGCATCACCTCGACCGGAAGCGAGGCCCCACCCGATACGCAAAAGCGAAGGCTGGATCGTTTTGGCGGAGAATCCGTCGCAAGCTCGACCAGCCTGTTTATCATAGTCGGTACGGCGTAGAGTATCGTGCTTTCTTCCTGCTCGATGGCACGCATCACTTCCCCGGCGTCGAAGTGGTCCCACATTAGCATGGTAAGCCCGGTGCGGATCGATAGGTTGAGCACGTGGGTCTGCCCGTAGATATGGAAGAGGGGCAGGACGCAAAGCACGATATCGTCCGGCTGCGACTGCCGCAGCCCGGATACCGCCAGCACGTCGCCCATGAGATTTCCATGCGTAAGAACCGCACCCTTCGGCAGGCCGGTGGTACCGCTGGTATAGATGATCGCCAGTGGGTCGCCGGACTCAGTCGGATGAGTCTCCGGCTTGCCCCCGTCGACAAAGAGTTCACCGAGCGGGGTGAATCCGGCGGGCGCGTCTTTTCCTTCCACTATGCGGATGATCATCTCCGGCAACGACTCAATGACGGTGACTGGCTCGTCGAGGTAATCGCGGTGGCCGACAAATGCCTTCGCGCCGGAGTCTTTGAAAATGTGCTCGAGCTCACCCTTCTTGTAAGCGGGGTTGACCGGCACGATTATCGCCCCGAGCCGCGCAAGGGCATAGTAGGCGAGTACCCAGTCGACCGAGTTGGGCATCATGAGTACGCACCTGTCACCCGGCGCCAGGCCCAGGCGTTCGAGCCCGCGTGCCAGCGCGTCGACCTTGCGGTCCATCTGGTAGAAGGTCAGAGCTTCGCCGCCGCGGCGCAAGCCCATGTGGTCGGGGATAAGTCGCGCCGTTTTGCTCAGGAAATCTGAAAGGTTCACTTCATAACCCCCCGGTAATTTCTCGTGGTAATTATAGCGGGAACAGCAAGTCGCTTGCGATGCTCAAATTGTTAAGCGAATATCACGTGCCGCTGTTTTCGCGAAATATTTGTTGCATTATCGGGGTTTTTTGAATAGAAATTAGCATGCTGGACATCACACACTGGAGGTTTGGGACATGCGGGCGACCCTTCTGCAGAAGGTGCGAATCATGGCTGTGACTCTTTATGCGACTCTGCGCATAACTTTCATCGTGATATACCGCGTCAATCTCAGGGGTGGTTATCCGCGTTGGTTCGGAGATAAATGGCTCAAGTGGTGGGCGGGCAAGCTGGTTGGCGCGGTCGGGATCGACTATACGCTGATCGATCCAAACAAGATAGAGATCGAGCCGGGCAAGCGCTACATAATTATGAGCAACCACCGCAGTCACTATGACATCCCGCTGATGACGCTCGCAATGCCCGGAAGCGTTCGCATGCTCACGAAGAAGGAATTCTTCAAGGTGCCGTTATGGGGCCGCGGGCTCAAGCATGGTGAGTTCATCTCGATAGATCGTTCAGACCTCGAGCAGGCCAAGAAAGACCTCGCCAGCGCAAGGGCCAAGATGGAGAGCGGCATCGTGCTCTGGATCGCGCCGGAGGGCACGAGGTCTCGCACCGGCAGGCTCGGGCCGTTCAAGAAGGGCGGATTCGTAATGGCAATCGAGTCAGGAGCAACTATTATTCCTGTCGGGGTACAGGGAACAGAAAACGTGCTGCCGCCTAAGACCATGGATTTTGTACTGGATCAAAAAGTCACGATCACAGTCGGCTCTCCGATAGAGGCCTCGCGCTTCGATATGGAGCACAAAGACCTTCTCATCGAAGAGGTACGCGCGGCCATCGCCCAACTCTGCGGCGAGGCGGGGGACGAGCCTGGGACCGGCCCAGAGAAGGACATTGTCACCAAGAGCGCAGGCTGAAGCCACCGGAACAGCGTCCCAAAGCCATCCCCACCCTGACCCTCCCCTCTCGAAAGGGGAGGGAAAAGAGCAAGAGGAATCGGGAGGCGGGGGTGGAATTTTCAAGCAAAACAGCCGCGACGGAGTGGTGCTGCCTGGGAGAGAAGAGCGAGCGCATGATGCGGGTGCGATAGATGGGATGATGGTTTAATGAAGTACAGGGATTTCGGAAGACAAGGGTGGCAGGTGTCCGCGCTTGGGTTCGGGTGCATGCGCCTGCCTACCACCGACGGGTTCATGTTAAGCGCCAACGTCGAAGAAGACCTGGCAATCGCTATGATTCGCCGCGGCATCGACGCCGGCGTCAACTACGTGGACACCGCTTATCCCTATCACATGGGCAAGAGCGAACTCGTGGTAGGTGAGGCTCTGAAAGACGGCTACCGAGAGAGGGTAACGCTCGCCACCAAGTCTCCGGTCTGGCAGGTGCTAAAGGTCGGTGACTACGACACGTACCTAGACGAGCAGCTTACCAGACTCCAGACGGACCGCATCGACTATTACCTGTTCCACGGCCTCGGGGCCGAGCGGTGGAAGTCGCTCGTGGACCTGGGGATCATCCCCCGGGCGGAGGCCGCTGTTGCTGACGGTCGCATCGGGCATATCGGCTTCTCTTTTCACGACGGGCTCGAATCGTTCAAGGAGATAGTCGACAGCTACGACGGCTGGTCGATGTGCCTGATCCAGCATAACTACATGGACATCGAGAACCAGGCAGGAACGGAAGGCCTCCGTTACGCTGCTTCAAAAGGCCTCGCCGTGGTCATAATGGAGCCGCTACTGGGTGGCAACCTGGCGCGGCCTCCAGGTGACGTCAGTGCGATACTCGAGGAAGGCGAACCAGGCCGCACGCCGGCGGACCGGGCGCTCCAATGGCTCTGGAACCAGCATGAGGTCTCATGTGTTTTGAGCGGGATGACTTCGATGGAGCAGGTCGAAGAAAACCTGCGCTCCGCCGACTCATCCGGCGTTGGGACGCTCACTGACAGGGAGCTCGGCATCATAGACAGGGCGCGCGAGGCCTATCAGAAGAAGTCGGCGATCGCCTGCACGCAATGCGGCTATTGCATGCCGTGCCCGCACGGCGTCGACATCCCTCAGAACATGCAGCTCTATAACCAGGGCCTCATGTTCGGCGACCTGTTTGCCCCTCGCTTCATATACTTCAGGCGCCTTGGAGAGGGCGAGCGAGCCGCGGCGTGCGAGGCTTGCGGAGAGTGCCTCGAGAAGTGCCCGCAGGGCGTCCCGATCGACGAGTGGATGCCCAGGATCCACGAGGTTCTCGGAGAGGGCAAGGATTACCCCGCCTGAAGCCAAAAGTCCGATGGTCAGGCCCTGCGCAAACGTTTCCGGAACTACTGGCGGCAAGAAACGTGTTCGAAGCGCCGCTGTATGTTCGGCGCCCGCTTGATGTGATAGGTTCTCACTGTTCGAGTCTAAGGAGGGAGGCGGAGTCATGGCTTTGTTGTTTCCTTCTCCGGAGTGGTGCGCAGAGTGCATGAAGAAGCTCAACGAGAGCGAGGCCGTCGCCACGACCGGAAAGAACTGGGGCATCGATTTCAACGGTAACTGGGTGTTCGAGGCACAGCCCGGAGACGGGCTTGAAAAGGCAACTTACCTCTACATGGAGATGAAGGGCGGCAAGTGCAGCGACTGCCGCATCATCGACGATCCCTCAGAAGTGGAAGCCGGTTACTACGGCTACGGGTCTTACGGCAACTTCAAGGCGGTGGTGAAGGGGGAGAAAGACTTCATCGGCGCGGCAATGAAAGGCGACTTCAAGGTAAGGGGCGACATGTCGCGCGTGGTGAAAAACGCGAAATACGTGGCGGCGCTCGCCCGCGTCCTCGGCAGCGTAGACTCAAAGTACCTCGGGGAATAGGGGGCCGCCATGAAGATCGTTCGCTACCAGGCCCGTGTGGACGAGTCGAAGTGTAATGGCGATAAGCTCTGCGAGAACATGTGCCCCGCGGGCGCCATCAGGGTCATCGACAAGAAGGCCGTGGTCGACCCGGACAACTGCATGGCCTGCCTCAGGTGCGAGGACGTCTGCCCGCATTCAGCAGTCACGATGGAGAAACTCCCGCACCCGAGGTTAGTGGGGGTCGATCCCGCCGAGATAGAGAAGATGGACGTCACCGACCTCAACGCGCTTTGCCTGGAGGCCGGCCTGATGGCCGACATACCGATGTGCTTCTGCACGTGGACCCAGGCAAAAGAAGCCGCGACGGCGATCATGCAGGGCGCGAAGACCCCGGAGGCAGTCACTCGGAAGACCGGCGTATGTACCGGGTGCGGCATCTACTGCGTCGGCTCTGTCCTGAAGCTGCTCAAGGCGCAGTGGGGAGAGCTCGACCCGCCGAAGAGCGGGCTCTGGGTCGACTCGACGGTATCGATGTGGGACGTCTCCGACGAGGTCGAGGAGAAATACCCGGAGTTTCACCTCAAAGAGGACAAGCAGGTGCTTTTCGAGTAAAGGGCGTTCGCTTTCCCGGGCCGGGACGCGCGCGGGGTAGAAGGGGGTACACGATGATCGTGCCTGCGATACAACCACCACCGATAATGCCTTCGAAGTACGGACCTGCCGCGGCGATGCGGGCAGCCGACCTTCCCGGCATCGGCTCACTGAGCGTCAAAGAGCTTTTCCCGGAGTTCGCCCCGGAGATGTTCAACCATTACGGCGGCGACCTGGCCGCGATAATAAAAGCCACCGAGGACGCGCTGGCGGGCGTGGACATGAGCATGATAAAGCCCGGGCATACGGTCAACATCCTGAGTTGCGAGCACGGGTTCTCGATCTTCGGCGGCGGTCCGTATGTTGAGATGATAAAGACCATCAAGAGGGTGGTCGAGGAGCGCACCGGGTGCAAGACGAGGCTGAGGCTCGCCATGTACCGCGGGTTCAAGGAGGCCGACGAGGTCAGGGAGTACTTCGGGCTCGACGAGATCTTCGAAGGCAGGGTCGCGGGCGCGGGGCCGTGGGACAAGGGTCTCGAGATCGAGACCGAGATCGGCCCCGTCTACGTCGTGAAGAAGGTGTTCGACGCCGACTGGTTCATCCACGCGTACTACGACGACCCGCGCGAGATATACTTCCACCGCATGCTTAACCGGGGCCTGAAGGCTTTCGTGATGGCTTACGCCAGGGTCGAGACGCGCTCGGCGTTCCATTTCAGCTTCCTCAACAGGGGAGGGGCGGTGCTGCCCAGGGCTATCTACAACTCCCCGTTCATCCAGGAGAAGCACGCGTTCAGTTGCTTTATGAGGACGTCGCCAAACGGCATCATCGGTATTGACGGGGACAACGACCTTCTTGCGATAGACCGCCGCATCACGATCAACCATCTCAAGACGTTCGGCAAGATGGTCAGGTTGATCGCGGACCTCGACGACTTCATCGCGATATGGGACGGGGGCAGGTGGGGCTACTACATCCACGCCGGGGGCGTGTGCTTCGGCGTGGTCATGAACTGCGACTTTGACGCTTTCGACCTCGAGCAGCCCGCGGCGCTGAGCGGGCTCGACGACCTCATCCACAAGCGTGACCCCGAGTACATCATGGACATGAACAGGGCGATAAAGGCGGTCGTGATTAACCAGTCGTGGCCGGGCATCGTCATCTCGGACGTGCCCAAGCTCGCGCCGACCATCCTCGTGGGGCGCCAGAACGCCGAGCTTTGGGATAAAGACCCGGCCAACCCGCACTTCATGGATTTCGCCGTTACCGCGGAGACCCTTCCGGCGGCTGTTAATTTCGCTAAGCGCGTGGGCGGCACCGAAAAGGTGCTGGCGTTCGACGGCAGCTTTGGTTACCTCACGTTGAGCGAACCTCTTGCCGAGGAGATGCTCGCCAAGGCGCCTGCGATAAGCACCAAGGTCGATGAGCACTATCTGCCCATGTGGCTCGCTCAAAGAGGCATCGACATGGCGGAGGTATAAGGCGGACTTGAAAGAACAGATCTGACCCCGGGATTTCAAGCTATGGCGGATTTAAGAAATGAGATACTGCGAGGCGTGTTGCACGCGCGCGTGTCTGCGTGCATCGTCGCGGATGAGGAAGGGATAGTAGCGGATACTTACTTCGCGGGGGGTGAGGCGGGACGCCTGGGTCTCGACGTGAATCTGGTGCTGGGTGTGGGCGTCGCGGTGCGCCCCGGCGAGCACGTGCTCGAGTTCGCGGGTAGCCCTCGGCAGGTCGCGGTCGCCGAGGAGATACTGATCGGAATCATGGCCAAGCCGTCGGGTATCGCCACCGCCACGCACAGGTTCGTCGAGAGAGCGGGTTCCAGGCCGGATATCGTTTGCGGAGCATGGAAGAAGATGCCTCCTGCGTTGAAGGAGTCGATCCGAGGCGCAGTTGTCGTGGGCGGGGCGCGCTTCCGCATCTGCGACGAGCCTTTCGTCTACCTGGACAAGACCTACATCGAGATGCTCGGCGGGATCAGGTCCAGCCTGGAGGCGGTATCGAAGTTAAGCGACTACGTGAAGGTCATCCAGTTAAAGGGCAAGTACGGCGGCATAGCCGAGGAAGCGTTGGAAGCAGTTGAGTGTGGAGCCTCGATCCTCTCGATAGACACCGGGGACACTTCGGACATTGAAAAGGTGTCAGGCGCCCTCAATATCCGCGGGGTGAGGGACAGGGTGCGGGTCGCCTTCGCCGGGGGCATCAGGTTGGAGGACATCGACGCGCTCAAGGCTCTCGATGTCGACATCGTCGATGTAGGGCGTGAGATAGTCGACGCACCGTTGCTGGACATGCGCATGGAGGTGCTCGGTATAGATGCCCCGTGAGACAGGCGAAACGGACTGGGGCCATTACGACCTGATGGGCAAGACCGAGCTGACCATCCGTCCCATCGCACTCGATGGTGCCAACCTCAACGATATCGCCGAAGTTACGGCCGACGTTCTTTGCATGGAACGAGGCGAAGTTTGGGTGGTGGACGTGCGCGGAGACTCGCTCACCATCGATGTCCTCCGAGAGCACGCGGACGCCCACGACTTAGTCGGCAAGCAGGAGGAGCTCCTGCGACGCCTCGACGCGCTTCCCGGTGTCCAAGTCAACGAAGAGACATCGGTCACATCGGCGGGTATGCTGGGGTGGATCGCCATGGACGGCGAGGAGATGCGCGAGGCCCTTGACCGCTCCGAGCGTATGGCCGCCGGGATGCTCGAGCGCATAAAGAAGCGCGCCGTTGTCTTCTCCACCGGGCCCGAGGTCGCGGGAGGACAGATCGAGGATACCAACACCCCGGCAATCGCGCGCAGGCTCGCTGAGGAAGGGTACTCGGTTGCCGGAGGGGGCACGATAGCCGACGACAGGGCCCTGATCGCTGGAAAGATCCGGCGCGCGGCCTCAGAGGACGGCTTTGGCATGGTCATCACGACCGGGGGTGTGGGCGCCGAGGACAAGGATCATACTGTGGAAGCCGTGCTTTCCCTCGACCCGGAAGCGGCTACCCCTTACATCACGAGGCACGAGATCGGCACTGGACGCCACGTAAAAGACGGGGTGCGGATAGCCGTCGGGCAATTCGGGGGCGCTCTCATCGTCTCTCTCCCCGGCCCGAACGACGAAGTCACAGCAAGCCTTGAGAAGCTCGTCGACGGGCTGATAAGCGGAGCGGAAAAGAACGAGCTGGCCGAATCTATCGCGCAGACGCTGCGCGAGCGACTGCGCGAGAAGTACTCACACTACCATCCACAAGATTAGAGCTCACATAAGCCAGCGACCGTTGCTCAGCCGACTTTGTCCGCCAACCACGCGCTGATGCGCATAAGCGGGCTGAACGTCATAGGGACCGGCATTCCCATGAATGACGACTTGATGTACTCGGTTATGACGCCGCCGGTCTCGGTAGTGTCCAGGTAGGCGTACTCGATGGTCAACCCGAGCTTCTTCAGCAGCGCGTGCTGGAGCACCGGGATACCCGCCGCCTTGGCCGCGCGCAGTCGCTCGTCGAAGTCACGGACGAAGAAGCCGATATGGTGAAGCCCCTCCCCCTCGCCCAGCAGGTCGCTGTACAAGGACCGTCCTTCGAGTATCTGTATCAGCTCCAACTGCACCGACCCGGCCTGCGCGAGCGCTATCTTGCCCTTGTAGGTGACTTCCTCGCCATCCTCGAGGCACCAGACGGGCTCGCCCTCGAAGACGGCCCACGGCCCCAGGCCCAGCACTTCGTGGAAGTAATCGATAGACCTGTCCATGTCCCGCACGACGATGCCTATCTGCCGTACCCGCGGCATGCTGAGCCCTTTCTTTTTACTCACGCGAACCATCCCCCTCTCGATCGATGAGTTGCCCGCTACTGACAATCACATATCAGAACTGGAAGCTCTGCGCGAACATCATGGTAGCCGGACTCGTCACCGCCGGGTCGGTCATGACGTTGACGCACGCGGGCTTGCCGCACGCGAGAGCGCGCGCGACCGCCGGCGCGATGTCCGCTTCCTTGTCCACGAACTCCCCGTAGCCGCCCAGGGCCTCCACGATCTTTTCATAATGGATGACCCCGAGCTCCGTACCGCAGACGCGGTCGTCCGCGTAGCATATTTCCTGGGAGTGCTTGACCATACCCCATCCCTGGTCGTTGCATATCACGCAGACGATCGGGATGCAGTGGCGCACCGCGGTCTCGAACTCCATGGCGTTCAGCCCGAAGGAACCGTCCCCGGTGATGAGCACTACGCGCTCGTCCGGGCGCGCGACCTTGGCGCCAAGCGCGAACGGTATGCCGGTGCCGAGGCATCCGAAGTAGGTGCCGCTACCGATGACGCCGGCGGTCTTCGTAGCCCTCAGTGCGATCATCGCAAAGTAGAGCGCATCACCGCCGTCCAGTGTATAGATAGCATCATCACCGGCGGTCTCCCGCACCACCTGCATGAGCCTGAACGGGTGGATAGGGTTGGTGGTTGTCTCGCGGGCGGCCCTGTCGGCCTCTGTGAGGCCGGTGAACATGTTCTTGAGAGAGGCAAGCCATTCGCTTCTGTCGGCGCTCTTAACACTCTCGGTCATGACCCCAAGCGTGGCCGCCGCGTCGCCAACCATGCCGACGTCGGCCTGCCGGTTCCTGTTTATCTCCGCCTCGTCTATGTCCAGGCGCACTACCCTGGCGTTTGGCACGACCTCGCCGAAGTTGAGTACCCAGTTCAACCTTATGCCCACCGTGAACACCACGTCGGCCATGGCCGCCGCGCCAAGCAACCCCATCAGCCCGCCGTCCCACAGTGACTGCGGGTGCTCGTCGGGCAGCGCCCCGCGCCCGTTATCCATGAGAATAAACGGCATTCCCGTCTTCTCCAGGAACGCCTTCAGCTCGGCCTCCGCACCGCTTGCCATGATGCCACTGCCCCCCAGGAGCAGCGGCCGCTCGGCGGAGTCCAGCATCTCGACGGCCTTCTCGAGCACTGGACCCTCGGGGACCGACCGGTGCTTGCTCCACCCTTTCTTGGGCCAAACGACCTCAGCCTCGTCAACCGTCGCGTACAACTCGTCCGGGGGCACCTCGAGGAATACCGGGCCCGGCCTGCCGGATACCGCCTGCCTGAACGCCATCTCGAGGTAGTCGGGGATCCTCTTGACGTCGTAGCACCGGCCGGTCCACTTGACCACCGGGCTTATCATGTCGACCTGTTCCATGTCCTGCAGGGCGCCCCTGTCCAGGTCCCTTATTGGCGCCATCCCGCTGACAACTACGACCGGTGCGTTTTCGAGAAACGCGTTTGCAACCCCGGTAAGGGAGTTGGTAAACCCGGGGCCCGCGGTCACCAGGCACATCCCGGGTTTTCCGCTGTAGATCGACCATGAGTGCGCGGCCATAACCGCGGCCTGCTCGTGGCGGACGTCGATGTTTCTCACTCCCTCCGCCAGGAAACCATCGAAGATAGGCATGATGTGCCCGCCCGACAGCGAGAACACCGTATCGATGCCTTCCACTTCCTTGATGTATTTCGCGAACAGCCGCCCCCCGTGTAGCTCAGACATAAGGCACCTCCACTATCAAAGTACGACCGCGACAAACAGGACCTACTCCGCTTTCATCTAACCTCAAGGCGCCGCGCTAGAGTATGCCCACCCGCGCGGCGGCCTTCATCGGCCAGTACAAGACGTTCTTCATGACGCTCGGTGGGACGAACATCACCTTGTTCACCTCTACCATCTCCACGGTGTTACCGTCGGGGTCCTTGACGTATGCGAACGAGCCGACCGACCCCGAGCCCATGTCCATCAACGTGGGCGGCTGGTAGCTTTCCGCTCCCTCGGCCACGGCCTTATCGAACGTGGATTTTACGTCGTCGACGTCAAGCGCGAACTCCATGCACCCGATGTCACCCCATCTGCGTCCCTCGAACGTGTGTTTGCCCTCGTAATCGGGCGTCTGGACGAGCCTGACCGAGCCAGGCTCGAGCACGGGAAGCGAGCTCTTCAGGTGGTGGGACTGATGCATTATCGCCATCCTGGTCTTCTTACCGCCGGTCACCTCCTCGGGGCCCGTGAAATCGTCGGTCTCCAGGAGGAACTGGTCGAACCCGAGCACGTTGCTGTAGAAATCCTTGGCGGCGTCGAGATCGGTTACGCCCACCGTGACGTGCGAGATCCCGCCTACCCTGCGCCGGTTCCCCGCCGGGTCTTCCACAAGTTGCACCAGGAGGCCGTCCGGATCGCGCAGGTACGCGTACCTCACAGTCTTGCCCCCATCGAACTGCATCTTCTTTATGCCCGTGATGAATGGAACTCCGTGGCTGTCCAGGTAGCTGTAGACCTCGTCCAGGCGGAAAGCTTTGACCCCGACCTCCAGGATCCCGATGTCGCCCCACTCGACCGGGCTCGGCGGCTCCTTGGGGGTGGTGGACGTGTGCTGGACGATCTCGATGGCGCCACCGCCCGCCACGTTCATCGCCATCAGCATCCTCATCTCGCAGCGTCCCCCGAGGATTGACTCCATCTGCTCGTCGTACCCGGTGTGGTCGTTGAGCTTCATCTTGAAGCCGAGCTTGTTCCTCCAGAAGTCGTACGTCTTGTCGACGTCGTGGACTCCCATACCGATGTGCTGGAAAGCCGTTATCATGCCTTGCCCCCCTTTCTCACGCGCCCGGCCCTCAGGGCGTGAACGCGATCTTGATGGCGTGATGCCTGCCCTTGTTGAGCGCCACGTCGAGCGCCTCCGGCCAATCAGTGAGCTTGAACCTGTGGGTCACCAGCGGCGCGAGGTCGACCTTGCCCTCCTGGTGCAGGCGCAGCGCCAGGTCGAAGTTGTGCTCCACCGTTCCGGCGAACTCCTCCTCCTGGTAGCCGTAGACACCCTTGATGTGTAGCTCCTTGAACCAGACCGGGGTCCAGTCGATCCTCTTTGGCTCGCCGATCCCAAGCAGGTTGAACCAGCCCGAGTTCTTCAGGACTCGAAGCGAGGTATCTATCGTCTCGGTGCTGCCTACAGTATCGAAGACCCTGTCGACTCCCCCGATCAGCAGTGGTTTGGCGAGAATAGGCGTGAACATCTTCGCCCCGGTGAGGTCCGCGACGCGGCGGTAGAACTTCTTGTCCATGGGAGGGGAGACGACCTCGTCGGCTCCGAAATCCCGGGCAACCTGCGAGTGAAACGGGTCTATCTCTACCGCTATGAGGCGCGTGTCGGGATGGAGCGCCTTCAGGGCGGCTATGGTGGAAAGCCCCATCACGCCGCAGCCGATCACCATCAAGGTCTCGCCGGGTACTATCGGGTTTTGCAGCGCCATGTGAAGGCCGGTGGAGAAAGGGTCGGTCATGCACGCGGCCTCGTCGCTGACCCCGTCGGGAATCTTGAACAGCTGCGATTCGTGCGCCACGCCCATCTCGCTGATGAAGCCGGGGACGCCGGCGGTGGCACCGGTTATAGTTCCAGGTTCGAGTTTCCCCGCGGTGAAGTTCTCGCAGAGCTGCGAGCGTCCGGTAGCGCAGTAAACGCACGGCGGTTCGATGCCCCTGGCCGCGCAGCCGAGCATGGGATTGACTGTGACCCGGTCACCGACATCGAATAGCTCGACCGCGGAGCCTTTCTCGACGATATTGCCGCAAACCTCGTGCCCCAGCACGAACGGGTACGAAGCAAAAGGCTGCAGGGTCAGGCTCTCGTGGCAGCAGATTATCCCCATGTCGCTGCCGCAGAGGCCAGCCAGGCGCGGCCTGACCTTCACCCAGCCGGGCCCGGGCAGTTCGAACTCCGGGATATCGCGCATCCGGACGGGCGCGATATTTGTAAACAGAACCTTCGGCCACCTTCGGTCCAGCGCGCCGGTAAGGAGATACTTCGGTATGTTGTATTCGAACGTCAGCGCTTTCAATCTGCCACCCCCCTCGGGCCCTCAGCCCTGGTCGACTTGTCGGTCTGGAGCATCGCCAGCGCTCTCTCTTTCAGGAACTGGCCGAGCTCGTCGAAGCGCTCTTCGTCTTGCATGAGACAGCGATAGAAATCGTAGCCCTCGAGCAGAGAGATCAGGGTATCGGCGAGTTTCTCCGGGTCGGTCTTTACGATATGCCCGGATTCCATGAGGCTTCTTATCTCGTGCAATAGCCATCGGTGGAGCGCGAAGTACATTTCCTGAAGGCTCTGGCGCACCCGCTCGTTCCTGAAGCTCAGCGCGTAGCACGAGTAGAAGACCCCCATGTCGATAAACTGGACCCAGTCGCGGCTGAAGGCGATGTCGATACCCCTGCGTAGCCTCTCGCCCGGCTCGCTTATCCCGTCGAGGATCGGTGCGAAAGCGCCCTGGTACTTTTCCGTGAGGTACCTTACAAGCTCCACTATCATCTCTTCCCTGGAGGAGAAATAGTGATAGATCAGGCTCTGGTTTATGTTCATGTGCCTGGCGATCTTGGCGTTGGAGGCCCCCTCGAGCCCCTCGGTCGCTATCACCTCGTAGAAGTGATCCAGTATCTCCTGTTTTCTTATGGAGGCTCTGTCAGATGTACGTGCCATAGCCACCCTTCGCCGCGAACGGACGCAGGAGCTCCCCGTTGATACCGGTGTCGGCCTTTACTGGTCTGGCCCCCGTTCCATCGTAGACGAGACCGCCGCTGATGATGTAGACGAAGCCCATCCCGTACCACCTTCGTGACCGTCTCGCTACGAGGTGCCTTTTACAGACCGGGCAGATTCTCACGAAAGATGGGACAATTATTAATTGACCGACCTGTCAAATAATATTCCGCGCTCTCGCAGGGAGTCAAGATTTAAAGCCGGGTTCACCGCTCGATGCCCTATCCTTGGACTTTCACGTCTTCCGCGAGAGGGCTTCTGGGGTAACAACAAACCTCAGACGCTTGCCGAGGCGCGCCGCACCGGATCAAGAAACTTTATCGCCAGCGGATCGAAACATACGCGCTCGCCCTCAGGCCGCGCCGACTCGATAGCCCTGAAAAAAGCGGCAGCATGTAATTCAGGGATGATTGACATGATATCAACAAGGTGAATATTCTTATACGCGAATAGCGGGCTCGATACCGATGATTGGTATGCCATCGGGGAGGGTGGTGCCTGAATGAAAGTCCTCGTTACCGGCGCTGGTGGGTTTATCGGCAGGCACATCGTCGAGGAGGTATGCGAGCTGGGACACCCGGTCCGCGCTACCGACCTTCCCGCGAGCGACCTGTCATCATCCGCCGCTCTCGGCGCGGAAGTGATGCCCGGCGACCTCTTGAACCCCGGTGACGTGAGCAAGCTGCTCGATGACGTCTCGCACGTCATTCACTGCGCAGCGACTTTCAACCTCGGGCTGCCGGTGGAGACGTGCCTGAAAGTCAATCGCGACGCGTCGGTCCTGCTGGCCGACGAGGCGGGCAAGCGCGGGGTCGAGCAATTCCTTCACATGAGCACCGGCGGCGTCTACGGCGGTTCGGTCTATACCCCGATGCGAGAGGACCACCCGCACCATCCGCCCGATGCCTACTCCCTGAGCAAGGAAGCTGGCGAGGCCGCGGTCGCCCACAAGATGCGCGAGTACGGCATTCCCCTGACGATATTCCGTCCCACGGCGGTATACGGCCCGCACAGCACTTATATCGCGGGCGCGTTCTATGTACTACCGTCCATCCTGCGATATCGCGGCATCAAGAAGCTGCCGTCGGTCACCGGCGGCAAGTCGCTCACGCTGGTGCACGTCAAGGATATCGCAGGCTCGGTGTGCTTCTGCCTGGACAACCCCGACGCCTACAACGAGGACTTCAACCTCTCAGAGGACAAGCCGCTCGTCGCGGGTGAGTTCTTCGACTTCCTCTTCGAGCTCTTCGACATAAAGGTCGCGTTCCACGTGCCGTACCCGAAGCGGCTCGTCGAGGGATTTGCGAATCTAGCTCTCAAGCTGCCGGGACCGGTGTCGTTCGGCCTTGCGAACTTCGTGCTCGACAAGATGTGGAACAACATCGTCGCCGAGCGCGGCCTCGTTAAGAAGCTCAAGCCGCATTTCGATCAGGACTTCATGTACTTCCTGCTCGGAAACCATTACCTCGACAACTCAAAGATAAGGGGCATCGGCTACGTGTCGCGCTATCCCACCTGCCTCGAGGGCCTGGGCGAAACCCTCGAGTGGTACAGGAGCGAGCGCTGGCTTCCCTGACTCGTTAGTGACGGTGAGGTGCGGGCACGGGCACTCAACCGCGACCCGCCAGACCAGTGGGGGTGTGCACTATGACGGTACCTCTGGACCTGGGGATCAACTCCTGGATAGGGATGTCTTTCTCCCTTGCGGCAATCGAGAAGCTCGAGGCGATGGACCCCGGCGAGCCGGTGCTCACCAGCAAGCCGTACGTGCAGGGGCTCGCGTTCGCCGCGACCGTGGGCATGGGAATCGCGGGCATCTGCTATGCGCTCGCTCCCGACTGGATGCTTATGTACTACGCGGATCATGATGATATCCCGGTGCCGGTACAGGCCGGGATGTTCGGGCTTTACCCCGCGATGTACACGCTCGGTTTCCTGCTCGCGCAGCAGCTCGAGAAAAAGCAGAAGAAGCTCGGATGGGTCGCGTGGGGGTGCAACTTCGCGGGGGTGTTCGGATTCATGCTCGCGTCAATGAACAGGCTGCTCAAGGTGGGCACCACTGAGGAGTACGAGAAAGGCGAAGCGAAGAGCATCTTCAAGACCGCGCTCGCACCGTTGCTGATGGTTGGCATGCCGTGTGCCTTCCCCGCGCTCTATTACTTCGCGAAGAAAGCGGCGAAATAGACAGAGCAACTCGGGGCCAACGAAGTGCTCGTGGTATTTGGCGTCTTTGGGGTCAAGTCTTGGGATGTGGGGTCGCAGTCGCTGGCATAATATCGGAAAACACCCCACATCCCAAGACTTGAACCCCTTCACGGTATTGACTAGTCAATCTTTAGGCGGTAGAGGCGATGCCTCGTCGCCTGTAGATGCCGCTCGTTTGACACCGAATTGCAAATTCTGTTAATTTCCTTGTCGATGCGGGAACGATAAATCGCAAGACCATGCGGTTGGTTCTCTATGTCCTTAAGTTGAACGCCTTGCTTGAAACGCGGCAATTCCAGCGTGTCTGCGCGGCTTATACAAGGAGGAAGCTATGGCACGAACACTCTACGGCAGGGGAATGGGATGGATACCGGATTACCCCGATTTTCGCGACTATTCAGCCGAAAATGAGAACGTAGCCCCAATCCTCGCTAAGGTGGCAAAGCTTGACGCGTCCAACGCGGCGCATTCGGTTGACCTTCGGGAATGGTGCTCGCCGGTCGAGGACCAGGGGCACTTAAACTCGTGCACCGCGAACGCCGGCGTGGGGATGGTCGAATACTTCGAGAGGAGGGCGTTAGGCAAGCATATCGACGCATCGCGGCTCTTCCTCTACAAGACCTCGCGCAACCTGCTCCACCTGAGCGGTGACAACGGCGCGTACCTGCGTACGACTATGGGCGCCCTCGTGCTGTTCGGCGTCCCGCCCGAGGAGTACTGGCCTTACGATGCGGGAGATGTCGAGAAAGAGCCGCCCGCCTTCTGCTACGCGTTCGCCCAGAACTATAACGCGATCCAGTACTACCGCCTCGACCCGCCGGGCACCACCGCCGAGCAGTTGCTCAAGAAGATCAAGGGGCACCTGTCGAGAGGGCTTCCCCTGATGTTCGGCTTTACGGTCTATTCATCGATTGTGCAGGCTGAGACAACCGGCAGGATACCGTTTCCGACCGAGGGCGAGAAGGTCGAGGGAGGCCATGCCGTGATGGCGGTGGGCTTCGACGACAAGATGAAGATAGCGAACAAGGGCGGTGCGGAAGCCGAAACGACCGGCGCCCTCCTGGTCAGGAACTCGTGGGGGACCGACTGGGGCGAGGGGGGATACTGCTGGCTGCCGTACGAGTACGTTCTCGCGGAGCTGGCCATCGACTGGTGGACGCTTGTGAAGAGCGAGTGGATTGATACCGGGAAGTTCGCGTAGCGAATCTCACCGCGCGTCGGGGCGCCCGACAAGACATGAGGAGGCAACCATGGCAACCGAAAAAAGGGCTCTGTGTGTCGGCATCAACAAGTTCAAGAACTTCTCCGATCATAACCTGCAGGGATGCGTCAACGACGCGAACGATATGGCCGGCGTACTCAAGGAGTTCCTTGGCCTCAAGGCCGCCGAGATAACCGTGCTGACCGATGCCAAAGCCACCAAAGCCAAGATAATGATCAACCTCGAGAAGATGGTGAAAGACGCACACGCCGGAAAGCTCTCAAACCTCGTCTTCAGCATGTCGAGCCACGGCACCCAGGTGCCGGACGTCGGCGGTGATGAGCCCGACAGGTACGACGAGGCTTTCTGCCCGCACGACCTCGCTTCAACAGGCAGCGCGTGGGACCCGGCCCACATAATCGTCGACGACGAGCTGCGCGACCTGTTCGCGCAGTTGCCCGACGGTGTCAACCTCGAGGTCTGGCTCGATACGTGTCACAGCGGCACAGGGCTCAAAGCCATCGATATGCTGATGGACCGCGCGCCGCGCTACATCCCACCCCCGACGCTCGAAGCGTTCTTTGCTGTCGACAACAAGCGCCCGCGCGGCCTTGCTCGAGGACTGCTCGAAAAGGGGATCACCGACCAGGTGCTCTGGGCCGCGTGCAGGGCCGACCAGACGAGCGCCGACGCCAACATCGACGGCGGTTGGCATGGCGCCTTCACCTATTACTTCTGCAACGAGCTTCGCGCCTCGAGGAACAAGCTCACCCGCGCGAAGTTACTCGCAAAGGTCCGCGGCGGCCTTTCCAGTGACTACAACCAGATCCCTCAGCTCGAGTGCGACGCCTCAAAGCGCAAACAGAAGCTCGGCTAGAGCGAGCATGGGGTCAGGTCTTTGATTGTTTATTTCATATTGGTTGACAGCAAACAATCAAAGACCTGACCCTCTTTTCTTCTCTTGTTCCAAGCTTCAGGCTGGCCGGAACCGTCAGCGCTTTCCGAAGCGTTTCTTGGCCGGCTTCGGTGTAAACGCACCGGCGATGGTCTGAGGGTTGTAAGCGGCGGGCACCTGACCGGTGGAAGCGTATTCGTACAACGCCATTGAGAGTATTCCGGTGAGGCTGGCGCTCATTATCGCAAGGGCCGCCCAGTACATGAGAACGACCGCGGAGACAAGGATAATCAAAGCCGCCGATTTGGTTAACACCACTAGCGCAACCGGAACGACGCCGATTAACGCCAGCAGGAAGAACACGATGCCGAGACCGAACCTGGCAATCATGTTCTCCCCCCAGGTTTTCTTGAACAACGCCGCCGACTCTTTTATGGAGGCGATGACACCGAGGCCCTGAAAGACGTACACCGGTATGACGAAGAAAGTTATCAGGTTCCAGGCCACTGCAATGATGCTTGACACGATTGCGCCAAGTAAGCCGCCTCTCTCCCTTATCATCTTCAGGACCACCCCGACCGTGGCGCTGATCGCGGCCCAGCCGAGTATTTTTCCGATGTTCTTAGCCGCGATGCCCATGCCATATCCGAAGGTCGGGTCGCCACCGTGCATCGCCTCTTTGGCGCACGCGATGAGTCCGGTATTGAAGAATATCACGATGAACGAAGTGATGAAGTAGAAGATGAAGAAGAACACGTAAAACATCACTTTATCGGCGTGCCCGTCCCTCACCCCTGTGAAAAAGTACGCGGGCAGAGCCAGCGCCGCTATCAGGATAATCGTCGCGATTGTCGAGACAATCGGGAACCACACAAGAGACTTGTTCTTCCGCAGCACCGCCCAACTGGATTTGAGAAGCTCGATACTGTTTGACCACCTGCCGCCCATGTACTCCTCCTTTTAACTGTGAAGCATATAATCCGACGTTTCACCACAGCCTACTGGCATCGTGATTTTACCATGGTCAGGTCCGATATCACGCTTCAAGCACCGATTGACGCAGAGGCGTCATGGAAGCAAGTTTCTCGCGCGCCTGAGCACAGTCAGAGGCCAGGGTGACATCGGCGGGCAGCTTCAACAGCAGGAGTTGACTTATGACGGTGCCGGTCGCCTCATCATCCTCTACGACTAATATCCTGGGGTCAGGCTGAGGCTGCAAATCCGTTCCTCCAGCCATTGCATGTTTACGCGTGAATGTTTCTGCTGTTACACAGGCCCATCCCTATCGTTACTGAATTCCAGCATTTTACCGGCGTGTATAGCGCAGGCAGGAATCTACCGTCCAGCCTTGATTGGCCGCCAACTGCGCAAACCAGATCTGGAACCCGGGTCGAGACACGCGAGAGGTCAGCAAGATGGCCATCTCATGGTCTCTGTGCTCGAAGGTATCCACCAGTTGTTCCAGGCAGGTTTGCATCGCCTTTTCCGAGACGATAGGTCACTTTCCTCGGCCGGTGACGAAATCGGCGAACACGTCGACTACCGAGTAGATGTCCTGCTCGCGCTCGAACCAGTCGAGCTTGAGGAACTCGACGTACGTTACGACGAAATGGAAGCCGACAATACAGGACACCGCCGAGAGGGTGCTGACATCCTCATCGATCTCGCCCCGCTGCTTTGCTCTCTCCACTATCAAGTAGAAGAGTTCGTAGATCGACTGAAATATCTCCCGGAAGTCCTCGTTGAGCTCCTTGTCTCCCATGGAGTCGAGGCACTGGAACAGGAGCTTCACCTTCAATGGATGCTCGTCCAGGAAAGCAAGGAAATTTCTCTCGCTCATCTTGAGGAACGCCCTGATGTCGGCCTCCGGGGGAGCGGCGTGGCGTACGGCTTCCAGCATGTCCTGGGTTGCCTGCCTTACCGCCTCCCTGTAAATCTCTTTCTTGTTCTTGAAGTAGACGAAGACCGTTCTCTCCGATACCCCTGCCTTATCGGCTATCTCCCTGGTGGTCGCCCAGTAATAGTTCTTCTGTCCCATTACCTCGATAGCGGCTTCGAGGATCTGCTTTCGCCTGGCCTCTGTCCCGGCTCTTTTGCCCGTATTGGCCATCCTCAACCTCCACAATGTTAAGTAAGGAAGTACTTACTAAACTAACAATATCAAACTCGTGATCCCACTGTAAATACTCAAAATGCCTTTGTATAAAAGAAAATACTATTTCGGTATTGACTACATAACAGATGCTTAATAAGATCAGCTGACAGGTTATAAAAGTGAAGGCTTTACTTATTGCGGTTTGGTGAAGCCCCACGGGATGGCCGGAAAGAGGGACCTCATGAATCCGGAAAGAATGAAGATACTCCGGCAGATGCTCTTTGTAGCCTGGCGAGCTTTGCGCTCGGGCGTCCTTTTCATAGCGGACGAGTTCTCCAGGGGCACCCTGATAGAAAACGTGCTCAGCATACTCAAGGCACGCACTCTCTCAATCTCAGCGGATATGTCTCACGCCGAGCTTCTGGAGGAAAGGGCGGCGAAGATCGGGGACCGTCCTTTCCTCCTTTTCAAGGACCAGGTCCGGAGCTTTCGGGACATGGACCACAATGCCAACCGGGTTGCTAACTTCCTGAGATCCGGGGGAGGCGGCCCCGGTGTTGGGCTCGCCATCATCATGAAAAACTCCCCCCGCTGGCTCGACGTCTTCTTCGGCCTCGAGAAGCTGGGTATGTATGCGGTGCCGGTCAACGTGGCGTTGCGAGGAGACCAGCTCGCATACGTCATAAACAACTCCGATGCACGCTTCGTGGTCATAGACCGCGATATGCTGCCCTATTACCAGGCCGTCGCGGACAAGCTGGAGCGCATCGAGAAGGTCATCGTCAATTCACAGGACGCACCCGGGGCTCTCGCCCTCCCCGAGGGCATGGAGGATCTGGGCCGGGCATACATTCCCGGCTCGGATACCTCCAGACCTCCGTCGTCTTATGACCCAGACGACCTGTGCGCGATAATGTACACCTCCGGCACCACGGGGTTGCCCAAGGGGGTGGTCTATCGCTACAAGACCTCCACGGTTAAGACAATCTCCCTGATGGCACGATTCTTCCTGAACAAGGACGATGCTTACTTCACGTGCTATCCGCTCTTCCATGCCAACGCCCTTTTCCTGACGGTGACCCCGGCCCTGCACGCGGGCTGCCGGGTCGTGCTGGGCGAGAGGTTCAGCGCCAGCCGTTTCTGGGACGACCTGCGGCGCTACGAAGTGACAACCTTCAATGGACTGGGCGCGGTCATGCCCATCCTCATGAAGCAACCCCCGAGACCCGACGACCGGGACAACCGGGTTCGTTTCATCCTCTCGGCCGGCTGCCCCGCCGAGATTTGGACGGACTTCGAGGAGCGCTTCGGGGTGCGGATCTACGAGGCGTACGGCGCGGTTGACGGCGGTGCAGTAGCCCTCATCAATCTGGGAACGGCGCCAGTCGGGTCCATGGGGAAGCCCCTGGGCGCGAAATGCAGGCTGGTAGACAGTGAAGGCGAAGACGTCCCGGCGGGCACACCGGGTGAGCTTATCTGCTATGTAGGCAATCGCAGCGGCTCGGTCGAGTACTACAAGAACGCCGAGGCGACCAGCGACAAGGTCAGGGACGGATGGCTTTATACCGGCGACCTCGTCTACAAGGACGACAAGGGATACATCTACTTCCTCGGGCGCAACACGGAATCCATGCGCTGTAAAGGCGAGAACGTCTCCGCTTACGAGGTGGAGCAGGCCATCATGCAGCATCCCGACATCCTGGAGTGTGCGGTGTATGCTGTCCCCTCCGATCTCGCGGAAGACGACATCATGGTCACACTGGTCGCCCTGGAGGGAAAGAGCGTCGAGGCGTCCACCCTGCCGGCATTCCTCTCGGACAGGCTGGCGAAGTTCGCCATCCCCAGGTACTACCGGGTGACGGACGGGCTTCCCAAGACGGAGACCCACCGTGTTATTAAGAAAGAGCTGGAATCTCTGGGAGTAACGAAAGACACTTACGACGCAGTAATGAAAGCGGGCCATCCATGACCCTGAAAATTAAAGTCCTCAACGCCATCGGCGGAATTCCCGACCTCATGCTTATGAACGTTCCCGACTTGACCATAAAGAAAAACTCGATCGATCGAGAAACGTATCTCCGCCGGCTCGCCTTTTACGACCCCGACTGCTGGGACGAGCGAGACCCGTTCTTCTATCTGCCCAATGAGCCGCCCGGTAGAGAGATAATCGAGACCGAGCCGTTCCTTTCAGGGCGGCGCGACCTCATCCGCTACCCGAGCCGCTATGTCCCCAGGAACCCCGAAGTGAATGACGACTTTAACTCCCGCCGGGAAAACCTCGCGGGCTATCTGCACCTCTGGCGACACGATGACTCCACCGCTCGTCCGCTCGTCCTCATCATCCACGGACTGATGATGGGAGGACCGAAAAAGGCCCGGCGCATGTTCAAAATCGACCGGCTCTTCCAACTCGGCCTCGACCTCGCTCTCCACACCCTGCCCGGCCACTGGCGGCGGAGCGACGATCCCAGGGCCCAGCGACTGCTTGACCCCGCCGACCTGCCCCTCACGGTGGAGCGCCAGGCCCAGAACCTTCACGACCTCCATTCCGCCCAACTCCTGCTCCGACAACTCGGGTATGAAAAAATTGGGATCATCGGTGCCAGCATGGGCGGCTTCACCGCGGCGCTCTACGCGACACAGGTTGTTAGCGGACCCGACTTCATGTTCCTGGCCGTGCCCGCCGTCGCGGTCAAACGCTACCTGAAGCCTCGGCCCGGGCGGTTCGGGTTCCCGATCGACTCCGCACTCGTCCGCGCGACCGAGCGCGCACAGGAACTCTGCTCGCCGCTTTACCTCACGCCCCGTTTCGATGTGGGGCGGATCAGGTTAGTCGCCCATGCCGGAGACCGGATCTGCGAGGCGCGGGACACGAGGCGCTGGATCGAGAACTGGGGGGTCAAGGACTACGTCGAGGTGGTGGGCGGGCACTGGCTATACTTAGACAGGCAAGCCCGGGGTGAGGCCTGGTACGGGCTCTTGAGAGAACGAGGCTACATCAGCGGAGGCGTGTAGCGCCGGCCTCCAGCCGCTTGAGCCGGGGCTCGACACACTTGAGCCGGGGCTCTCAGCCCCGGCTTGTAGCTCACGATTGAAGAGGTGATGCAAATGGAAATACGGGGAAAGAAAGTCCTTATCACCGGGGCCGCGAGCGGCATCGGCAGGGCTTCGGCAACAGCCATGGCCGGGCTCGGCGCCCGGCTGTTTCTGACCGACATCAACTCCGATGGCCTGGAGGAAGCCCGCCGGGGGATAGAGGAGAGGGGCGGCGAGGTATGCCTAGCCAGGGCTCTGGACGTATCCGACTACGCGTCGGTCAAGGCGCTGGCCGACGATATCCACGCGGAGTTCGGTCCTCTGGATATTCTCGCCAACGTAGCAGGGGTCGCTCTTTTCTCCCAGGTCGAGGATATGACCCACGACCAGTGGGAGAGGATAGTCAACATAAACCTCTGGGGGCCGTACCACGGTATCGAGTGCTTCGTCCCCGAGATGGTCCGCGCCGGCAAGGGCGGCCATATAGTGTCCGTCTCTTCCACCGCCGGCATTATCGGCCTTCCCTGGCACGTGGCTTACGCCGGCACCAAGCACGCCCTGGTGGGGAGCTCAGAGGTCCTGCGCTTCGACCTTCGCAAGCACAACATAGGGGTCAGCGTCATCCTCCCGGGTGCGGTGAACACCGACCTGGTGCAAACGACGGTAATAAACGCTGACGAGGAAGCGTGCCAGAAGAGCCGCCAGATGTTCAGCAGGCACGCTATCGCCCCGGAGAAG
>DATCGY010000088.1:0-3232 GCA_036508635.1 Candidatus Anoxymicrobiaceae bacterium
TGCTCGCTCCTGTTCAACTGGTAGTCGGCGCGCAGGATGTTCAGTGCGAGAAGGTCAGATACTACGTGCCGGGCTAAGCTGTTCCGCAGGCTCGACCTGCTGACATTCCCGCGGGTGACAAGCGCCGAGGTGATCCCACCCGCAGCGAGCAGGAGAGCCAACACCATTGCGATCATAAGCCTGGTCCTGATCGTCATCTTTCAGCCACCCATGACTTTCATCAACAGCCTTCCTAGCCCGTGCCCGCCTGAAGACACCAGAGTAACGAGAAGCGAGGCGGCAACAACGACAAGCATGAGGGGCGGGATTCCGGCTGACAGGATGCGCGCTGAACTTCTCATGCAGTACTACTCGTCGCTTTCACTTGAAGTGATGACTCTACCGGAGTCTGCTAAGTGCGACCCATTCTAACCTTGTGGCACGGGGATTCCAATGATTGGTTCGGTTTATCAAAAGGGAGGACGACCCCTGTATTCCAGGGGCGGCCTATTCTTCCTCGCCCGGTGGGTTCCAGTCGTTGAGCGAGAACTCGAAGCATGCCCCGCTGTCGTTGTACGCGCGGATGCTTCCGCCGTAAACCGCGGTCACCTTGTCGACGATCGCGAGACCGACCCCTGTGCGAGACGAACGCCCTCGCTTGAAGAAGGGCTTGAAGATGTTCTCGGAGTCTTCGACGGGGATGCCTCGCCCGTTGTCGCACACACTGTAGAGGTGAGCTCCTTCACTCGATCTTCCGTGATAGGAGACCTTCACAACCGGCTGGGCAGAGTCGTTGTGCGTTACCGCGTTCATGATGAGGTTCGAGAACAACTGATACATCTGGGTGGGGCTGGCTCGTACCACTCCGAGGTCCTCGCTGGTCTCGAAAGCGACTCTGCGCATCTCGATCTCGTTGGCGTTCTCTTCGCGGATAGTGCTGACCACGCTCGCGACGTCCACGTCCGATGGGGAAGTCGGCGCGAGGCCGCTCTCTGCGAGCGCCAGCAGGTCATCGATGAGAGCGTAAGACCTGATAACGCTCCTCCTGATGGTCTTTTCGGCCTCTCTGACCTCCTCCCTCAGCACCTCGGGGTCGCTCTCCACGATGACGTCGCGCAGCGCATGAGCAGCGAGGGCTATCGATGACAGCGGCCCCCGAAGGTCGTGTGAGACTGAGCGGGCGTACCCTTCCAGTTCGGCGTTGATCCTCTCCAGCTCTTCCTCGACCCGCTTGTTATCGGTGATGTCGCGGACGATCGACCACACCCCGCCAGGGTTCCCCTGCTCATCTCGTATCAACCAGCGCCTGACAGAGACGGGGAAGACGGTGCCGTCCTTACGCCGGTACTCTTTCTCGTAGAGGGGGGAGTAGCCGTGAACATTCACCTGGGTCTCAATGAGATCTCTTTCCATCTCATGCCATTTCTCGGGCGTGATCTGAAGGTAGGTCAGCCTCCTGGCCTCATCGAGGCTGAACCCCAGCATGTCCAGGTAGGCCTTGTTCGCGTCGGTAATACGCCCATCCATGTCCAGGCTGACTATGCCGTCGATGCTTGACTCATATAGGTTGCGGAACTTCTCTTCCGATCTCGAGATAGCTTCTTCGGCCCGCTTCCGCTCCGTGATGTCCTTGACGAAAGCAAACGCGTGCCAGGCCGGCCCCTCGTGCCTGCCACCGATCATGGCTCCGGAGATGGTCACCAGGACAGAAGAGCCGTCCTTCTTCATGAAGGTCCTCTCGAACTCGTCGAAATAGCCCTTCTCGCCCAGTTGCTCTACCGCGGCTTCCTGGATGCCCCCGAACGGCCCGGACCGCCCCACGACCCTGCTCTGTTCTACCAGCTCTTCTCTGGTGAAGCCGAGCATATTGGCGAACGCCTGGTTGCAGTCGATAATAGTCCGCGCCTCGTTGAAGAGCAGCACTCCATCCTGCGCGGAGGCGAAGATCGCCTTCACGTCCTCCTCCGACTTCTGTCTGGCATCCTCCAGCATGTCCAGGAATCCCCTGGCGCTGATATCGAAAGCGGAAATCGAGTCGAGGAGGATGCTCCCCGCCTTGTCGGTCACTTCTACCGGGTCCAGCGCCGCATTGCTCTTGATTATTTCGTTCACGGTGTTGATATGGATGCCAGCTATGTCCAGGAGGCCGATATCGCTGTCGAGAGCGAGCCTTCCCAGGTCACTGGCCCGGAGCAACTGCTCTTCGGTGCCGGTATCCACGAAATCCTTGAGAATGCGCTCGTAATCCAGCTTGAACTGATCGATGTCGAGTGCCTGCGCGTGAGGATCAGCCGGGTGCGGTTTCAACTGGGGCCACCGGTGTAGCGGGCGGCGATGACAAGCGCGTCATCACCGGTCTTTCCGTAGTCTTGCAGGAGGCTGCTTACAATCACGCTCAGGTCCGCATGGTACTCTATGTGATCGCTGAATCCCCCGGACAGGCCGTCGGTCGCCAGTACGAGGGTGTCACCGGCCCGCAGCTCGAACGTCGAGACTCTCAGGGAAGGCATCATATACCCGATCACCCCGCCTCTTGAGGCCATGCTTTCCCTTTCCACCTTGCCGTCCGAGCCGTGGTGATACAGGACGCCATCGACGTTGCCCACTCCCAGCCAGGACAGAGTGTGTTCGTCAGTATCGAATCTCGCGAGACTCGCAACCGCCCCTCGGGTGTGCTTCATCTGCGAATCGCAACGCTTCAGCAGATCGATGAGTGACTCGGAGGCATGCCTTTCCATTATCTCCTTCGCGAGCTCCGACGCCACCGCCGCTTCTTCCCCGTGGCCGAGCCCGTCTATAGCGCATACAAGAGTGCCGCCCTCAAAAGGATGGCAGACAAAAGTGTCTCCGGAGATAGCCTGGCCAATCATCGGGCGCGCAGCCACGGAGCATTCGACGCCCGGCCCCCCGTGGCAGCTGATCGGGCACATCAGCGCCTCCACTTCTTCATGACGACGGTGGTGCCCTGGCCGACGGTCGACTGGATCTTGAAGTCGTCCATTATGCGCTGAGACCCCGGGAGGCCGAGGCCCAGACCTTTCTTTGATGTATAGCCGTCCTGCATGGCGAGCTCGATGTCCCCGATCCCCGGCCCGGTATCCCGGGCGATGATCGTTATTCCGGGATTAATACCGTTGTCGGTCACGTTGAACTCGATCTCACCACTGCCGGCGTGATCGACGATGTTACGGCTGATCTCCGAAATCGCGGTGGCTATGAGGGTGAGGTCACTGACGCTGAAACCGAGCGGCGC
>DATCGY010000089.1:0-9179 GCA_036508635.1 Candidatus Anoxymicrobiaceae bacterium
CACAGCGGCTTTCATGGCAGTACCCCCTCTGGAATATTGACTGGCGCGGAAAGGGATGATCGGGATGTTTCAACCCGGCTCTTCACTTGGAAACCGCGATCTTCGTCAGACCTTTTCAAATATGTGAATAGTCATCGCGGCCTCCTCCACCCCGATATTCCCTCCACCATTTTCGGTCATGCCGATACGCGCGCCCTCCACCTGGCGCGCCCCTGTCTCTCCCCTGACCTGGGTAACAACCTCGTGTATCTGGGCCAGGCCTGACGCGCCGATGGGATGACCTCGGCATTCCAGGCCCCCGGAGGTATTGAGGGGGATCTTTCCCCCAAGGGTGGTCGCTCCAGACTCGGCAAGAATGCCTCCGTCTCCTTCCGGGCAGAAGCCGAGGGCCTCAGCCTGGTGGAGTTCTCCGTATGCGGTTGCGTCATGGACCTCGGCGGTATGGATATCTTCCGGCCCCAGGCCGGACCTCTCATAGGCGCTCCGCGAGAGGCGCACGCCTATGTCCTCGTCGTCTATGTCCCGCTCTCGTCCGGATGCAAGCACCGAGGCCCTGACCTTGACCGGCCTTGCACCGTTGAGCTTCTTCAAGTAGGCGGAGGAGCAGAGGATGGCACCTGCCGCTCCATCTCCGACCGGGGCGCACATGGCGCGTGTCAACGGATAGGCTATGAGCTTGTCGGCCAGGACCTCTTCGACGCTCATCTTCACCTGGTACTGGGCATTGGGGTTCATGGAGCTGTGGAGATGGTTCTTGGAGGCGATCACCGCCAGCTGCCTCTGTGTGGATCCGTACTTGGCCATATGCCAGCGGGCGCCCACCGCGTAGAGGTCCATAAACACCGACCTTCCTTCGCCGGGTGCTCCCGTATCCGGGATCTCCAGGTTCAATGACTCGCTCAGAGCAATGAAACCCTGGATGTGTTTGTCAAACTCCTCCACGTCCAGGCAGGTGGCGTAGGACTTGAGCGAGAGCATCTTGTCCTCGTGGGTTATCTTCTCCGATCCCAAAGCCAAGACCACGTCGTACATCCCCGCCTTGATCGCCGTATAGGCAAGATGGACAGCTGTGGAGGCACCCGCGCATGCGTTCTCCGTGTTCACGATGGGTATGGCATCTACCCCCATGGCCCGGAGCATGACCTGGCCCCTGATGGAGTGCTGGTCCGCGAACATGCCCCAGAATGTGTTTGAGACATAGGCAGCCTCAAGGTCCTTCGCGACAAGACCGGCATCAGCCAGGGTCTTTTCTACGGCTTCGGCGGCGAGGGCCTTTACAGAGCTGTCGAAATGCTTGGCGAACCTGGTGGTCCCTACCCCGATCACGTATACATCATCCACTGTCCCTTAACGACCTCCTTGCTTTCTTCAGGTGCCGCGTCTCTTGCTCTCTAGAATTCTTTGAGTATGGCATCGGCGGCCACGAGCGCCAGGAAGTCGTTGGACCCATCCTCGATCATGCCCGCTCTCGCGTCACGGAAGAACTTCTCTATTGTCGATTCCTTCGAGACTCCATACCCTCCGAAGAGCTGAACCGCCTCGTTTGCCACTTCGAAAGCGGCCTGCGTGCAAAAGATCTTGGAAGCGATGGAGTACTGGGTATACGGCGGGTTGGTGGAAAAATTGAACTCCATTGCCGCCCGCGATAAAGATCTGCTGGCCTCAACGAGCTTGAACATATGGAACAGCTTGAACTGTACCATCTGGTGCTCGATGAGCTTCTTGCCACCCTGGACCCGGTCCTTGCAGTATGTCACGGCTTCCTCGAAACAGGCGCGCGCCAACCCGGTGAAGGCCGCGCCCATGCTCGCGTTGGCGGTGGCAAGCGTTATGTCCAACAGAGCTTCGTAGGATTCCTGGTCTACCAGCATGTTCTCCCTGGGCACCCGTACTTCGTCGAAGTAGATCTCGCCCTGGTTGAGCGCCCGCTGGCCGAGCTTGTTCAGGGGCTTGCCCCTGCTCACCCCGGGAAGGTCCAGCGGGACGATGCAGATTCCTCCCCCGGCCATCCCCATCTCGGGATCGATAGTGAGGTACACCGCCGCCTGGGTTGCGACGGTCCCCATGGATACCCACGCGGCCTTGGTCCCGTTGATAACCCATTCGTCTCCGTCCAGCTTCGCCCGCACCGAACCGGCGCATTCCGGCTTGGAGAACTGCTCGGTAAAGGGAGCGAGCGTGTCGGAGCCGTGATCGGGCTCCGTTATGGCCCAGCAGCCGATAATCTTGGCCTCCTTGTCCTCGCAGAAGGGGACGATGAAAGTGTCGACCAGGTATTTGGTGGGCACCATGCTCGCGAGGAAAGCGGGGAAGCAGGCCACGCCGAAGGCTATCCAGAAATCGACACTCCCCCAGCCGATCTCCTCAAAAAGCATGTGCACCTCTAAGGGAGAGAAGCCGCCCCCTCCGTAGATCTCCGGGATAAGTATCTTGTGGAGGCCGATTTCGTATCCCTTTTTTAAGGTGTCCCACAGGATGGAATCCCTGGCGATCACATCTTCGGGGTCGAGCTTGTCCAGCTCCAGGCTCACGGGTCGCAGCACGTCCCGGGCGAACTCGTGCACCATGTCCCTCTGCATTTCCTGGGTCTTGTCGAGATCCAGGTTCAAGTCCAGATAAGGGGCCGCCACCTATACCATCTCCTTTTTATTCCCACGACGGACCGTCAACCCGCTCTAGGATGCGTAATCCTCGAGCCTGTAGACGTTGTCCGCCTCCGGCGAGAACTGCTCTTTCAATATCCGGTCAAGGTACTTCTCTGACGGACTCTTTGGTATCTCATCTACCATCTGGATATAGCTGGGAACGGAATTGCGCTCCAACCCGGCAATAGCGGCCTCGAAGACGGAAGCCGGGTCGAGCTCCTTTCCGGGAAATGGGGTCATGGCCGCGACCAGGTCGCTCTCACCCGGCGCGCCGGAGGAAGCGGGAATGCCGTAGACGCAAACCTCTGACACATCGGGGTGCTCGCCAATCACCTTTTCCACGTACTCCGGCTTGATGAAATCCCCCGACCTCCTCAGGGCGGTGCCCTTGCGGTAGTCGAAGAACAGCCACCCCTCCTCGTCGCGGTGGACCATGTCTCCGGTGCGCAGCCAGCCTCCCCGTGTCTTTTCAGCTGAAGCCTTGGGCTTCCCGTAGTAATCCACTTCCGCGTTTGTGCCGGCCTGACGGCATATCAGCTCACCGGAGGCTCCGCCGGTCACCTCGTTATCGTTCTCGTCGACCACCTGCATCTCCATGACGCCCTCGATAGGTTTCCCGAAGGAGCCGACGGGACCCTCGCCGATGGGCTTGAAGGCGAACCCTCCCTCCACCGCTCCGTACCATTCCAGGATCTGTACGTTGAAACGCTTCTCAAAGGCCTCCCATATAGGCAGGGGAGTCCCCGCCGAGATAACGACCTTTACCGGGTTGTCGGCATCGTCCGGCTTCCGGGGCTCGTTATAGATGCCGGCCATCATTCCCCCCAGCAGGGAAAAGGTTGTGCAACCGTACTTGCGGCATATATCCCAGATCCGGCTCTTCGAGAAGCGCTGCCCGATAACCGCGGGGATGCCTACCGCCAGGGCGGGCATCATGGTCACAGCCTGGGCGTTTCCGTGAGTGAGTGACAGGCCCGTGTAGGGAATGTCCTCCGGCGTGTACTTCCATACCATGTGCGCCAGCACGACATACATCAAGGTCCTGGATGACTTTATCTGTACTCCTTTGGGATTCCCCATCACTCCGGAGGTATAGATAATCTCGAAGGGCAGGTTGGGATCGTCGATGCGGTTTGGAAGGCCCAGAGCTTCCGGACCCTCCAGCATCTCCTGGACCGTGACGTAAGTGTCCTTCAGTCCGGGGTCCGCGTCCGGCTTCAGGTTCAAGATGACCTTCTGAACATCTGGAGCGCCTTTGATCGCGGCCTCCACGTCGGGGAGAAGGTCGGCGGTAGTTATCACGCCACTGGAGTTGGAATCGGTGAGCTGATAAGTGAGCTTATCGCCTTTGGAGCGGGGGTCTATGGGAACCGCCACGATGCCGGTCAGAGTCGAGGTGATAAAGGAATAAAGCACCTCCGGGTGATTGCGCATGACCAGGGCCAGCTTGTCCCCCTTCTCAAACCCCAGCTCGCGAAGGCCTATCGCGAGTTTGATAGAGTTCGACAGCATCTCCCTGTAGGTGATCAGCTCATCTGGATACAGGCCTCCGTTTTCGAATATGATGCCAACGGTGTCTGGCTTTTCATCGACCCTGGTTTCCAGGATGTTGGAAAGCAGCGCAGGGTTTCCTTCAGCCATGTGGGGCCTCCCTTCCCGCTGCGGCTATCTGGTATTACTATTCCACGGCTCCAATGAATCTGCGTGCGAAGGATGGAAAATCCTGGGCGAACTTCTCCTTCCACTCCTCGTCCGTCCAGTACTTGTGGCGATCGAAGAATGGATCGATTTGCTGGTAGCTTACCCCCACGCCGACACTGAAGTCGATGTCGGTGATGAACTCGCACGCGGTAGCCGCGGTTCCAACAGTCTGGAAAACACGGCAGTGGAGCCCCATGCGCCAGGCGGCGGCAGCTGCGGCCATCGCTGCCATGTGCATGTCGTAGACCGCAAAATGGCAACAGGGCCCATTGGCCACTATCCCCTCGACCAACGGAGTGCGGTTCAGCTCGGCACAGGTGGCGTACCCGCAGGCACCGCAGTCGAAGTTGTAGACTGACTTGCGATTGGCCCCGATGAGTAAGGCCCGCGCATCCTCCTTTGCCAGGTCGGCGAAGCTCCTGCCGTCCCTGTCCGCCAGGGGTGAGAGGCCGGCTATGCCTTCGCAGAATCCCGAAAGATCCTCGAACTCCTCGGGTCCCATGCTGACGATCTTCAGCTTCTGCTTCCCAAACATCATCGCGGTGTTGGCGGCGACGGCCATCAGTTCCACCGCTCGATCCAGCCCGCCTTTCAGGAGTTCCTCCTGGTTGATGATCGCCATTTCCTCACCTCCTCAGCTGTAGATAGACCGGAACGTCGGGAAAAGACGCCCTATAAGGCGGTTCTCCAGACTTGCGGAGTTATATTGGTCGTAATTCCTGGGCAGGTCCTTGAAGGGGCTTTTCTCTGTGACCGAGGCGAGAAATCCAAGTGCGACATCCGATTTGTAGGGGGTCAGGCCCATCCTTACCGCCGCGGCTCCCACGGACATCTTCACCGTGTAGTCGATTCCCAACTGCCTTGCCAGGGTCACCGCGCCCCCCAGGGCGTAAGCGACGTTCATTGAGCGCAGAAGGCAGAAAGGCCCTCGAAATGCCACGCTTGCCTCATTGGAGAGCTTGGGCACCTGCCTCCATTGATCGCAAAGGCTGTACCCGCACAGATTGCAGTTAGAGTCCATGGGATCGTGCCCGGACCTGCGGTCGGCCATGACCAGAACCACGTCTGAGTCCCTTACCTGTATCGCATCGGATCGGAAGAAGCCCCAGGCGGGATTGTCGGAGGCCATCTTGTCGATAACGATGGCCATCTCTTCTATGGTGTCCTGCTCCTCGATGTACTGCACGCTGATTTCGTCTATGCCGCCCACCCGGGGCGCGGTTACCGCCGACGCAAGCAGCAGCTTTCCAGCAAGGCGGGCTCCCTCTTGTCGCTTCTCTTCGTATTCTCGCAGCGCTTTTTCCATGGTCACCTCCATTTCCTTCGAAGGAATCAGACAAGCCAACTAGCCAGCTACAAGGAATAGGAGGTTTATACGTCGGTGGGCAGGCCGTATTTCTCACAGATAGCCGGGTAAGCATCGTATGCAGGTTGGAGGAGGGGCAGTAACCCGAGCACCTTCGCCATGGGCCCCTTTGCCTTGACTTTCCGCTTGGCCAGCAATACGGGAAGGGTTGCCTTCTGCAGCCAGAACGCGTGGCAGTCGTCCCCGGAGATCCACATCTCTATGTCCGGCGCCGCGTCGCACGCCCCGGTACAAACGGTGGGCTTGGGATCGCCGTGAAGCAGCCATAAATCGCCATCGGGGTTGTTGATGTAGAAAACGATGTTGATGTTTTCGTCGTTGGCTCTGGGGCCAACCTCCGGATCGTCGGCGAGCTTCTGGAAAAGATATCCCAGAATCTCGTACATCTTCTCCGTGCTTTCAAAGATTGGCATACAACCACCCCCTGTGCTCGGGAACTACGTATCGCACCAAGGCGGTACCGGGCCTTGTCCGGGAAAAGTGCTTTCTCATCTTATATCCGGCCTACATATGCGTCAATTCATTTTTTTATGAACCGCGAAGGCCTTGAACCCTGCCCGCCAGGTCTTCACCAGGTTTCCCTTTGTGCCCTGTCAAGCCAACAGATTGAAGCGGAGAGCGGTCTGGTGCCTCGGGGAACATCATCACCCAACAGCTTCTTTTTTGACAGATTTCCGGCATGAACCTAGTATCTGGAGCAAGGATGAGCTCTTAGCAGGCACCACCAGGGGTCTGGCCTCTTTGGCAATGACTGATTTCGGCTGGAGACGTTTTTCGCGGGGCTCGTCGCGCGCTTGAGAAAAGGCCGATGTCGCGTGCCGCAAACAGCGGGAGGTTGAAAGATGGCTGATATAACCCTGGCTCCAGAGGCGGAGGGGATAGAGCTCGCGGGCATGCTGGCCCAGATGCTCGAGGTCAGCCTTGAGAGGCCTGAGAAGGAAAAGGTCTTCAACAGCCTGAAAACGAGGGTATTCATATTTATTAATGATATGGACTTGGGCATGACCATGGATTTCGGCCGGGGCAAGCTGGTGGTCCACGGGGGAAAGGTTGGCAAGCCGGATATTTCTATCGTTACCGACTCCGAAACCTTGCTGGAACTTCTTTACATCAACATAATATTCGGCGTTCCCAACTACTTCGACGAGACTGGCCGGGGGCTCGTCAAGAAATTGATGAAGGGCGACCTGAAGATCAAGGGGATGTTCACCCATGTGATCACGCTCACCAGGGTGACCAAGGTGATCTCCCTGAATTGAACCCCATTTCCCTCCGCGGCACGGGAAGCTTCAACTTCGGGGCCTTGAAGAGTGGCCCGCAGTATCAAGTCCTAAAATCAAGACTCTCATGGATGGCGGACGACAGATAAAGTGCGGAAAGGTTCCTCGGCTTTCGATGTCGCCTTAATAGCGAGCCGGTTCACCCGCTCCAAGCCTTTTCCGCGTCAGCATGCCATTTACAGCGAGTCAAGCAAAGAAGCTTTATGCCAGCCGCTATCAGAGACCTCAAGGACTCGGACCGAGAGATCGTGACGCTGACCGAGGTCCTGTCACGTTGACGCACGTCACCCGCCGGGCGCGCCTTCCTCACCCGCATCCTGCGTCTTTGACATCGCCTCGACCTTATCGAGGATCTGCAATATCAACTTCTCCTGCTTCTGGAAGTTGAGCAGGACGGTCTTGATCTCCTTCTCCGCCCTCTGGTCGGTCTCGTAGTCGTGCTCGCCCCTGATATCAGCGCGTATCCCCTGGATGTTCTGCCCGATCAGCAGCAACGGCATGAGAAGTATCTGCAGTATGTTCGAGATGATCAGCCAGAGCACGAACGCGGGATAAGGGTCGAACTTCACGGACTTCGGGGCGAGGACGTTCCAGCCCAACCAGAACGCCGTCCACAATAACACGATGAAGAAGAACCCCATCGTCCCCACATGCTCCGTGACGAACAGAGCCAACTTCTTAAGCGGTGTCAGCTGTTCCTGAAACGTCTCGTTCGGATTCTTGACCTTCGTGAAATGCTTCTCGAGGTCGTGCATCATATCGGATATCTGGTCTGCGAGGTCTTTCTCTTCGGGCTTGGTCTCTTCACCCACTGTGCCCTCACCCCTTACGCTCATGTGCTTCCGCCGTCATCGACCATCGACATCGAATTGGTTCTTCTACCTCAAGGGATAGGAACCTCTAAAACACTGTAGAATGAGATCGTCGGGCGTATCTGGTCTTTGATCCAACATGCTCCATATACCGCTTCCATCGCTCTGGCGGCTGCGACATCCATCTCTTGCCTCCGCAACACCGTTCTGGAAGTAGATGAGGAGGAGGACAGCGAGGACCTTGAGCCAATCCAACTAGTGTCGCCTCTCGCCCAAGGCCGGCCCACCTCATGCTGCGAATGTTCCCCTGAAGTCAATCAATTATAGCGACGCCGGGTTGCGCGCACCATACTGTTCGGATGCGTAAAATATCAAGTAGAATATGGGGCGCCGGAGGGTGGTGTCGGATAACATCACAGGTTGGGCGGCGCTGCAGTCAAGGGATGGAATATGGAAGAACAACGTGAAACCAAGGGCTTCTGTGCGTCCTGTGGAACAGCTCATACCGGCACCCGTTTCTGCCGGAAATGTGGCGCGCCGTTGGTCGTGAAGGCGGAAGCTGGTCCGATTGAGCCCCCCGTTTCCGAAGCCGCGCCATCTGCGCCCATACCGCCTGCTCCGGTAACGCCGGCAATAAGCGCTCAGCACTTTTCCCCCGCGGGGCCTCCCGCGAGCGATATTGCGGCCAGCGCTAAAAAGCAGGCGAAGACAAGCAACCTTCTGGCTATCCCCGGCTTCGTACTCTTCATTGCCGGCCTTGTGTTTCTCGGTATCGCTTTTACCAGCCAGAACTCTAAGAGCGGCAACCTGAGCTGGGGTTTGGTGGGAATTTTGTGCCTGCTCGTTGGTTCCGGACTGCTGATAGCGGCGCTGGTGTTCTCGATTCTCCACTGGCGGGACAGGGCTAGGGCGCACCGTCAGAGCGCGGTTGTTGCAGCCCCTCAAGTGTCCGCATTCAACGCGCAGGCCACCACTATAACAAGCACGGCGCCCATCGATGAGGATTCAAGTCCGCGCTCGGACTGATGTAGTTCGGCAGTTTCTACGAGCCACCCGACGGGGTCTCAAAACTCGACGGTTATTATCAGATCGCCGTCGTCGGTGCTGTGCCATTCGTGGGTGGATTCCTCCGCCCCCCATGCCAGCTCGTAGAGGGCTATTGCCATTCCCACCATGGCCAGGTGCATGCTGGGGTTCTCGAGGGTGAGGGTGAGGCGTTTTTCATCGGCCTTGAACGACGTGATATTCCCCAGGCCTCGCGTGGCCACCGTGCCCTTGAAGTCGTAGCCGCTCTTCCTCCAATTGTCCGCGCCCATGCTCAGTTTTCCGTAGCGCCTCTGGGCCTCGATGATCGCCTCCGGTACGGATTCACCCA
>DATCGY010000090.1:0-11855 GCA_036508635.1 Candidatus Anoxymicrobiaceae bacterium
CCAATGGCGCGTTTTCTCCATGTATAATTGTGCCGTCGTTGCGCAGCACCCAGCAAAGGAGACGGATTGAGCAAGCTACTACTGGTACGCCACGGCCGCACCGCCTGGCATGCGGAGGGCAGGTACGCCGGCACCGCCGACGTCCCCCTCGACGACGTAGGCAAGCAACAGGTCGCACGGGTGGTCGAGCGTCTTTCGTCGGTTCAATTCGCCGCGATATTCACCAGCCCGCTGTCCCGGTGCCACGAGCTGGCCGTCGCGGTCGCGGAGGAGCACGGGCAGGAAGCGATAACGGATAAGCGCCTCGGCGAGATCGACCTGGGCAGGTGGGACGGCGAGACTTTCAAGGACATTCTCGCCAACGACGGGGACATCCTCAAGAGATGGACCGAGGACCCGACGTCGATCACGGTCCCGGGGGGTGAGTCGCTCCTGTCGGTGCAGGACCGCGCCATGGAGTGGTTCGCCGAGGCTACGGCCGCTCACCCCGACGGGATCATCATGGCCTCCAGCCACGGCGGACCCATCCGCGCGATCATCTCGGCCGTGCTCGGCCTGCCGCTGGGGCACCTCTTCAGGCTGACGGTGGACCTCGCCTCGGTCACCACCATCAACTACAAGGGGATGTTCTCCAACCTCGAGGAGCTCAACGACCGCTGCCACCTTGACGGCCTCGACGCCTCCAGTTGGCTGTAGGTTGCTCGGGGTGTCCTCTCGTCGATTCGACGGAGGCCGACTCACTCCGAAGAGGACACCCCTCGCCAGACTTTCCCGTTCCTTCGTGACCACATAACGATTATGCAGCCGCGATCATCATCCCGCATGAGAACCTGTACGTTGGTGCTAGAATAGCCGTGGGGACAGTCATCCGGGTGGTCGCGGGGCCGCAAGGCCTCGAGGAAAGTCCGGACTCCACAGGGCAGGGTGCTGGATAACGTCCAGGCGGGGTGACCCGACGGATAGCGCCACAGAAAAGAAAAGACCCGCCGCGCCGACCGCTTCGGCCGAGGCGCGGAAGGTTAAGCTGAAACGGTGGTGTAAGAGACCACCAGCGGTCCGGTGACGGGCCGGCTTGGCAAGCCCCACCCGGAGCGATGCCGAATAGGGGAGGAGCGGTGGCCCGCCGCGTTTCAACTCCCGGGTAGGCAGCAAGAGGCTCGCGGTAACGCGGGTCCCAGATAGATGGCCACCACCGCCTCACGACGGTACAGAATCCGGCTTATACGATGGCTGTCCCCCGTCCTTTCAACTGTTCGGACCGGTGGCCCCGGACCGCGAGAGGAGGAAACGCATCGCATCCGAGGCGGCTGGAAGCCCGATACGTATGTTCCGGCGTGGGCACGCCGCCGCGCAGAGACCGCAGCCCTTGCATGAGGGGGCGAAGATCGGTCCGTCCGGACCCATGACCAGGGCGCGGGACGGGCACGAGCGGGCGCACTTTTCGCAGGTGGAGCAGTCACCGACCGCGCGTACCCACAACTCCGGGAGTCTCATCCCGTCATCGTTGTCTTGTTCTCTTTTCGGAGCGGTTGCCGGGCAGCAGCATGTGCAGGAAAAACAGATCGGAAGCATTCGCCCCCGTTCGGACTCGTGGATAGCAAGGGTGCTGCTGTCGTACGCGATGCGAGCTGAGAGCATGAGCTCGCGAGCCCTGGCCGTGCGTTCAAGCGCCTCTTCAACGGTTACCTCGCGGACGTCTCCGGAGGCCACGTTTCCTTCACCCAGGACCAGGCAGCCCAGTTCGCTAGGAAAAGACGGGCAATCGCGTTCTTCGCGGCACGTACACGCGTCTGTCAAGAACCTTGCGCTTGCATCGCGAATGAGGTTGTCGAGCAGCTTGTAAGGGATGATCCTCGGTCTTTCGAGGTCGTCCGCGCCTGCGGAGTCTCGAGCGCTCATGCTCGATGTCCGGACCCGCGTGTGCGAGGATGGGCATGTGGATGCGCGTGCGCGTTATTGTTCTCCTGTCGCTCGGGGTGAGGTGTCATCGGGCAAGCGCTGGCGCACTCGATCTGGATGGTCGGATGGATGATATTGAAATCGTCAAGCAACTTTTCGCTTATCTCCTGCATTACAGGTGAGCATTCGCTGACCTGCTGGTCTTCGACCTCCACGTGACCGCTCAGAGCGTACACACCGGAGCCAAGCTCCCACACGTGCAGGTGGTGGACTGCCTCTACGCCCGGGATGGACTCGATGACTCCCTGGACCGTGGCAAGGTCGATGTGGCGCGGTACGGATTCGAGCAGGATGTCGGTAGCGTCCTTAATGATCCCCCACGCGGCAAAGATTATGAAGACACTTATCAGCAGTGCCACAAGCGGGTCGGCGTAGTACCACTTGGTGAGGATGATGATGACGCCCGCCACCAGGACACCGAGCGAGACTATGGCGTCCATCACCATGTGCAGGAACGCGCTCTTGATGTTCAAGTCGTGACGGTCGTGGAACAGCGCCATCGCGATGGCTGAGTTTATAAACAGCGCGACAAGGGCGACCGCGAACACCGCGTATCCGCTGACTGGTTTTACATTTTGCATGCGCCTTATCGCTTCATAGGCGAGTATGCAGGCGATTACCACCAGCCCCACCGAGTTTGCGAGCGCAGTGAGTATGCCCACCCTTCCGTATCCATACGTATGCCGCTCGGTGGGCTCGCGCCTGATCATGTATACCGCGAACAGTGCGAGGCCGACGGCGAGTATGTCCGCCGCATTGTGGGCCGCGTCCGACATGAGCGCGAGGCTCTTGGAGAAGACCCCGAAAAATATCTCACCGACCACGAGGACTATGCCGAGGACGATGCCCAGCCACAGCCTGCGCGTTGTCGACCTGTAATGTTCGTCGCTCTGGAGCGATCTCTCTCCGGCCATATCCCGCCCCTGCCAGCATGTACCCGGGAACCCCGGGAAGACAGCGGTTTCATTTCCGTTCAAACTGCTTCATCGCCAATCGGTCCGGTCCTCCAGGACGCTTCGAACTATCGACTGGTATGCGACGTCGAAAGCCGGTGGTCCGCCGTCTTCCTGGAGGATGAGCCTATTATATTCATAACCGGTCCGTTCCGGTCCCTAGCACAATCACCAAATGAGCCCGGACCTGCATCGCCTATAATTGGGGCGAGCGCATAACGCATGGGCGTCTGACAATGGGGGGACATTCAAATGACTGAGAACCGGCCGGTGGCGAAAGTGGCGCATTTCGAAGAGATTCCGGCGATCGTTTTCGGTGACGAGGCTCCCGGCGTGACCATACGCAGGCTTATCGACGAAAAACTCGATGGTGCGCCGGTGTATAACCTCAGGATGCTCGAGATAGCCCGGGGTGGTAACACTCCGGACCACGCACACCCAAACGAGCACGAGAACTTCGTCGTCTCGGGCAGCGGTGAGGTGATGATCGAGGGTAACTTTCATTCGGTGGGACCGGGAGACGTCGTCTTTGTCCCTCCCGGCATCCGCCATCAATACCGCAACACCGGCTCAGAACCTTTCAGGTTCCTCTGCGGCATCCCCGTATCAAAGCTTATCGAAAAGTGATTGCCTGAAATCCATTCTTGACCCGATTATCGAGGCTGTAGCGCCATGCCTCGCAATCGTGCCCCATACTCTGCAGGACCGACCTCACGATTTCGACACCGAACGCGGTGTTTCCGGTGAGGGACTCGTACATGACCGGATATTCATCGTACCTCCATGCTATCGAGCCACGTGCGGATAGTAGCCCCATAGTCTCTTCCGGTAAAAAGGGAGACGTCGTTGTGTCCGGCGCCTTTGACGATGTAGAGCTGCTTTGGTTCGTTTGCGCCCTCGTAGAGCGCCAACCCCTCACCGACCGGTATCAGCATATCCGCATCGCCGTGTATCACGAGTACGGGGCAATGTATCTCGGGGAGTTTCGAGACGGAGTTGTATGCATCGGGATCAGGCGAGTAGCCGGAAAGAAAAGGAAAGAGCTCTCTTGCCACGGACGCGAGCGAGGTAAATGTCGATTCGAGGATGAGCCCCTCAAGGTTTCTACCCCGGGCGATCTCGCAGGCCACGGCGCCTCCCAGCGACTTGCCTAACAGTACGATCTCACTCTCCGGGACTCCGCGTTCTTCAAGCCAGCGCAAAGCCGCTCTTCCATCGGCGTAGAGTCCGGTCTCGTGCGGATGACCTTCGCTCTTGCCGTACCCGTGGTAGTCGATCAAGAGCAATCTGCACTCGAGTGCTTCCAGGTCCTCGCGCACCAGCGACCACGAGTAGACGTCCTGAGCGTTGCCATGAAGGAACAGGACGGCGGGCCTCCCCGCGGGCTCGGGCCACCAGAGGCCGTGGATCCTGACCCCGTCCTCGGTCTCCATCCAGACCTCGTCCGCGCCGCGTACCCACTCCGGTGGCGGCATCTCGGCCGCAAGCTCCTCAGGATAGTACAAGAAGTTCTCGTACAGCTCTTCTCTCATAATCGCTCCGTCATTCGGGGACGCCGCATATCCTGCTAATATAATCATATCTCCGGGCACGGTGCACGGAGACGAGATCTCGGCCGAGGGGGTGCCGGGACCTGCACATAGATGCCAACGGGCACGACCGCTCGCCGTATGGGAGATTTCTTGTCCGAGAGACGTATACACCAGACGAACAAGAGGTCGGATCTCAGGGTTGTCCCCGGGCGGTCGAGCGCGAGAATAGATGAGCTGGTCAAAGAGGCGCTGACCTCGCCCGAGGCGCTTGAAGAGCTGTGCGGCCACTATATACCCAGGATATATAACTATGTCTTGAAGAGGGTCGGAAGCATCCAGGACGCCGAGGACATAACCTCGATGGTATTCGAGAAGGCGATAACGAACCTGGACTCGTTCGACGATTCGAAGGCGTCTTTTTCCACCTGGATATACAGGATCGCGACTAACTGCATAACGGACCATTACAGGAGCCGTGGGCGCAAGCGTGAGTCGCCGCTTGAGGACGAAGTACTTCCCGTGACAGTGCGGGGAGACCCCGGTGTCGACCAGCTGGACCTGTACCTCGGGTTACTGGACCTGCTCCAGCAGTTGCCGGCGAAGTACAGGGAGGCGTTGGCGCTAAGGTATTTCGGGCACATGCGGGTCAGCGAAGTCGCAGAGACGTTGCGTATCACCGAGAGCGCAGCTTCGAAGAGGATATTGAGAGGTCTGGAAGAGCTGAGGAGACAGTCGGCCGGCGGCCCCCTACAGGAACTGATATGAAGATACGGGCAAGACAACGAGCAATCAAGATCGACGAGTCGTTCGATGAATCGAACGAGGCAGCGGTTGCAATACGTTCGCTCGTGCCTCCTGATACAAGCATGGATGAAGAGGTGCTCGACAGGATGGTGAGACACCTGCTTTCCCTGCAGCGCAGGCACCTTTACGGACGGCAAGCCGGCCATCACCGCCGGCTCAGGACGGCGAGCCTTGTCGCCGCGGCAATCCTTGTGTTTGCCACTGTGCTGGTAGGCGTTATCGTTCCCGCATTCATGAGCGGGAGCAAGCCTGCCCCAACCGGAAGCATCGCCGTTCTCGGGTCGCTGAGAGGAACGGTGAGCGTCAAGCCGCCGGGCGGAAAGTGGCAAGCTGCTTCGGAGCGTGCGAAGATGACGGCCGGCTGGACCGTGAAAACGGGAAAGGGGTCATTCGTCAGCGTGACGTTTCCAGAGGGCAGCATAATGCGGGTCAGCGATGAATCCGAAGCGGCGGTGGCGGCGATGACGCACAGCTCGATCACGGTCGAACACATTGCCGGAGACACTTACCACAGGGTCCATACCGGGACCAGGTACGCGGTCACCAACAGCGGTGTCCGGTCCACCGCGCTCGGTACGGCCTTTAACGTGGACAACAGGAAAGCGGGTAAGCTGGAGATACTTTCCGTGGAGCATGCGGTCGAGGTCGAGATCGGCAAGCATCAGCCGATACGGGTCGCGGAAGGCGAGGTTATGCTTGTCTCGCTGAAGCAGGGGAAAAAGGCTGTCAAGCAGCCTGTCTCGCGCGAGCGGCTGGCTGACGGCAGGCTTTGCGCCAGCGTCCAGAGCGACGCCCAGGCGGGTTATTCGACGGGTATTTACGGAAAGCTCGACGTACCGCTGGCCAGCCAGCCCGAAGAACAGGCTCCGGAGGATTCTTCCCAGCCTGTAGTGCTGAACGGCACGGTCGGAGACCAGGGGGTATCCCTCGACTGGACCTTCTCCACACCCATCAAGTGCAACTCGCTCGTACTCCTTCGCTCGGAGCACTCGGAGCCCGGGTTTCCGGCATCTGAGATCGCCAGGTACTCGGACACGTCGATCTCGTCGGCGACTGACGACAGCATAGATCGCGGCCACACTTATCAATATCGCCTGGCGGCGTTATTGGAGTCAGGCGAGGTATCGGCTTACAGCAATACTGTAGTGATCTTCGTGGATAGCGGGCCCGCACTGCAGGATGTCTCCATCACGCTGAGCGCCAGCGCGGGACCTAACGGAATCACCCTGGAATGGGGGGTCTCCGGCGCAACGACTTTCACCGGATTCGTGGTCGAAAGGGTTATAGAGAACGCTCCCGGCGGATCCTCCACACCTGTCGGAACCACCACTACGAAGACAGTGGATTCAACCAACGTCTTCTTCACCTTCCAGGACAACTCGGTCTCCGCCGGGTATTCGTACACCTACAGGATCGGTCTCGTAGTGAACGGAGCCGTGGTGTACTACTCGACACCGAAGACCGTCGATATGCCCGGCCGGTAGAAACACCCGTGTCGGCGTCTCAGTTGTTCACCTTCCAGGTGCCGTTCTGGTTGATCAAAGTCACGGTCGTTCGAAGCTTGTTCGTAGAGGATGCGCTTAGGAGGTCGTAGACCTGCGTCTCTCCGTCCGCCGCCATGTTCACCACCAGTTTCGACACTTCCACCGTGGCGTTTGTCGGTTTGCCGGCCGGAGTCATGCTGGTGGTCCTGGCCTCGAAACTCTTGAGCGATGCCACTCCTCCCTGTTTCGTGAGAGGCTCGACGATGGCCATTATCTCGCTGCCGTAAGCGGCCCCGGGAACGGACACGGAGTTGATCCTCACCTGATCGCCGGACAGCACCTCTTTTACATAGTCCTGAAGAGCGGCGACCGGCTCCGCGGGCGAGGCGGTCTTCTTGCGAAGGAACCCGTAATAGACCCCAGCGTACGCGACCCCTCCCGCGAGGAGTATCGCAATGATTATCACTGCCACGTTCATGACCGTCTTTAGGCGGCTCTTTTCGCCATGGACCTCAGTTTGTGTCTCGGGCGGAGCCTTCTCGGTTATGGTCAACCCGAACGGGTCGTCTGCAGTCTGCACTCCCGCACCTGCAACAGAGGACGCCTCAAGCGCGCCTTTGTAACCGCTGGCCAAAGAGTCGTCCAGCACTACTTTCTCGGGGGGCGCATAGGCTCCAGGGGGGATCACGGGGGCGCCTGCCGGCGTGCCGGCTGCCGTGCCGCCGGGCATGGCGGTGTCGACCGGGCCCGCGGGCGCCTGGCCCGGGGTGTCGGTCTGGACCATCTCTTCGGCCATCGCGATGAAATCCACTTCCTCCCTGGCAAGCGGGACGTCGGTCTCGCCTCCGGGCCCTCCTATGGGGTCCCATGAGGGTGCTGTCACTGGAGCAGGAGGTTGCTCTTCCAATGAAGGAGGAGGAACCGGTGCCGGAGGCTGTTGTTCCAACGCTCGCTGTGGCGGTGGAACCGGTGTTGGAGCAGGTTGTTGTTCCCACGCTGGCGGCACAGGTGGTTGGGCGGGTGGGCGCTGTACCTGCGGAGGTTGCTGAACGGCGCCGCTCGGACTCAGCCCCGGCGCTGAAGCCGGCCGGGGGGTGGCGCCCTGTCCTGAGGGTGAGATCTTTTTTCGAGGTTCCGCCTGTATCTCCCACGGCGGAACCTCTCCATCCGGGCCTGGCCCGGGCCCCGGCCGTTGCGGGCCGGGCGCCGAAGAGCCCGGTGCGGAACCGGGCGTGGCAGCGGGCGGCGCGGTCCTGGTTATCGGACTTCCGCACCGCGGGCAGGCGAGCGCGCCTTCGCTCAGGCTCTCACCGCAGAACTCACATTCCATCCGCTCGTTACCTCCAAGAAACATCCAGGAAGAAGATCACAGCAATGTCTGCCCATGTTCAGGCGTTCGACAACCTGTGACGTGCGCCCGGCCGGTCGCACGTTTACTGAGGCATGCAGAAATACTCTGCCTGTTCGGTGACAACCGGCTTGTCAGCATGAACCTCAACCGCGCTCCCGGTCCATTCAACGCCCGGGACATCATCGACGTGCAGCGTGAACCTGCTCTTGGGCGCGACCCCGAATGTAGCACCGACATCGGCTCCATTCTCGACGTGGAAGAGGAACGTCACGGTAGTAGGTTCCGTTCCGGGGTTCAACACCAGCAGGTATTCATCAAAAGTGCCGCCGGTGAAACCTTCGGCGAAGTACCAGTCCTTCGAAGGTGCCGTGACTCCTCCTGTCTGGCTGCCACCGCGACGTGAGTCGCGCGCCAGGTACATGGACCTCTCTACCACGATGTCCCTGTCTGAATGCACGATCGCGGCAGTATCAGCGCTGGCGAGACCGGGAATGGAATCGACGGCCACCGTACCGCGTGAATATGGCGCGACATTGCACTGGTAATTGAACGGGCCGTTAGATGTACAGAACTCAACGTTCACGTTCGCGACCTGCCCGGTCGGGTTCAGCATGAGGATATACTCATCGAAGTAATTACCGGTACACCCTTCGGCGAGGTACCACGTCTTTGCCGTCTTGTTCTGACCGGTGACTGTATCCCCGCCGTTGACGCCGTTGGGGTTACCGGTCCAGTCGTAATACTCGGACCGGGCGGCTACAACCGATTGGGTCGAATCAACACGGATTGAGATTTCTTTGCCGTTGCAACCCGGAAGCGCGTTCACAAGGGTCGTGCCGCGGCTTTCCGGGGGCATGGTGAAGTCGTGGAAGTAAGCCTGGCTGCCGCGAATATAGTAGGTCACGTGGCATTTGGTAGTCTTTTTACTCGGGTTGAACAGGAGAAGGTACGTGCTGAAGAGAGCCCCCGTGTACCCCTCCGCGAAGTACCAGGTTTTTGACGGGGCGGTCGCGCCGAGATAGCATGTCCCACCCCTCCTGCCTGCCATGTTGAAATACTCCGACTGCTGGACGACCACGGGGCCGTCAGCCGCCACCTTTATCCCGTGGCCGTACGAGCAGGGCAGCCCGCTCACCCTGTTGACAGACACCGTGAACCTCGTCCCGGGCGCGAGGAAGTAATTCTCGACTACCTGCGGATGGCCCTCGGGGTAATAGGTGGTGTGCGCATTGACCGCCGAAGCTCCCGGATTGAAGAACGTAAGATACTCGGTGAACTCTGCGTCTATATAGCCCTCGGCGAAGTACCACGTCTTTGACGGAGCGGGAGCGCCGTTCGAACAGAGAGCTCCCTTGAGAGGCATCCGCCCGTAAGAGCCGGGGATTATCGTGAGCGGCGTGCCGTCAGGGGCCCAGTAATACGGCCAGTAGGCCTCCAGTGGATGAAGCCGGATGCAACCGTGCGACCGCGGGGTCACACCGAGGTTCTCCTCGTATTCCCCGAGGTAGCTCGGCCAGGAGTGCATCCCGTAGTTCGGCTTCCAATCCATCCAGTAGTTGCATCCGCTGACGGTGCCGCGATGATCCATTATGTGATAGTTGCCGGTGGGGGTGATCCCCCCGGCCCCGGTGCTGCATCTCAGGATATTGACTATGACCCCGCTCTCGAAGAAGTACACACGCTGGTCGGCCAGCGATACCACGATAGACTTCGTGACGGCGGTCGCCCGCCTGTACTTCTTCGGACGCGCCTGGACGGGAGCTGATTGCGGGCCCTCCTGCCAGTTCTGATCGAGGGCGGACACGCGGTAGTAATAGGTGGCGCCACCCTTTATGTCGTTATCGAGAAAGAACGGGAAAGCTTCCATCGTGGAAGCCGACACCCCTCCAACGTATACGTAAGAGCCGTTTGGCCTGTCGGCGCGATATACCTTGTACCCCGCGCACTCGGGGCGGTGGTTCCATGAGAGCGTGACACGCAGGCCTAGGTCCTCCTGGCGAGGAAAGACCTCGAGCCCTTCGGGCGGCTGCGGCCCTCCCGCGGGCGCCGATGCCGCAAAAGCCAGCGACTGGCAGGCGGGTAGTAACAGGAGGATGACGAGGGTGGCCATGACGGCTATCTGAAAGGCAAAGCGAGCGCGCGGCCCCTTCCCTTTCCGGGCGGTATTCGGGCGCTTGACGTCCATTACGACCCCCAGTCGGGTATACGAGTCTTTCTTGCTTCGGCAAAAAATATGATAACAGAAGTGATGGGATGGCACCTGTTGAAGGCGGGGGCCGGCAGATGAGATTTGAAGTCGTTCGTGCCAAAGGCGTCATCGAGAACGCCTTCCTGAATATGGGCCCGAGAATCGTCAAAGCCGGCCTCGCGGTACACGGAGGCGAGACGCTCGACGAGCGGGCAACGGTTTTCATCTATGAAAAAGCAGCCAACGTCAAGCTCCCTTTTGTTTTCAGCTCTCTTCTGTCATGGCATATCGAGGCGAAGCGCCTTCAGACATCTATCCGTGCTTCTGAGAGAGGCACAATATGCCGGTACGAACCGACGTGTCGTGTTCCCCGACTGGCTGGTTGAAGGCACCAGCCCGGAGTAGGAGGCGAGCCCCTTGGCCGAGCTGAACCGGGATATGTCGCCTATCTCCCCCGCGATCATGAGAGCCAGGAACTCTCCTATCCCCGGGACCGTGGCAAGCAGCTGGGCATCTGCACGCTCACAGAACTTCTCGTGGACGAGCCCATCCGCCCGGTCTATCTGCACCCCGAGGGCCTCGATCATGCCCAGGTAGGCATCTACCGAATCGCGGTAGGCGGGTGCGAGCTCCAGACCCTTCAGGTAGCACATCCCCTTCTTGGAGAAGAGGTCTGAGAACGGGTTGGGTATGTTCATCCTGGTCAGCACCGCGTGTACCTTGTTCTTGTATCCCGCCCGTGATCGCACCAGGTATGCCCTCATCCTGACCAGCTCTCGCAGTTGCCTGGTCGCGTGGTCGGCCTTGTAGGCCTCGGCGATGAAGTCGCTCCTGAGCAGTCTGGCAAGAACAAGCGAGTCCAGGGTATCCGTCTTGATCTTGGCAGAGCCTATCGCCTTGGTCCTGTAGGGGTGGGCGAGCTTGTTCTCCAGGCCCATCTCGTCTAGAAGGTCGCACATCCAGTTCCAGTTCGGCCCCGCTTCCAGCACCACCCTCACCTCTGAGTCGAAACCGGAGAGGAACTCCCTTATCTCGGTCTCGCTGTTCTCCAGCCTCTTGCCCCTTATCAGGAGCTCGCAGTCATCGTCGATGACGCTCACGACGCTGAACTTCTTGTGCAAGTCCATACCGGCGTGTAGCATGACTACCAGCCTCCTTTCTTGCCATTCTCGGTTGGTTCCAAACAGAGAATAGCATCGGAGGCTGCTTCTTCATGACATCAGGTGTCGATTTTTACGATATTTCTCCGTGTCGCCCAAACGGGTGAAAAACCTTCATTACTGTTGAAAAAAACCCAAAGATAGCATATCTATAGACAGGAAGCACTGCATTTGCGCTGATCGATCTGAAGATCTTTCAACGCTGTTGTGCTTAAGACCCTATCAGCTCCGAATAGGAACCGAGAGGGACGCTGTGACCCGCGGGTTGTAATTTGGTCACCTGGCCCGTGGCGAGCGAGTGGTGAAACCGGCCCGATCAATACTTGATCGGGTTCTTTTTTTAACGGGAGGTACGTATGAGACGGGGAGTTATCTGTTTACTGGTTCTTGCCTTGGCGGTTGGTTCATGCTTGATGGTGATGGG
>DATCGY010000091.1:0-5227 GCA_036508635.1 Candidatus Anoxymicrobiaceae bacterium
CGACCGGTTCGACAATAAACACGACCGCACTCGCATTTTCCGTGGCATTGCACATAGGAACGCTCATCGCCCTGCTGGTCTATTTCTACAGCGACTGGATAAAGCTGATCAAAGGCTTCTTCACCGGTTTCACGTCCAGGCCCAGCGGATGGAACTACGACGAGAGGCTTGCCTGGATGATAGTGCTGGCCACGATACCGGCCGCGGTCGTGGGAGCCACGGCGGGCGATACCATCGAGGGCCATCTGAGCACGCCTTTCTGGATCGCCATATGCATGCTGACGGTGACTTTCGTCATGCTGGCCGCACAGTATTTTGGCAGCAAGGCCCGGGACATCGAGCTGATTCGCGGCAGGGACGCCGGCGTCGTGGGAGTCGCGCAGGTGCTGGCCCTGGCTCCCGGCGTATCACGGTCGGGGATAACGATGTCCGGTGGGCTTTTCAGCGGCCTCGACTTCGAAGCGGCGGCGCGCTTCGCGTTCCTTATGGCCGCGCCCATACTTGCGGGGTCCGGAATCTTAGAGGGTTACAAGCTCGCCAAGCACGGCCTGCCTCCCCACTTCGCGCAGATCTTCCTCCCGGGTTTCTTCATGTCGGCCCTGGTCGGGCTGGTTGCCATAAGATTCATGCTGCAATACCTGCGCAAGGGCACGCTGACCCCGTTCATCATCTATCGATTCGCCGTTGCGGCAATCGTCCTGATAATCGTGGCGATCAAGTAACGCAAGAGATGACGGTCAGCGCATTGGAAGCCATCTCTAAGCGGGCTCAGTCGTGGTGAACTTCCTGGAGTCTTTCTTGCAGATAGCCCGTATCACGTCCCGCCCGCTCATCGCCGCGGGAGGCAACCCACCACCAGGCCGCAACCACTGCCCGATCATGTAAAAGCCATCGAGGCCGGGCAAGGTGCTCTTCATCGGCCGCACCATATATTTGCTGTTCTCTCTCGTGAGCATCCAGCCCTCGTAGCTTCCGCGCCAGTTGCCCGTGTAACGCTCGAGAGTCATGGGGGTGGCGACGTCTTTGACCTCGACCCGGTCACGAAAACCCGGGAACCTTTCGTCCATAGCATCGAGCACTTCCGTGGCGATGCGCTCTTTCTCCGCATTGTACCGCTGCCTGTCGCGGGCGAGTTCCGCCCAATAATCGTAGTCACTCGGGAGGAAGACGACTACAGCCGACTTGCCCTCGGGTGCGAGCTCCGGGTCAAAGCAGAAATGCCGGTACCGCAAGGAATCCCGTGGCTTGCCCGCAACCACGACCGGTTTTCCTGGCTTGAAAGCCACGGTATGAGGTTCGCCCGACAGGTCCATATCAACCCCGAACGAGACCTGGACCAGCGGCTCCCATAATGGCCAGTTGTCGTAGAACCCGCGCGTCCGAGCGTCCACGAAGCGGCCCTCGAGCATGTCGAAGAGGGTCGCGTGACCATCGGCGGCGGATATGACCGCTCCCGCTCTGTGCTCGCTCCCGTCCTCGAGCCTTACCCCTACAGCCCTGTCGCCCTCGACAACGATCTTCTGCACCCTCGACCCGTATCTGACGGCGCCGCCCAGATCCAGATAACGTCGCTCTATCGCCTTTGCGAACTCCAGGGAGCCTCCGATCGGGTAACCGGCATCTTGTGCGTTCAACCAGGCGAGCGTCATGACGACCGCACTCAAGGGAAGTTCCGGCAGGTCGAACATCTCGCTGAATGCCTGGCGCAGTATCGGGTCCGAGAACCGCTGTGCGAACTCGCCGACCGTCACCCTGTTGAGCTTTCTCAGCAACGGGAGCGAGCCCAGCATGCCCGGCAGCGCCTTTAGCAGCCGCATGCGCTCTTCTCTGCCGGCTGGCTTTCCAGGTGGCATGTCGAGCCGGCTCAGCTTGCGGATCGCCCCCGCGAGCTCTTCGATGACCGCCGAATCCAGCGTAGAGAGCTCCGACATGTGCATCTCGAGCCTGTCCACGTCGGTGTATACGATGAGTTTCTTTCCTTCGACCTCCACCCTCATAAACTCGTCGTGGTCCACCATTTCGCGTCCTTGAACGGCGCCGAGCTCTTTCCAGATTCTGTTGAAAGAAGACCCCTCTTTGGACCCTACCAGCCAGTGGATGCAGCCGTCGAACACGTACCCTTTTCTCTGCCACGAAGTGCACACGCCGCCGGGCTTATCGTGCATCTCGAAGATAGTGGCCTCGTACCCGTTCATCCTCGCGTAGCACCCGGCCGCCAGCCCCGCTACGCCCGCGCCTATTATGACAAGCGACTCAGCCACATCTTCTCCCTTCTACTGATAATTGTACCGGTTTGTCCCCATGCCGGCTCGCGTAACTGCGGCATCCACTAACGACCCGGGTGGACTGCTACTCTGTGAAAGCAAACCGGCCTTGGTGGTAGAGTAGTCGAGGACGAGGGGAGAGCGAATTGTTTTGCTGAAGTATAAGGAAGGGAGGCGTGGTCACATGCCGAAAATACTGTCTCAGGACATTGGTGATGTTGAGCTTCAATACCTGCATTACCAGGGCGACGGACCGACCGTGGTCATGCTCCATGCAACGGGTTTTCAACCCTGGCTGTGGCATCCGATTGCCAGGGAACTCGCTGGTAACTTCCGCGTCATCGCGCCTTACTTCTGCGACCACAGGGTCTTCGACCCCGAACATGGGGGGTTGAGCTGGCTCCTCCTGGCGGATGACCTCGCAGCGTTGATAGACCGCCTCGGGATAACAAAGCCCCTGATCGTGGGCCATTCCATGGGTGCCACCGTCGCATCGATAACCGAGGTTCTGAAGGGCCCGATCGCTTCTCGCATGGTCCTTATCGAGCCCATCTTTCTGCCTTCCGAGTATTACGGCCTGGACATAACAGTCGAGCAGCATCCACTTGCGTCCAAATCGATCCGGCGCCGCAGCGGATGGAGCGACGAGGCCGAAGTAAGGGATTACTTCCGCTCAAAGAAGCTCTTCATGAACTGGGATGAAGAGATGCTGGACATCTACCTCGAGCATGGGATGACCAGGGCAGACAACGGCGCGCTTACGCTGGCCTGCTCCCCTAACCGGGAAGCAGCTTTGTTCATGGGAGGCATGGAGAAAGACCCCTGGCCGCTCCTCGAGCGAATCTCATGCCCGGTTCTCCTTATAGAAGGCGAAAACAGCGAGAACATGCTTGCGATCGATCTGGAGCGCGCGGCATCGATCATCCCTCGGGCAAACCTGCGGGTAATCCCCGGCGCGGGGCACCTTGTCCCGATGGAGAAGCCCCGTGAGCTTCTTGCGTTAATCCTGGAGTTCTTCGGGACCTGATGATCCGCAGACTCCGGCTGTCCGAAGACCTCCCTATCGTTATCACCGTGATCGATAAAGAAGAGCGTATCAACGAAATAATGCCGTTGATCGACGAGCTGGTGACCGAGGGCCTGGTGGTCATCGAGAACGTGGACGTTATTGCCTACAGGGCCGACCAAGATGGGTAAAGCACGCGATTACCGGTAGGGAACTAACCGTATTCCGCGACAAAACGCTTAACTCTGTACTCGATATCGTCCCTGACCTTTCGAAATACCTCCAGGACCTCGACTTTCGTTCCTGAGACAGTGGCGGGGTCCTCGAATCTCCAGGAGAGTCTCTTGCCGACCTCTCCTGCGAAGAACGGGCAGGCGTCTCCTTCGCAGACGGTTATCACGAAGTCAAACTCCCGGCTGTCAAAAACCGAGATACTCTTGCTCTCCTGACACGAGATATCTATTCCAACCTCGCGCATCACTTCTGTTGCCATCGGGTGCACGTATGTTGGATCAGCTCCGGCGCTGAAAGCGTCGAATGACTCAGGGGCTGCCGCGCGGAGCAATCCTTCAGCCATCTGTGAACGACAGGAGTTGTTGTTGCACAGGAAGAGGACTTTTTGCCTGGTCATTACCTTCCCTTGACCTCATCAGCCCCTCTTCGACTTGCATGCACAAGCTGTAACTGCATGTCGAGCCTGCTGACATCTTCGTCCTTAATGGGGCCTCTCTTACTTATTCTTCTTCTCCCCGATCGATGCTCGATTCTCCCCCATCTTCTCGGGCACGTTCGAAGTTTCTCTGCTTTATGCGCTCCATCAGCTCCTGTGCCTTGTGCTTGGCTTCCCTCTGCTGCTCGTCCTCCGGTTCCCAGTACGGCTGCAGAATCTTCCAGGTGATAGTGCCGCTAATGGGCGGCTCGGGATATGCACCCATGTCGTAGAGCTGGTACCCCATAAACTCGACTGGCTCCTCCTGGTAGCACGACCACACGGCGTTGCGCACGAGGTCAGGTTCACCCTGGAACTGCAGGTCCACCAGGGTGAGCTGCGCGCGAAAACGCTCTATCATCTCCCGCGAGATGTTGAACAGGAACGGGTGCGGCGACTCCGTTCCTATGATCCGCTGCTTCTCATCGACGCCGTTTTCGAACAGAGCCCTTACTACGTCACCTATGAGGTGCCCGGGTGACTCCGGGCCCCCCATCACCAGGTAGCGGATGTTGGGGTTGGAGACTATGTTGCATATCACCTTCTCAAGGCCGATGTTCTCCGTCTGGAGCGTTCCCGACAGCGCGGCCCCGCTCTCGGCCCCCGCGCGCACCAGCTGCTCTATCTCGTGTGGCACCTTGTCCTGGTCCCACTTCAGGATGATGAGAACCGCGACCGGCGAGCGGTCGTTTCCGCGAATATAGCAGCCCTCCTCGGGCGGGTAGTTCGGGTGGGTATCAGCTTTGAACATATTCGATCCCTCTTCTCGGCCGTCACAGAACCGTGGCCTCAGATGCCCCTGATTATGCCGGGCGGGTGCTCCGCCTCGTTAACCTTCGGACCGAGCACCTCGCGCACGAACTTCAAAGCCTCGTCCTTGTCATCGTCCGTAATTATCCGTCGCAGCCGTATCAACGCCTCGTCGTCCAGGGTGAACACGACCTTCTTCATCTTCTTCCTCCTAACCCGAGGGGAGCGCGCCCGTCGAATCCGCTCTTGTCTTCAAGCTCGCATCGCCCGAGGCGGTCTCTGCTATGGCATTCTTCTTTCTCGGGAACCAGTAGCGCGTGCGCAATCCGATACGGACCAGCGCAAGCATGATCGGGACCTCGATAAGTGGGCCGATGACGGTAGCCAGCGCTACCCGCGAGTTGATTCCGAAGACCGCCGCAGCGACCGCAATCGCCAGCTCGAAGTTGTTGCTGGCGCCGGTCAGGCCCACAGCCACCGAGTTCTCGTAGTTGATGT
>DATCGY010000092.1:0-11691 GCA_036508635.1 Candidatus Anoxymicrobiaceae bacterium
GCGGGGCTGTTTGACACCTCCGGAAGCATGCGTGTGGTCAAGGAAGATATAGGCAGACACAACGCTGTGGACAAGGTGTTGGGCTTTATGCTGATGGCGGGCGAGTCGCCGTCGGACAAGGGGCTCATGCTTTCAGGAAGGCTCAGTTACGAGATGGTGCTCAAGGCCGCGAGAGCGGGCTTGCCTCTCGTCTGCTCGATCTCAGCGCCCACCGCCCTTGGCGTCGAGATAGGCAAGAAGACGGGGGTGACCCTGGTGGGTTTCCTACGAGGCGGCAACTTCAACGTGTATTCCCATCCGGAGCGGATCGGCCCGGCGTGATGGCTACCGGGATAATCCTTGCGGGTGGGGCCAGCACCCGGATGCCGGGCGACAAGGCCTTCATGGAGGTGGGTGGCCGGCGCGTGATCGATATCCAGCTCGAGGTCCTCGAAGGGCTTTTCGACGAGATACTGATCGTGACGAACGCCGCGCGCTTCTCGAGTCTTACTGGATTTCACGGAGAGGCCGCCCGGATAGTCGAGGAGCCGGTAAAGGGAAAAGGCCCCCTCGGCGGGATACTGAGCGGGCTCATGTTGTCGAGCTCGAGAGAGAATTTCGTAGTGGCATGCGACATGCCTTTCATAAAGCGTGATGCGGTACGTTATATCCTCGGTAACCTGGAGGGATACCAGGTTGCGGTCCCAAAGACCGAGAAAGGCCTCGAGCCTCTGCACGCGGCTTACGACCGCGGCTGTGTCGAAATGATCCGCGGACAGCTCGACGAGGGGAACCTCAAGGTGACCGGGTTCTTCGATAAGGTCCCGGTCAGGGAGATACCCTGGGAAGAACTGAAGCGCTTCGATCCCACGGGAAAGTTCCTGCTCAACATTAATTCCCCCACGGACATGGAGGTGGCTGCCGGGACAACGCCCCCGGCCTCGCGATCGTTCCTGGAGCAGGACGCACGGCCTGAATCCGTGGGGGCGCTCCGGAAAGACCAACGGCGGATCGGAACGGGGGAGCCTGTCGTAATGGACGCAAGGACCATCGTCGTGACGGGCTTCGGCGCGCGGGCGACGCTGGCGGCGGAATTGGGCAAGCGGCTCGAGGGGGCTGCCAGCATATTGGAAGTGAACGCGGAGGAATGGCCGGAGACTCTGAAACCAGCCATGTCGGTGCTGACGATGAAAGCGCCGGTTGAGCTCGCGCAGGAGGATCTTTCATGGCTTCGGGGCAGGGTAGACCTTGTGCTCGTCGACGTCGGCTTCCCGTCGGTGGGAACGAGCGAACTCGGTCTCGAAGCGAAGATGAAAGAGGCCACGGGCGCGTCGAAGGTGCTTATGTACCATGGCTACGAAGGCCGGCGCAGGGTGTTCCGAAAAGCAGCAGACATGGCGTTATCCAGGATAGGAGGTTGCATCATGCCCGAAGAGATACCCCAGGTGGTAATAGACGCAGTGAAGCGGGAGGCCGTCGACAACAAGATCCCTTGCCAGAGGGCGCAGGAGCTCGCGGGCGAGCTGGGGGTGCCGATCGCCCTCGTGGGACGAGCGCTCGACCTCCTCAAGATCAAGATAATGAGCTGCCAGCTCGGTTGTTTCTAGGAGCAAGGCCGCTACCGCATCCGCTTCCCGTCTGGGAATCCGAGCCGGTTTTTCTTTCCGAGCCGCGATTCCTCCGTTTCTAATTGATATAATCACTCCGGCAGTGGGAGCCCGATGCCGGGATGCATTGTTTTCGCTGCGAGCGCGAAAGGGGGACGAAACGTTGCCCACTGTGAAGTTCTACGCGACGCTCAGGCAGATCACGAAATCCCGAGAAGCCGAGGTGCGTGGCTTGACGGTCGGCGAGGTGCTGGAAAACCTCTCGACCGCCTACGAAGGAAAACTTCAGCGCTACTTGAAGAGTAGTACCGTGCTCGTAAACGACAAGAACGTGAAGCTTCTCAAGGGCAGGGGTACTCGCCTGGATCCGGACGACGTGGTGTCGATATACCCGCCACTTGGCGGAGGCTAGAACTGGGAGTGATGCAGTTGCCCGAGCTGTTCGAGGAACTTGGCCTGACCCGAGACGAGTACGACCGGATCACCGAGATCCTCGGACGGGAGCCCAACAAGGTTGAGCTCGGTATGTTCTCGGTGATGTGGTCCGAGCACTGCAGCTACAAGAGCTCCAAGGAACAGTTGAGGAAGCTCCCGACCGAGGGTGCGAGGATGATGCTGGGCCCGGGCGAAAATGCGGGGGTCGTGGACATAGGCGACGGCCTCGCCGCGGTCTTCAAACTGGAATCCCACAACCATCCGAGTGCGGTAGAGCCTTTCCAGGGCGCCGCCACCGGAGTGGGCGGCATCGTCCGCGATATCTTCACGATGGGCGCAAGGCCGATAGCGAGCCTCGACCCGCTTCGCTTCGGCTCGCTCGAAAACGCGCGGACGCGTTACCTCTTCGATGGGGTCGTATCGGGCATAGCGTCGTACGGCAACTGTCTCGGGATCCCCACCATCGCGGGGGACCTCTATTTCGAGGAAGCTTACGAGGAGAACCCTCTGATCAACGTCATGTGCCTTGGCATCATGCCCAAAGAGAGGCTCATCCTGGGCCGTGCTTCGGAGCCGGGCAGCATAGGAGTGCTCATGGGCTCCAGCACCGGACGCGACGGGATAGGCGGTGTGAGCGTGCTCGCATCGCAGGAGTTCGACGAGACATCTGCCGCAAAACGTCCGAGCGTCCAGGTCGGTGACCCTTTCACCGAGAAGCTCGAGATCGAGGCGTGCCTCGAGATGCTGGACAGAGGCCTGCTACTCGGCCTGCAGGACCTTGGGGGCGCCGGCCTCACTTGTGCGACGTGCGAGACATCGGAACGAGGCGGGTGCGGGATGGATGTTGACGTAGGCAAAGTGCCGCTCCGTGAGCGGGGCATGGAACCTGTCGAGATAATGATGTCCGAGTCCCAGGAGCGCATGTTCGCGCTCACAAGTCCCCAGAACCTCGAGGACGTGCTCGCCATCTGCGCGAAGTGGGGGTTGGACGCGACCCCTCTTGCGACGGTCACCGAGGGAGACTCCCTCCGGCTCATCCTGGACGGTGAGGTAGTGGCTGACGTCCCCGCGAGCGCCCTCGCCGGGGGTCCTGAGTATCACAGGCCGGCGACGAGACCTGCTTACCTAGACGATGTGCAGGCTTTTGATACGAGCAAGCTCGAGGCACCACGGGACGTCGGCGCGACACTGATAAAGATCCTGGGCTCACCGAATATTTGCAGCAGGCGCTGGGTGTTCGAGCAGTACGACCACATGGTAAGGGTCAACACCGTAACCCTGCCGGGGAGCGATGCCGGCGTCATTCGCGTGAAGGGCAGCAGCAAAGGTCTGGCGCTCTCCTGCGACGGCAACGGGCGCTATTGCTACCTCGACCCCAACCTGGGCGCGCAGATCGCCGTAGCTGAGAGCGGGCGAAACGTCGCCTGCAGCGGCGCCCTGCCCATCGCCTTGACCAACTGTCTCAACTTCGGCAACCCCGAGAAGCCAGAGATATTCTGGCAGTTCGTCCAGTCCGTCGAGGGACTTGCCGAGGGTTGCCGAAGGCTCGATACCCCCGTCGTCGGTGGGAACGTAAGCTTCTACAACGAATCTTTCGGTGAGGCGATATACCCGACCCCGATCATCGGGATGCTGGGACTGCTCGAGGACGTCGACCGGCGTGTCGCGTCCGCGTTCTCGCGCGAGGGAGACCACGTTGTGCTTCTCGGCGATACGCGCGACGAGCTGGGGGGTAGTGAGTTCCTCAAGGTGGAACACGGCATTGTGGCCGGCAAGCCGCCCGCGCTCGACTGGGACGCGGAAAAAGCAGTCCAGGCATGCGTTGTGCGCGCAGCCGCGGCGGGGCTGCTCACGTCTGCGCACGACCTCTCTGAAGGCGGTCTCGCGGTTGCTCTCGCGGAGTCTTGCCAGCAGGGCGGGACCGGCGTGCATGTAGAGATAATGGGAGTCCTGCCGCCACACGTGGCGCTCTTCAGCGAGTCTCAATCGAGAGTGCTGGTGAGCGTGCCCGCGGAGCGCCTGGCGGACCTGGAAGACATTGCCGCGGAGCTCGATGTGCCCGTTCACGTCCTTGGGACTACGGGCGGAGCGCGCCTCGAGATAAAGGGAATACTCGATATTTCGCTTGGCGACATGATGGACGTCTACGACAACGCTCTGGAGAGGATGGTCGCCGGGGCGCACCATTGAGGTACCGCGCCGTGGCGGGCCGGGCTCCTCCTGCTCCGCATTCGGCACGGCCCGGACGGCATGATGGGGATCAATACGGGGGACGCTTGTTTGATGGATAATATGCATGTGAAGAATCTCATAGAGGGCGAGCGGGGCGATTCCCCCGAAGAGGCTTGTGGCGTTTTCGGGGTCTATGCCCCCGGTGAAGATGTCGGTAGAGTGACTTACTTCGGGCTGTATGCTTTGCAGCACCGAGGCCAGGAGAGTGCGGGTATCGCTGTCACTTCGGGTGACGGGATACTGGTGATAAAGGACATGGGGTTGGTCTCCCAGGTCTTTGACGAGTCCAGCTTTGTGACCCTTCAGGGTGACTGCGCTCTCGGGCACGTGCGGTACTCGACCACAGGCTCCACGTACTGGGAGAACGCACAACCCGTTTACGAGAGCACTCCCCGCGGGCCGCTGGCCGTAGCCCACAACGGGAACCTCGTGAACACCGATGTGCTCAGGGAGCAACTGGTGCAGGAGGGCGCAACATTCACCTCATCGACGGACACCGAGGTCATGGCATCGCTCCTGAGCCATTCGGAGGCCCCCACCACGGCCGACGCGATAGCCGAGACTTTTCCCAGGATGGTCGGGGCGTACTCGGTCGTGATACTCACCGAGGCAGGTCTTTTCGGAGTTCGTGACCCGTACGGCCTGCGCCCTCTTTGCATAGGCGCTACCGATAACGGATGGTTTCTTGCCAGCGAGACCGCTGCGCTCGATGTCGTCGGCGCCAAGTTCGTTCGCGAGGTTGAGCCGGGCGAACTGGTCCACATCGGCCCCGGCGGGCTCGAGGCGCGACGTTTCGTCGAAGATCCCGAGCCGTCGCTGTGCATATTCGAGTTCATCTACTTTGCCAGGCCCGACTCGGTCCTCTACGACCGCGTGCTATATGACGCGCGCAAAGAGATGGGCATGCACCTGGCGGAGGAGGCTCCCGTCGAAGCCGACATCGTCATCCCGGTTCCGGACTCCGGGGTGCCGGCTGCAATCGGGTTCGCCGAGAAATCCGGCATCCCGTTCGGGGAAGGTCTAATAAAGAACCGCTATATCGGTCGCACCTTCATACAGCCCACGCAGTCGATCAGGCAGCTCGGTGTCAGGCTCAAGCTCAACCCGCTTACCCAGGCCATCTCCGGAAAGCGTCTGGTGGTCGTCGACGACTCCATCGTCAGGGGAACGACGAGCCGCAAGATAGTCGAGATACTCAAGGAAGCGGGCGCGGCCGAAGTGCATATGCGCGTAAGCTCCCCGCCTATCAGTTGCCCGTGCTTCTACGGCATCGATACCGCCGTGAAGAGCGAGCTCATAGCTTCACGACTGTCCGTCGCCGAGATACGTGACTTTCTTGGTGCGGATTCACTGCATTACCTGGGCATGGACAACCTGGTAAAGTCCTGCCGGTCTCCCAAGGACCGGTTCTGCACAGCCTGTTTTGACGGGAATTACCCGATAGACGTTCCGGAAGAGATGCACATGTCCAAGTTCCGGCTCGAGGGATTGAATGCAGGATGCTGAAAGGAGTCGCTGGCCATGCCGGAGGATAGCGAAAAGCCCAAGCCCCCAGAAAGCACACAGGGCGCTACGCCGGTCGACTACAAGTGGGCCGGCGTTGACATTGAGGCAGCCGACCGCGCCGTGGAGTTGATAAAGGAAAAAATCACGGTGACTATGAGGCCCGAGGTGCTGGGTGGCGTCGGTGGTTTCGGAGCTCTTTTCGAGCTCGACTTGACCCGCTACAAGAACCCGGTGCTGGCGTCCGGCACCGACGGGGTCGGCACCAAGCTCAAGCTCGCGCAGATGCTGGATGACCACCGCACGGTCGGCATCGACCTGGTCGCGATGTGCGCCGACGATGTGGTCACATGTGGAGCCGAGCCTCTCTTCTTCCAGGACTATATCGCCACCGGCAAGGTCGTCCCCGAGAAGATCGCCGATATCGTCGCGGGCATTGCCAATGGATGCGTCAAGGCGGGTTGCTCCCTAATCGGAGGTGAGATCGCAGAGCATCCGGGCGTGATGGACGAAGATGACTACGACCTCGCCGGCTTCTGCGTTGGCATAGTCGAGAAAGACGAAATAATCGACGGAAGCCGCATCAAGCCTGAGGACAAGGTCATCGGCATTTCGTCGTCGGGTCTTCACTCCAACGGTTATTCGCTCGCCCGCAAGCTGCTTTTCGACTCCGGCGAGTTCAACCTTGACGACCACAACAAGCTGTTTGCGGGTTCCCTCGGAGAGGAGCTTCTCACTCCATCGTTGATCTACACCAGGGGAGTGCTGGCGGTAGCGCGCGAGTGCGACGTCAAAGCCGCCGCCCACGTCACGGGTGGAGGTATAACGGATAATCTTCCGCGTGTCCTCCCCGGGGACATGAACGCCGAGATAACCGTCGGGTCGTGGCCGGTGAAGAATATCTTCACGTTTGTCCAGAACGTCGGGCATATAGACCTCATCGAGATGTTCCGCACTTTCAACATGGGTCTCGGCATGCTTCTGGTGGTTCCCCCTTACGAGTCGCGAAAAGCGCTACAAGTCCTCGACATGAATCTGTACCGGGCTTACGAGGTCGGAGAGATCGTCGAAGGCCGCGGTATGGTAATGTACCGTTAGTGGTTTCGGAGGCGGCGTGGCGTACGGTGCCACCCCCTCTTTGATCCTCCCCATCGGGGAGGAGAAAACGATGGAGATGGCGATTGATACCCGCTGAAAGAATCAAGCTTGGCGTTCTGGCATCCGGAAGCGGAACCAACCTTGAGGCTATCGCCCAGGCAATAGAAAGTGGCGGCGTCCCAGCGAGTATCGTTGTGCTGCTCAGCGATAACAGCGAGGCGTTCGCGCTCGAGCGCGCCCGGCGCAGGGGAATCCCGACCCGCGTCGTTGAGCTGAAAGACTTGAGCGACCGCGCCGCGTTCGACCATGCCGTGCTGGAGGCGCTCTTGGAAGCCGGGGTCGAGCTCATCGTCCTGGCCGGATACATGAAGCTGGTCGGCAACGAGATAATCGAAGCATACCGGGGGCGCATCATGAACATCCATCCGGCGCTGCTTCCCTCGTTCCCCGGCGAGCACGGTGTTCGTGACGCCCTGGAGCACGGGGTCAAGGTGAGCGGCGTAACCGTTCACTTCGTGGATGAGGGCCTGGACACCGGCCCCATAATAATTCAGGAAGCAGTCCCGGTCGAAGAGGAAGATGACGAGGCATCGCTCCACAACCGCATCCACCTCGCGGAGTACAGGGTTTACCCTCAGGCTATCAGGCTCTTTGCCGAGGGCAGGTTGGTGGTGGAAGGCGGAAAAGTAAAAGTGCTCCCGGCAGGTGAGGCTGTAAGAGATGCCGGGTAAAGGATACGGAATCACGGTCGGCGGCCATATGGGCGCCGGTGGTGCCGCCAAGTAGCAGGCATAAACCGGAAAGGAGAGGTCGGATGCCCAAGGTAAAGCGGGCGCTCATAAGCGTTTCTGACAAGACCGACGTTGTCTGGCTGGCGAAAGAGCTCGAGTCGATGGGGGTAGAGCTAATCTCGACCGGAGGCACGTACAAGCTATTGAGCCAGGAGGATATTTCTGTGACCCCGGTCGCCGAGGTGACAGGGTTTCCGGAGATGTTGGACGGACGCGTAAAGACGCTGCACCCGAAGATCCACGGGGGCATCCTGGCGGACAGGAGTAAGCCCGAACACCTGCGCCAGCTCGACTACCAGAAGATCGGGGAGATCGACCTCGTAGTGGTAAACCTGTACCCGTTCGCGCAGACGATAGCCAAGCCGGGAGTTACCCGTGAAGAAGCCATCGAGAACATCGACATCGGAGGGCCCACGATGGTTCGCGCCGCCGCAAAAAACCATGCCCACGTGGCTATCGTGGTCAACCCGGCGCGTTACAAGTCCGTTGTCGAGGAGATGAAGGCACACGGTGGCGTAGTGAGCGACGAGACCTGCCGCGAACTGGCAACCGAGGCGTTTACCCACACCGCCGAGTACGATTCGATGATCAGCGCTTACCTGACGGGCAAACAGCCGAAGGCCGAGCAGGGTGAGTTCCCGGACACCCTGTCCCTCGCTTTCAAGAAAGTGTCCGGCCTCAGGTACGGAGAGAATCCGCACCAGGGCGCCGCGCTGTACGCCGAGATGGCCCCGCTCGGGCCGTCGCTGGCAACCGCACCCCAGATAGCGGGCCCGGCGCTCTCGTTCAATAACATCCTCGACGGCGAGGCGGCCTGGCAATGCGTGCTGGAGTTCGACGAGCCGGCTTGCGTGATCATCAAGCACAGCAACCCCTGCGGGGCGGCCGTGGCGGCCCATGGCGCAGAGGCTTACAAAAAGGCGTTCGACTGCGACCCGGTCTCGGCTTACGGATCCGTCATCGCCTTCAACGAAGCGATCGACGCGAGTTGTGCCGAGGTTATGCTCGATAACTTCATCGAGCTGCTGCTGGCGCCCAGGTTCGAGCCCGAGGCTCTAGACATACTGTCGAAGAAAAAGGACCTGCGGATAATAGAGATCGGGGGGACCGGCGAGACAGGCGAGCCGTACTCCGGAAAGGATTACAGGCGCGTCCATGGCGGCCTGCTCGTCCAGGAGTACGACACCGACCCTAACGACAGGGACAACTGGAAGGTGGTCTCAACCGCGTCTCCGACAGATGAGCAGTGGGACGACCTCGTTTTCGCGTGGAAGATAGCCAGGCACGTCAAGTCGAATGCGATCGTTCTGGCAAAGGGCAGGGCGACCGTCGGAGTTGGAGCCGGCCAGATGAGCAGGGTGGACTCGGCCTCGATCGCGGTGGAGAAGGCGGGCAAGAAAGCGTCGGGTTGCTCGGTGGCATCGGACGCGTTTTTCCCATTTCCCGACGCGGTCGAAAAAGTGGTCGAGGCGGGCGCAAAAGCCATCATAGAGCCGGGGGGGTCAAAGCGCGACGATGAAGCGCTTGCCGTCTGTGAGAAGAGCGGCGTGGCCATGGTGTTTACGGGCATGCGTCACTTCCGTCATTGAGCCGCAAGCGCCCTTGGCAAGAGCCTCTCCGAGCTCACACTGCCCCCGGACACCCTGATAGTCACCGTCGTTCGCGAGGACGCGTTGATGATTCCCAGGGCGGATACCGTTCTTCAGCCCAAGGACAGGATCCTGGCCATCACGGACGTGCGGCACCAGGCAACCCTGAAGGATCTTCTCGGTAACCCCGGCTAGCTGTCTTATGGTCTTCGCTCGGGCTTCCTACCCGAGGTATTTGAAGGAGATCTTGACACGGGCGCGGTACGCCGCGACCTTCCCGTCCTCGATCTTCATGTCCAGGCTCGAGACCTCCGCGATCCTCAACTCCTGAAGCGACTCGGATGCTTTCTCGACCGCATTTTTCGCTGCTTCTTCCCAGGATGTGTCACTGGTGCCGACGAGTTCGATGACCTTGTAGACGCTGTCCATTACAAGCCCCTTCCTTTTTAGTTGCCACTCTACCGCTTTAGATATTCTATCACCATCTCCTCCCCTCGCCCCGCACTTCAGGAGAATAGGAAGGGGCCGGGATAGAAAGAAGCGGGCGCCTTGCGGCGCCCGCTTTGCCCTTTGATCAATTGACTGTTCTTACGCGGCTGCCTTCTCCTTCGGCTTGCGGAGGTACAGTATCAGCCCGATTATCAGGATTATCAGACCGATAATCAGTAGCGCAATCGGGATATATATCTCGACCGCGTCGAGCAGCTTGTAGTTCTTGGCCGTGTCGTCGAGCACTTGTTTGACATTTTCCGGAGTCTGCGCGTAGTCGAGAGAGGCAAGCTTTATGTTGCCCATGCCGAGGGCCGACGCGTCGACGGAATAAGACTCGTTGTACTTTGGAAGGTCGATAACGCTTCCCGCCTTCTGGTCGACGATGACCGTGGCAGTTATTGATTTGATGTAGTCGATCGGGTACTGCTGCGTGTCGTTGAAAGAAGCGGTTGGGTTATTGATCAGGGTTTTTATCTGGGAGCCGGGGACCGTTGCGGGCAGACCCAGCGGCGGAGTCTTGGTCTTGTCGGAACCTGTCGCCTTGAACACGACAACCGGGACGTCTTTATACTTGAAGCCACTCATTTTGTCCGTCTTCACTAATATGAGGTTGGTTGCGGTCTCCGTATCGTCGTCCCAGAACGGGAAGACCCCGTTCTTGTTAACGAAGAATCCAAGGGTTATCGAGTAGCCCCTGCGATTAGTGAGGTTGGCCTGGCTACTCGTGACGTTCTTCGCCGTCTTGCGGTCGAGAGCGAAGTACTTGGTGTAGTTGACGAAATCCTTGCCGCCCGGGCCTTTGGCGACGGCGGTTTCCTTGATGACTGCCGTGCTGCCGTTGCTCTTGGCTTTGTCGCTCGCGTCAACGCGAGTGATCGTCAGGGGAATCTTGACAGGCGTGTCCGGGGGAAGCGGAGCCAAAGTGCTCGGGTCGATATAGAGGGACAGCGTGCCCTCGTATACCGACGTGACATCGAGGGTGTCGGGGAGTTTCACGACCTGTGGCGCCACGGCCCACTTCCACACCGGTGCAAGAACCACGATGATAACGCCGATGATGACCAAAACCAGGCCCGCTCTAGAACGCTTCACTTTAACCTCCTATAGCCGCGCCAACCGCTTTGCTCCGAGTACCGAAAAGACAAACCAACAAACAATCCTAAATAACTTTTCCGTGCGGCGAGCTTACTTCCTTCACAGATCGATGTGCTAGGGAGTACATTTCTGGCACCCTCCCGATTCAGGCGCCTGTCGGAGGCCACTAATAATGACCGTATTATATCACGACAAAGGCTAAAACCGGCATTCCATGCACTCCTTCAGTTTTTCGGCCGTTGACGTGCCAGACATTAGCCTCGGCAGTATCAGACCTCGAAAACTGGTTTGCTTCGCTTTTGCCATTAGATGTTCATCAGTTCAATGTATAGCAGTTGGACAGCTACGGTTAGGTCTGACCCATGTCTTAGGCTGTATGTAGAGCAGGACGGCACTTCCTACGAGCGTGAGGGGCACCACGCTCCACGAGATGGTAGCGCTTCAGTAGCTCGACGCGGGAACTCGTATCGTCCACTCCGAGGCCTCGTCTCACTGCGCAAGGACAAAACCTGGAGCATTGTGACCGCCCGACCAAGTTCCGTTGAAGTCAAAGTACTCGGGACGCTCCGCGACAAGAGGCTCGCTCGAATCCACGAGAATCGATACGTCGCTCTCAGCCTGGACCTGCGTCGAAACATCGATAGTCGTTCGGCTCAAGGGAGCCAGTTCATACTCGATCTCCTCCGTCTTGCCGGAAGCAAGCATGTAGATGAGCCGCGTGTATGCTACATTGCCCGAGGTGTTGAGAAGGCAGATGTATTCGTTAAAGCCTGAACGCGTCGTCCCCTCGGCGAAGAACAACCGCTTTGACGCCGAGTGAACCCCGATCGAGTCGTGTCCACCGTCCCATTGAGTCCTGTAGTTGAAATA
>DATCGY010000093.1:0-3595 GCA_036508635.1 Candidatus Anoxymicrobiaceae bacterium
GTAGCCGGGCGTTGACGGCGAGTTCGTCGTCGATGGGGTCGTGGTCGTTCCCGAGCTCCCACCCGAGGCTGACACGATGATCTTGCCCGTCATGGTCGGGTGTATAGAGCAGTGGAAGTCGAATGAAATATGGGATTGTAGATAGAGTCTTATCGCACTCGAAGCCACTCAGAATCGGACTCTTTACGTGCAAACATCGAATTGCTTGAAAAAGCTCGAGTAAGGCTATGCCGCCGCACGAGGCGGTTGCCCTCAGAGATCGACGACCGCGAGAAGGGCAACCGCCGGCTATATCGAGGCGCGGGTTTGTCCTTTGGACCGTATCCCCAATTCACCCATCGGGAACCCCGCCTCGGTTTCCTCTCCGTTCGGCAGTGAGGCTTTCCTCAGGCCCCTATGAGTTTCTTGAACTTGCGCACCTCGAAAGCCCTGACGATGTCGGTTATGCCTTGCATCAGCGCCCAGATGCCGGCGAAGACCAGCAGGGTGAAGGCCTTGGTGTAGAAGAACTGGCCCGCGACCCAGAAGGCCATGACGACCAGCAGGATGCCTGCGATCAGTCCCATCCACCAGAGTTCGTTTGCCTCGCGTACCGCGAAAGCCTCGATTATCCAGAAGATACCGAAGAGTAGGAACAGGAACCCGATGGCGCTCGCTATGTTGGCGAAGGTCTCCTTCGGGTAGGCCAGGGCGACTATGCCGCAGAACACGAAGAGAACCCCGAACACTATCCAGAGCCACTTCCAGCTCTCCGCGAACGCCGCCACCAAGAACTGCTCCAACCCTGCCACGATAAAGAAGACCCCGATAAGCACCCCCGCGGTCGTCGCCGACGCGGTGTTGAACTACAGCAGTACTAGCAAGATGATGACCCAGAGTATCCCGGTGAGCAGCCAGACCCACCACATCCTCGCCGTCGTCCCTACGCCTTCTACGATCCCAACGTCGTCCATCGAAATGCCCCCCTTCTTGTCGCGTCACCTGCTATGACGGTCGTTCGGTTCTATCGTTCGAGGTCCAGACCTGCACAATCGGCGCAGTGAGGGGGCTATCAGAGGTTTGGAGATAGGGAAGATCCCCGCATTGTACGGGGCTCAGGTCCAGCGCTCACAGGGCTGTCCTCACTGGACAAGGTGGCCCTGTTCGTCACCGAGAGGGTAGGGACGATGGGGAGGGGAAGCTTCTGCCATGGGGAACACTCTCAAGGCCCTCGAGAAGAGGGTAAAGGCATTGGAGAAAGCGTTGTCACCTGCTCCGGCAAAGAAGGCTCCGGCCAAGAAACCGGCCGCGAAGAAGAAGGCGTAGGGTAGGCTTCTGGGGTGGAAAAAGGGTGCAATTAACCTGGAATGCGGGCACCTGCAACCGCGTCGAAAAGGCCGGAAACGTGGTAGGATGTTGGCATTGGAAGAGGTATACGGGTTATCTCGGATTATGGTAGCATTGATGGCTGTAAGGTTGCTGCTGAAAGCCCGGCACATAGTCACCGGGTCGTGACCGTCGGGTCGAGCGGCAAGACGAAAAGGTCGGTGTGATGGCGGAGGAGACAGGCTCATCCGGGCAAGCCCCGGAACCGAGCGCGGACGAGTTCGAGCGGCTCAGGCGCGAGAACGCCGAGCTCCGTCAGCGGGCGGCTGTTCCGAGGGAGCGCAATCCCGGAAGGACGTTCGTCGTCGGGTGCCTCATAATCCTCACCTGCTTCGCGGCCGTCGGCGCGGTCCTGGCGACATGGGTTCACTACACTGCACTCAACACCAAGCGGTTTGTCGAGACCGTCGCCCCTTTGATTCAGGATGAAGCCGTCAGCAAGGCCCTCAGCGCCGAAGCGGTGAACAGGCTCTTCAAGCAGTACGACGTCAAGGCCCGGATCGAGCGCGAGCTCAAGAAGGACCTTCCCAAAGTCCTGCAGTCGCAGGCAGGCAACGCCGCGAGCGTCGCGGAGAACCTGGCAAAGACCATCGCTGCCGACATCCTCAAGAGTTCGGCGTTCCAGACGGTGTGGAGAGGGATCATCAGCACCGCCCATTCGGAGGCGGTCAAAGGCATCAGGGCGAAGGGGCCGGTCCAGCTCAACAAGCGGGGCGAAGTAACACTCGACATCACCGAGCTCCTCACGGACCTCAAGGACAGGCTGGCTTCCAGCGGGCTGGACTTCCTCAAGAACGGGAAGGTGCCGAGCGGACTGGGCAAGGTCGTGCTCTATAAGAACAGCCAGCTCGGAAACGTGAAGACAGCGGTCGAAACACTCGACGTCCTGTTCTGGGTGCTTCCGTGGCTCACCGTCCTACTGCTGATACTCGGGACGCTGGCCGCGATCAACAAGGGCGGAGCCGTGATCGGCGTGTCGGTCGGGATCATCATCCTCATGATCGGCCTGGCCTTAGCCCTCAAGGGCGTGCTATACCACTACATCAATCCGATAAATAACGCGACAAACCGCACCGCCGCGATAGTGGTAGCCAATCACGTGCAGGGCGCGTTGAACCGGGTGAACGTCGGGATGATCATCCTGAGCGCGATCGCCATCGTCTCCGCGCTCGTAGCCGGTCCGTACATGTGGGCCGCGAGCATGCACGCCTCGATCTCACTGCCCGAGCGCAAGAGGAGGAAGCATCCGGAAGGAGAGCCCTCATTCAGGCCGGGGTTCTTCTCGAGGTTCGCCTGGCCGCTGCGGATAGGCGGCCTGTGCGCCGCTATCCTGTTGATGCTCTACCTTCCCTGGGCGAACGTGGCACAGGTCGTCGTCATCAGCGTGGTCTTCGCGCTCTACCTGGCCGCAATCGAAATCCTCAGGTAACCAGCGAATCAGGAATTAACCGGCGTACATACTGCTACCATCAGGTCGTGCCAATTGGCTCAACTATATCGCAGTTGGTAAGCGGCTCGATCGCCGGTGGCATAAAATGCTCCACCAGTATATTCCGCGGGCTGATGGCCGGGCAGTGACAGCACGTGAGAGAGAATCATATGCCCGTCTCAACCTTGATTCTGCCGTTCTTCACCGCTTTCACCAGCTCCTGATGGATGCGCCTTACGGCCGTGCCGATGGTCCGTCATGCCACCCGTCACCATGGTCTGGTCTGAGCCTGGTCTGAGCCATCATTTCCCCATTTCCGCGCCCTACTCTGCGAACACTAGCATGAAAAGTATTTGTTGAGGGACAGCCTAGGATCCATCGAACCCCCACAGCACGTTGGGTAATGACAGCTTCAGTGCAAAGAGGCGGTCTGTCACATTGTGGAAAGCTATCAGAAATGATTCGGTTTACAACTTGTATACAAACTGCCGCTAATCAACAAACTGAACCACCCTTAACAACGACGTTCAATCTCTCGAGAATCCCTTAATAAAGGAATATTTCGCTGGCGGAGGGAGAGGGATTCGAACCCCCGGAGCCTTGCGGCTCAACGGTTTTCAAGACCGCCGCATTCACCCACACGGTGAGATTTGTCCACACACATTGTCAAGCGCATGTCGTGTTAACGATGGAGCGGGTGAAGCGGCTCGTCTTAGACGCACACATGGCATTCAGCAAACATCCCGTGATAGCGTGGAGCGGGTAAATCGGCGCGAACCCACGACCTAGTACTCAGTTTGG
>DATCGY010000094.1:0-11353 GCA_036508635.1 Candidatus Anoxymicrobiaceae bacterium
CAACTGACTCCTGACGCGCGATACGACTGTGAAATTTGTTGGCTTGCTATTCCGGCAACCTATCGAAACTAATAGTTACAGTTGTTCCTTCATTCGACATGCTCTCGATGTCAACCTTGACCCCGAGTTTTGTTTCAGGACTGAATCGAAGTGCATTCTCCATGATGTTTGAGAGCACGCAAAGCAGGCAAAAGGATTCGGCATATTCATGAATTGCCAAGAACTTCGCCAGGATGTCCCCAATACGACAAAGGTTCGTTACGCTCAGATCACCGGCCCGTTGCCGCTGGGGGTAGTGAAGATCTACTCGAATTCGAAACTGAGCGTCACCGTAGTGCCGCCATGCATCCCACAATCTATCTCGACTTCGATGCCCAATCGTGCGGACAGAAGGCGCACGATGTGGAGGCCCAAGCCCATCCCCTGCGAATGATGTGACAGGCTCTCGAGCCTTACAAATGGTTCGAATATCTTTTCTCTCTCTTCGAGCGGTATCCCCCTCCCAAAGTCTTGCACCTGGATGTAGTTTGTCGAGCTGTCACTCCATATCCGCAGTACGACGGGTTTGTCCGACGGGCTGAAACGAAAAGCGTTTTCAACCAGGTTCTCGAGCATGACCTGCAGGTGTTTGGGGTCCGAGACGATGTGAAGCTCGGGATTCCCCTCGATGATCAGGCGCTCGAGATCCTCCTGGCGAAGCTTGCCGCAGAGCTCCTGTACCAGACTGCTCAACCTTGTCGGAACCTTTACGAAGTTCACATCCCCCTCCTCGAGATTCGATATGTTCAAGAACTTGTCTGTCAGGCTCATCAATCGCTTGCTCGCGCCGGTGATGCTCGTCACGTAATCTATCTTGTCTTCGTCCGAGAAACAGTCCCAGTTTGAAAAGAGGGTCTGAGCGAACCCGTTTATGACCGTGATGGGAGTCCTGAACTCGTGAGAAGCAACCTGTATTATCTCAGACTTAAAGTCGAACGCCTTATGGAGATCACCATAGACTTTTTGGAGCTCCTCCAGCTGGAAGCCCAGCTTCGTGGAAAGGGCGTAGTTGTCCACGTATAGACCGAAGTGTTCCGCCGCCTTTTCGAGGAACTCGATATCCGTAGCAGAGAGAGCCTTTCTGGCCACCTTCTTCCCGATCAATATGTAACCGATGCGCTCCTTGGAAAGCGATATCAGTACGCAACCTGCAACGCCCGTCGACTCCATGCTGGCGCCAAGTGCCGCTTCGTCAGGCGTCTTAGGCCATCTCAAGAGCTCTTCGGTCACGACGGTCAGGTGGACCTCACTGAGCCAGGGCATGAAGAGGCTGTTGTCATCCACTTCCGACTCGATGGCTCCCTCTTTGGTCTGAACGCACTCGAAGCACCAGCAGTTCTCGCTGATCACACCGGGTGTGGTGATAATGCTGATGCTCTCGAGACCCAGGGGACAGATCACTTTTGCAAGTGCTGAGAGCAACCCCGACCGAGGATCGGACCGGGCGGCAAGGCTGGACGAGAGCTCCTCCAGCAATTCGAATTCATCGTACAGCTCAGTGAAGAACAGGCGGGAGGTCAACCTGTGAATACTTTTCCATACATCCTGTGCGAAATAGATTATGGTCATGAATACCAAGAGCAAGACGATATATTGTGCCTGGATGGTGAGGTTTATCGCCTTGAACAAAAGAAAGAGCAGTACAATGGGTAGTGATAGCAGGATAGTACCGATCATGAATACGCTTGTTTTTCTCAAGATAATGCGCGTGTCCAGCAACCGCAGACGGATGACCGAATATGCTGTAAAGCCGACTGGCACCAATCCGGACAGGAAAGCATAGCTCGTAGACAGATCGTTGCCAAAGACAGCTGGAAGAACGAAACTGAACAGCGCCAGGACGGGAACAAATATCAACAGGCCATACAGGACGACGCTCGTCCGTGCCCTGTCAATACCGGTAGAGTGCGACCACTTCCTGGTGATGAAGACAAGGCCCGCTATGCTGGGCGCGAGTATCATCACGACGGCGAGCGGAAACAGCGATCCGGTTCGAGAATGAAGCACGCCAGACCTATAAGTCGCGGAACTCACCATATACGGAGAGAAACACAAACCCGCGGTGCACGTGCCGATAGCGACAATCGTCCATGTCGCCCACCTGGGGGGGGCACCGTCAAAATAAAGCCCAAGCGCGAAGAGTAGGAAAAAAGTAGCACTCATGATTCCAGCGGCATAAGCCCACCTGAAAGTATAAAGGGTAAATGTGTTGTTCGGGTTGGGCAGTATCTTCTCGATGAACCCGGATACGAACCAGAGTCCCATGAAGATCATTGCAAGCGGCAGTACTTTGTTAAGGTAGTCTTTGCGGTTGTTGTGATAGACGATATAGGCAAGCACCCATAGTACGCATGCTGCGATATCCGTCAGGATAAAGCCAATGACATACCAATCCTTGTGAGACAAGAATGCCCCCCTATCTCCTGCGTCGTAATAAGTATTTCGTCACTTTCGACGTAATTCTTTAATTTTTCTTTAAATAAATTGCGCACGCTTCCAGGACGCCGATAGGGTGCTATCCGCATCAACAATACGGTAGCGTAAGGTACTGGCAGGAGAACGACGGTTATCCCGCCGGACTCCGTATACTTGATCGCGTTTGAGACCAGGTTCTTGAGAATCCTCGGGATCGGCGTCTATGTGGAAATCCTCACCGGACATCTTCGTCTCGAGGGTCAACCCGCGCTTATCGGCCAGGACCTCGAATACTTCCGCGGTTCTCATGGCGAGCTCGCGTATATCGACTTCCTCCCTGCTTACAGCTGAGACGATCCCGGCGCTTTTCTTGATACGGGTGGCCGGTCACCATTCCCAATTTCATTATCGGGAATGAGAGTTCAAAATCGCTTCTTTTTAGCAGCAACCCACCGGGTGGGCAACCGCGACTTCGCCAACTTCCGGCCGCGAGGTGGATTGCAGGTTGAAAATCTCGGGGATAGAATTGTGGAGTGCCTTGCGGACCAACGAAAGGAATCCATTGGCATTGATACCCGGCAGTTGGTGTCCTATCAGACAACCACAGATACCTGGCGCCAGAGTTCCATGCGAGGATTCATGCGCCCTTTACATAGCTTCGTCGAAACTCCCACCGACACATAGCTGTGCGATAACGGCCATGGGGATATACTCACTCCAGCGGATCGTGGTCCCAAAGAAAGAAGAGCCAGGACAATCGGGCGGGTCTGGAAGCGGGGGTTCGGCGGGCTAATCGGGGGAATCAATGGCTAGACGCCAGGAGCAGGAGCAAAATCCCAAGTCAAACAGCCAGGCTGGACGAGTCGAGCTGGGTTATTTGGCGTGCGAGAATTACAAAGCCCGGCTCACCAAGGGTCTGCTGGGCGTTGACCTCGGCGAGGGATATATCGTCGAGATACTCAACTTCATGACAAAGCGCGTCCTGAGGCGCGAGCTTTTCGATGACTCCGACGACGCGCGCGACGAACTTGCGCGGATCCGGGACGACATCGAAAAGCTCACCACCGAGGAGTTCCGAAAGAAGTACCTCCAGCGCCCCTCCTGATGCCTCTAGTCGCGCCTCTGCGGCGAGCGATCAGGATCCCAGGTCTTCCAATATCATGTTGCTGACGCTCATCGCGCTCTCTCCCGCCATCTCGGTGCCTATTCCACGCCCGCCGGCGTCGGCTCCCACCAGGTAGAGCCCCGTGATCGGCATTCTGGGGTTCGGGCGGTTCTTGCCCACCTGGCGGATATCCTGGTTTAGACCGATAACCTCACCAGCGTCGCGTCCGGATATCTGCGCGGTATACGCTATGTCGGTGCGGATCTTCCAGATGACGTGTTCCTCGATGCCCGGGTGCAGCATTTGCATCGTCGCCTCTATCCGGTCGAGCCACATCTGGCCGAGCTCCGTATACTTGGTGTTCGCGGATAGCACGGCTCCCGCGAGCACAAGCTGGCAGCCCTTGGGCACGAGGTCCGGGTCGGGGATCGACGGCACCGGGTACATTATCCCGACGTATTTGTCCAGTGCTTCCTGGTCGTTAATGTCGGGAATCCACAGGGTCATCGGGTAAGGTACGACTTCGGCATCGAGCGCGTACTTCACACTGACGGCACCGTACGAGTTCCTGTATTTCATGGCCCTCTGGACGTAATCGCCCGGGAGGTGTTCCTCAATCATCCGCACTGTCGGTTGCAGGCCCATGTTCGAGACGACTATATCAGCCGGTATCATCTCGCCGGCCTGCACGGCCTTCACCTTGCCGTCCTCGATGACTATGCCCTCGACGCGTCTTCCGTACTCGATCCTGCCGCCCATGCGCTCGAGCGCGTCCAGATACGATATCGCGATGGACCCCATGCCGCCTTTGGGGTAAGAAAGGGATGCGTTCGCGGCCATGTTACCGAAACAGTAGATGAACTCGCTCGTCGAGGCGGTGAAGTAGGTGACGACCATCAGCATGCCGCTGGTCGCGTTGATCATCTGGTGGAACATGTCATCATCGGTGTAGCGCTCGACGAAATCTTTGAGCGGCACTGTTTCGAGCTCTTCCATCTCGGAATCGCTCTTGACCGCGGCCAACTCCTTGAAGCAGACGTAGCAGTCGTCCATATTCTCGGGCTTGACGCCGATGCCTTCGAGGATATCCTTTATCGCCTCGTCTGACGAGAAGTCGAGCGGGTAAGTGGATACCCGGTTTCCGAGGCATATACGGTTGCCTTCGATGAACGCCCATTCGAGGTTTCCGCCGACCCGGCGGTTTATCTCGCCGAGCGGGCCCTTCTCACCGCTTCCCACAGCGTGGACCCCGGTGTCGTAGACGAAGCCGTCTTTTTCGAAGCTCGCCGCCTTGCCGCCAGGAAAACTGTTTCGCTCTAGGACGGCAACATCGAAACCTTCCTTCGCCAGAAGTGCCCCGCACCCGGCTCCACCGACGCCGCTTCCGATCACGACTACCCTGCCCTTAGAATCTGCCATCAGGTACACTCCTTTGCCGATTGCCACAGATAATATATCAGAGCCGCGAAGTGCACGTGCCGGAAATCCATAATGCCGGCGGACAGGCTCCTGAGAAAGAAAAACCCGCCGGTTTGTTACAATTACGAGGCAGAACCTACCGGACGGAAGCAGGACGAGGAATAGTATACGGCCCGAACCGGACAGGCAGGCCGCGAGGATCCCGATGATGAGTTTCGTTTCGAGGTGGAAAGCAATAAAGAGGCAGAGATCCAACTCCGCGCTCGTGATAGCGGGCTGCGCGCTGATCCTGCTCGCGTTCGCATGGAGGCTTGCGATAGCGCCCGCCCTGAAAGTGGTCCCCACCAATATCGACGAGCTACTCTACCTGAACGGGACCATCACGAATTTCGTCAACCCGCCGGGACAGCCGGCGACGGGGAGCGCCCAGCCGGCGCAGGTCCAGGTCCAGCTCAACAGGAGGGTCTTCAGCCGGCCCCTCGACTCAACCACCAATACGGCGATCGTGAAGACCGAGGACAACGTCTTCACGCGCGACCCGCGGACGCTGCTGTCCACTACTGGAAGCGTCTATGCGATCGACAGGCGGACGGGAGCAATGGTCTCTAACAAGCGGGCCGACCAGCGCAGGTCCGGATACCTGCTGGTGTTCCCCTTCAATTCGCCCGCGAGTTCTGTACCCCTTTGGAGCGAGCTCACCGGGAGGACATACCCTGCGAAGTACGTCAAGTCCGAGAAGTTCAACGGCATCGAGGTGTACGACTACCAGATGGCTTACGGCAACCAGCCTCTGGCGAAACCACCTGCAGGGTACCCGTATACGCTCACGGGAGCCCAGGCGAGACAGATACTGTCCACTGCTGTGCCCGTACTGGCCGACAACCAGACAGTAAAGCCGATTTATGCGGGTAGCTCCGTCGTCGCTATGAAGGTCGAGCCGAAGTCGGGGACGATAGTCTCGATCGACAGGTTCGAGGAATCCGTCTCTATTACGATCAATGGCCTGGGCACAAACGTCTTGGCATTGACCCAGGCGCTCAACAGCGTCGCCTATAGCCAGCTGCCGCAGTCTTCGGCGGCTGTCACCGTCCACGCCAAGGACCAGTTGGCCAAGTTCAGGTTGCAGTTCGTGTACATTCCGCTGGGCATGCTGGTGCTCGGGTTTGCAGTTCTGCTCGCGGGTCTGTTCGCTGGCGTGAAGCCCGGCGTTGAAGGAACTATCGTATGAGAGTCACATTTGTATATCCCGATTACTTCGAGACCATGGAGATACACACCGAGGCGCAGGGAAGGGTATACCTCGGCATCGGATACCTTTCCGCTTTCCTGAAACGTGGTGGCCACAATGTGGAGCTCATCCACCTGATAGAGCCGTTTGAGCGCCGTGAGCTGGTTGATGTGATCTCGAGATCAAACCCCGACCTCGTGGCGTTCTCTGCAACTACCCTGCAGTTCGGCAAGATCCAGGACATCGCGGCACTCGTCAAGAAAGAGCTCGGCGTTCCTACCATCTGCGGTGGCGTGCACCCGACAACCGCTCCTGAGGAAGCCATCGCTGAGCCCGCCATCGACTACATCTGTGTCGGAGAGGGCGAGGAGGCTTTCCTTGACCTGTGCAACGCCCTTGAGGCCGGTGAGACTGTAAACGGCATCGCGGGAATATGGGGAAAGTCGCCGGACGGCACTGTCTGGCGTAACCCCGTCAGGCCGCTGATTGAAGACCTTGATACGCTGCCGTTCCCCGACCGCAGCATCTTCGACCGGGAAAAATTCGCGCGCAACCAGAAGAACCGCCTGACAATGATGGCCTCAAGGGGGTGTCCGTTCAACTGCAGTTACTGCTGCAACCACCTCCAGAGGAGCATCTATCCCAACGGCTCCAAGTACGTGAGGTTCCGCAGCCCGGGCAATGTGGTCGCCGAGATCGAGGCGGCACGGTCCGATTTTCCGGGCATCGAACAGGTCCGCTTCGACGACGATATCCTGACCCTCGACCGAAAGTGGTTCAGGGAGTTCGCCGCACTCTACAGGGAGAAAGTCGGCCTGCCGTTCATCTGCAATGCGCGCGTGGACCTGCTGAACGAGGAAATGGTCGAGCTCCTCGCTAGCGCGGGTTGCAGCGCGATCGCGATGGGTGTAGAGAGCGGCAACACGTGGCTGAGGAAGAACGTCCTGGAGCGCAACATGGATGACGACAAGATCTACCGTGCTTTCGAGTTGTGCCACGCCAACGGCGTACCTACGGTAGCTCTGAACATGACCGGGTTTCCGCACGAGACTCTCGCCATGGCACTCGATACGGTCAAGATGAACGCTCGCATCGAACCCGGACTCGCACAGGTAACTGCGCTATGCCCGTTTCCCAATACGAGGATACACAAGGTCTGCTCGGATGGCGGCATGATCGGTGACGCCACGCCCGACACGCTCTTCTCCGGGCGCTCCGAGCTGAAGCTCGACAAGATGGCCCGCGAGCAGGTCAACATGATCTGCGAGAACTTCACTTTACTGAGGGTTTGGTACTCGAAGCTCTCGCGACTTCCCAGGCCGCTTGCGAAGCCATCAGAGAAAGGGCTCGACTGGTTCCTGGGCTCGCGGCTCGTTCCCTCACGCATCCGCGACCGGGTGCTCAAGAACGGTCGTTACGGGCTCGACTGGAAGTATTTCATCGGCGTCGACTACTGATCAAATGAAAGGACCGTGATGGCGCGGAACCGGCTCGGGATCCAGACCAACTCAGCGGAAAGGTTTGACTCGTGGTCTTCCACGTACGAAAATTCTTGGACATGGCGCTGGTTCTACTCCCCCGTTCACGAAACCCTCGAGTGCGAGGTGGGCGCCGTAAGCGGGTTGAGCGTCCTCGACGTCGGGTGCGGCACGGGGGACATGCTCCGGAGATTCTACACGGGTCGAGCCTCCAGGCTCGTCGGCGTAGACGCGAGCGAGGGAATGCTCACAGCGGCCGCGAACCTCAGTGGGGGCAACAACGCCATCGAGTTCATAGGAGCCGGCGCCGACTCCATCCCGCTGGAGTCTGAGGAGTTCGACGTGGTCATCTCGTCAATCGCATTCCACCACTTCCCTTACCCCGAGAGAGCACTCTCCGAAATGGCGCGCCTGCTCAAGCCCGATGGGAGGCTCCATATCTGTGACATGTGCAGTGAAGGGCTCCGTGGCCGCCTCATGCTGGCGTATGGCCGCAAGATAGCGACGGATGACAACTACTACGACCGTGCCTCCCTGACCTCGATGATCGCGGACGCCGGTTTCACCCCAACGGGCTCACGACTTGTGAGGCCTTTTCCGCTCGCCATGCTCGTAAGCGCCGTGAAACCTTCCTGAAAATCGTGGGGTCAGGTCTGGTTTTTCAATCCGATTCCTGTTTGATCAATATCCCGCTTGAAAAAACAGACCTGACCCACCATCTCGATTACAAGCAAACGACTTGAAAAAACAGATCTGACCCCCGATTTTCAAGTGCTATTTTTCGCTGGTGAGGATGACGACGCCGCAGACGACACCTCCGAGGCCCCCCAGGTTGTGAGCCATGCCGACCTTGGCGTTCTCGCGCTGGCGGCCGTCGGCGCGGCCCTGGAGCTGCTTAGTCACCTCGTAGATCATTCGTACCCCGGTCGCCCCGATGGGATGCCCGAAGCACTTTAAACCACCCGAGGGGTTGATCGCCACCTGGCCGTCGATGTTGAAGCGACCCTCGGCCATCGCCGGGCCGCCGTCCCCCTTCTTGCAGAAGCCCAGGTCCTCGACGTTCAGTATCTCGGTGATGGTAAAGCAGTCGTGGCACTCGGCGAGGTCGACCTCGTTTGGCGGGTCGGTTATACCCGCCATCGCATACGCTTTCTCGGCAGCCTTCACGGTCGGCCGCCACGCCAGGTAGTCGAAATTCTTGTCGTACATCATCAGTGTGGTGTACGTCGCGAACCCCATGCCCTTTATGGTCACGTAGTCGTCGCGGTACTTCTTGGCGATATCTGTGCGCGTGATTATCGCGGCGGCGGAGCCGTCGGATATGGGGCAGCAGTCGAGAAGGCCCAATGGACCCGAGATGATCGGGGCCTTCATGACCTGCTCGAGAGTGACCTCACGGCGGAAGTGCGCCTTTGGATTGACGGCGCCGTTGAAGTGGTTCTTGACCGCCACGTGTGCGAGGTGCTCCTTGGTCGTGCCGAAAGCCTTTGCGTGTCTCGGGAAAGCGAGCCCGAACGCCGAGGGCGCCGTCATCCCGGCGATCTGCACAGGATGCCCGAACCCGGCCGTCGGCAACCCGCGCCCGGTCTGGTCGGTTATCTTCTCCACCCCACATGCGATGACCATGTCGAACTGTTCGCTCGCCACGGCCAGACACGCGTTTCGAAACGCATCGAGTCCGGAAACGCAGTAGTTCTCGGTGTGGGTGATCGGTATATCGTAAGTCTTCAGCGCATCGGACATGGTAGCTCCCGAGAAGCCTGTGAACGGGTACTGGATGCCGATCCAGCCCGCCTCGATCTGCTCGGGTCTTATACCCGCGTCGTCCATCGCTTCGAACCCCGCTATGGTCAACATGTCGTCAACGCCCCAGTCGTAGTTCTCTCCGAACTTGGTGGCACCGACACCGATCACGGCGACGTCTTTGAGATCAGCCATTTTCAAACCCTCCTTAGCGTACGGGCCTGGTCTTCCAGAAGTAGTTATGGAAGCCGCCGCCGTCGTGTATCTTCCGGAACGTCAACTCGACAGGCATGTCTATCTCGACATCACCGACGTTCCTGTCGGTCATCTGCATGAATATCCTGGCGCCGTCGTCCAGGTCGGAAATCGTCAGCGTAGTCGGTGGCTCGGGGGAGATGTAGAGATTGTCGTCGATAAAGTTGAAGAGCTTGCCCTTCCGCGCAAGCCGCCTGTCCTCGTTCTCCTCGCGGGCGAAACAGTTGGGGCATACCCTCCTGGGCGGGAAGTACACCGTCTCGCAGGCGTTACACTTCTTGCCGTAGAGCGGGAGCACCGATTTTCGGTCTCGCCACATCAGTATCATCGAAGAAACAGCGTCACTCTCCTCAGTCTTGAGGAGCTCTTTGTACTCGAGCATCTTCGCGTAGCTGGGCAAGTGTGCCTTGGAGCCGATGTGACCCTTGATGCCGCGCCGTGGGGCCAGGCTCGTAATCGCGTCGGTGACCTCGAGGAGGACCACCGTGAACGAGTCGCCGGCACCCGCAAGCAGTATCTTGTCACCGGGCTTCGCTTCTTCGAGCGCGGCAGCGAGCATCATCAGCGGTTGGGCACACCCGCAGCCGCCGACGAACGCGAAAAGCGCGTCCTGGACCTGCTCTGGCTTTAGCTTGAGTGACTTGGCGACCTGGCCGTGCGCACGGAAGTCCGGCGCGGGATAGATGATCTTTGCGATCTCTTCTGGAGAGACGCCGAACTTCTCGGCCGCGCCCTTGAACGCGGCGAGCAGCGCTGGAACGTACCCTTTCGCGACGTAGAACCGTGAGTTGTCCCGCACAGTCCGGTTCTCGGGAAGACGCCACGTTGCGATCATCTCGTCGTAGGAAGCGTACACTCCCTTGATCTCAGCGATAACGCCTTCGTTGCCGATCAGCACCGCGCCCGCTCCATCACCGAACGTCTGCTCGTCTGCCGTTTTCGGCTCCGGCAGCCTGCACTCACCCGCCGTTACCAGTATGCTGCGAGCCATGCCCTGGTCCACCGACGCGGCGGCCGCCGACAGCGCCGAGATGGCGCACGAGAGCGAGAGACCGTAGTCGGTTGTCACGGAATCCGCGGGCAGATCGAGGACAGAGGCCACAATCGTCGCACAGGATTTCTCCGCGTAAGGTGGCGACGTTGAGGCGAAGAAGACGCCACCAACTCCTTCGGGTTCGTCGAGGATGCAGTCGCGCCCGGCCTCGACGGCCATGGTCACGCTGTCCTCGTCGAAGTTGCCGACCGCGATCTCCCCCGGGGCTCCCGGAATCCCCCAGGCCTCGGCGATGAGCTTTCTCTCAAGCCTCAGCCAGGGGATGTAAGCCCCATACGCTACTATGCCTGCCATTTCTTCCCCCCCTGCTAATAGTAGGTCCCAAGGGATGGGACACGAACTTGCCAACCCGAAACAGACTACAGAATAATAGCAGATTTACGCCCTGACTCCTGCCTGGCTGCAGGGTCCCGGGGCTATAATCGCGATATGATCCTGAAAGCGTTCGGAACGGCGTTCGGCGTGACGTTCATCGCCGAGCTCGGTGACAAGACACAGATAGCAATACTGACGCTCTCGGCCAGGTACGGGTATCTCCCCGTTTTTCTGGGTGCCGGGGCGGCGTTCGTCATCATGAACGCGCTTGCCGTAACCGTCGGTGAAGTCTTGGCCAGGTA
>DATCGY010000095.1:0-11878 GCA_036508635.1 Candidatus Anoxymicrobiaceae bacterium
CAACTGCCTGCTCGACCTGCTGCACGAGCATGGCCTGTTCGTGTCCAAGGCCGTCACGCTCGGCGACCGCATGGACGTCAACGAGTGCGATATGCTCGAATTCCTCAAGGATGACTCCGAGACGGGCTCCATCATGATGTACCTCGAGGGAGCCGCCGACGGCGCCAGGCTCAAAGAGACGCTCGCTGAGATAACGCGACTCAAACCGGTGATGGTGCTCAAGAGCGGCCGAACGCCAGCGGGCAGGGCGGCGACCGTTTCTCACACCGGGAGTCTTTCGGGCGAGGACAGCCTGTACCAGGCGGTCTTCACACAGACTGGTACGCTCAGGGCGAGCAACCTAGAGAATCTCATCGAGATGGCCAGGATATTCTCTACGCAGGCGGGGCCGGCGGGTAATCGCCTGGGGATAGTGACCGGGAGTGGAAGCCTTGGAGTCATGGCGACTGACACGGCGGTTTCTTACGGCCTTGAGGTCCCGTCTCTGCCCGAGCGTGTGGCCGAAAAGATCCGCGGCGAGGCGCCCGACTGGATGAACGTGAAGAACCCACTGGACGTCGGGCCTTCGTGGATGTTCTCGAAGGCGCTGGAAGCCTTGCTCGAGGAGCCCGACATCGATATGGTGCTCGCAATAACGATCATCCCTTACTCGGTCTTCAGGAACTTGCGCGAGAACGGGCTGGACGGGCGCAGTTGGTTTGGAGACATCGCCGCGCTCCGCGTGCAGTATCCCCGGAAACCGTTGGTTGTCTGCGCGGTGGGGCACAGTGACTTCGTCTCGCACATGGGTGAGATCGCGGGGCCGAACGTTCCCATCTACATATCTCCCGAGCCGGCGGCACGGGCTCTCGCTGCGCACCATCACTACTGGATGTGGAGGCGTGGGCCTGGAGACGGTGGCTTCCACCAGTGCTACTGAAATGGACCCAAGCGAATGCCCGAGTTCAATGAGCACTGATGGTCTGCATAGAGAGGATGTCGCCCGCTCTCTATAGATTGATGGTCAGGCCCTTTGCCGCCGCGTTCTACGGCAAGGCTCGCTGAGCACCGTTCCAGGGTGTCCCCCAATCAGAATCCACGCGCTCGCATGCCGGTCGCAGCGATTCACTCTGGTATCATGTCTGACGTTGCCATTTAAAGAATGAAAGAAATATAGGGAGGAGATTTCATGTTCAACGGGATATTCCACATCCGCAAGCCGGAGAACGAACCAGTGCTCGGGTATGCGCCCGGCAGCAAGGAGCGCGCGGAGCTAAAGGCCGTTCTGGCGGATATGCTCGCCAACCCGGTGGAGGTCCCATGCGTAATCGGCGGCAGGGACATTCCGACAGGCGACCTTGTTGAGATGCGTCCACCTCACGACCTGTCAAAGACCCTTGGCACTTACCATCGAGCCGGTCCCAAGGAGGCCGACCTGGCGATTGATGCCGCCAACGAGGCGAAGGTCAGCTGGAGCCAGATGCAGTGGTCGTCGCGAGCGACAGTCCTGCTGAAGGCAGCGGAGCTGCTTGCCGGAAAGTATCGCCAGACCCTGAACGCGGCAACGATGCTCTGCATGAGCAAGACGTGCCACCAGGCTGAGATAGACTCCGCGTGCGAGCTCATAGACTTCTGGCGCTTCAACCCCTATTTCATGACAGAAGTCTACGATGATCAGCCTCTCTCCACCCGAGATTTCCTCAACTACATGGAGCACAGGCCTCTTGAGGGTTTTGTATTCGCCATCACTCCGTTCAACTTCACGTCCATCGCAGGTAACCTGCCGACAGCTCCCGCCCTGATGGGCAACGCTGTCGTGTGGAAGCCTGCATCATCCGCGGTCCTGCCCGCGTACTACATGATGCAGGTGCTCAAGGAAGCCGGGATGCCCGATGGCGTCATAAACATGGTGCCGGGTCCTGGCCCGGTGATCGGCCCGCCGGTCCTCAACCATCTCGATCTCGGCGGGGTCCATTTCACCGGCTCGACGTACGTCTTCTCGACAATCTGGTTGGCCATCGGATCAGATATCCGCAAGTACCAGTCGTACCCGCGTATCGTCGGCGAGACCGGGGGCAAGGACTTCATCTTCGCACATGCCTCGAGCGATACCGACGCACTCGTCGCTGCGGCCGTGCGCGGCGCATTCGAGTACCAGGGCCAGAAGTGCTCTGCGCCGAGCCGCATGTACGTCCCGGACGCCATCTGGCCTCAGGTCAGGGACAGGATGCTCGATGAGATCGCGACGATCAAGGTGGGGGATGTCTGTGACTTCTCCAACTTCGTCAACGCGGTTATCGACAAGGCGTCGTTCGACAAGATAGCCGAGTATATCGAGTTTGCGAAAACGGACCCCAACATGGAAATACTCTGCGGTGGGACCTATGACGACTCCGAGGGGTATTTTATTCAGCCAACAGTCGTCCTTTCCAGGGACCCGCGCAGCAGGCTGATGTGCGAAGAGATATTCGGGCCCGTCCTTACCATCTTCGTCTACCCGGAGAAGGAGTACGAGAAGACCCTGGAGGTCTGCAACACGACAAGCCCTTACGCCCTCACCGGCGGCATATTCGCTCAGGACCGCTTCGCGATCGTAAAGGCTGTTAAGGCGCTGCGGGGCGCTGCCGGTAACTTCTATATCAACGACAAGCCGACAGGCGCAGTGGTCGGCCAGCAGCCGTTCGGCGGATCGCGTGCCTCGGGCACGAACGACAAAGCAGGAAGCTGGATAAACCTCGAGCGTTGGGTATCGCCGCGCGCGATAAAAGAGACCTTTCTTCCCCCGACCGATTACCGCTATCCGTTCCTTACCGAAGAATAGGCCAGGTAAACGCGAATCGGCCAGATGGGTTCAAAACGCGAGGTTGTGCTAGGCATTATCACTGTGTGATGGTGGGATAGGGCTCTTTTTCAGTTCCGGTACCTCGACAACTGATGTTCGACGGTATTTGGATTTCAGGTCGTTTTGGCGGCCAGTCGCGGCAAATCACTTGAATCGAACCTTTCTCTATGATAGTTAATTTGACTTGCTGGTCAAGTCTAGTTTGTTGAGAAGCGGAGGTAATCATGAAAGCTATTGTTATGGGCGGGGGCATGAGCGGACTAGCCGCGGCCATAAACCTGCTTGACCTGGGTATCGATGTAGAACTGGTCGAAGCCGACGAGATTTTCGGTGGAAGGGCCAACTCCTGGCTCGACGAAGACGGCGACATGATCGACAATGCGCTGCACGTCTTCATGCCGTATTACGTGAACCTGCTGAGCTTCTTCAAGAAGATGGGCATCTCTGAGAACATCATGTGGAAAGACTCAAAGTTCTACTTCCAGATGCCGGGCGGCGAGTCCGCCATCCTCAAATTCATCAAGCTGCCCGCGCCGTTCCATGCCGTTTACGCGATGGGATACCTGCTCAAAGACTTCAAGGCGGCCCCGCGCTGGAAGATGATCCTCGGTGGCGCCGGGATGGGAATGGGCATGATGAGGGCTATTCCCAGGATGGACAAGGCAGACAAGTTGAGCATGGAGAGCTTTCTCTCCAAGTACGGTTCGCTCGAGGGAATGCGACCGCTCATGGAGCCGGCGATCAACGGTCTGACCTTCACAAGGGGCTACGAGGTGTCGGCGAAAGTCATGATGAACTGGTTCCTCAAGATGTTCGTATCCTCCAAGAACTCGCGCATCGGTTTCGCCAACGGCGGGCTCGGTGAGATCTGGGTCGACAGCTGCACGGATTACATCGAGAAGAAGGGCGGCAAGCTCACCCTCAAGAAGGGCGTCACCGCCATCAACATGGAAGGCAACAAGGTCAAGAACATCGTATTCGAGGATGGCGAGACGGCGGAGGCCGAACTGTATGTCTCGGCGATGAGCCCGTACTCGCTGCGGCGCGCGCTTCCCGAAGAGGCTTTCGATTACGACTACTTTCGCCAGTTGTGGCGCTACAGCTACGCGCCGTCACTCTCGCTGCAGGTCTGGTTCGACAAGAAGATCACCGACGTCGACGTGACGTTCTTCTCGAACGGCCGCGTCTACAACACGTACGCCGACCTGTCGAACGTGCTGCCTCACATCTTCAAGGGCGGCAGCATGATGGAGATGGTGCTCTCGCCGGCCGATTATATTGAAGGCCTTCCCGACAGGGTCATCTTCGACATGTGCATCGAGGGCATAAAGGAAGACTTCCCCCTGTCCAAGGACGCGGAGGTCAAGAAGTGGAAGGTCGTCCGTGAGAGGCAGGGCGTCTACAGGCCGTATCCCGGCATGGAGGAGTTCCGCCCCTTCCAGCGCTCGCCGCTCGAGAATTTCTACATGACCGGCGACTTCACCAAGACGCACGTGAGCTCCGGTGGGATGGAAGCTGCCATCTGGACCGCGAACAAGACCGCGGAGCTCATCGCGGCCGACAAGATGAACAAGTCCCTTGACCTCAACGTCGAGTACAAGCCGTACGACCTCATGGTACAGGCGATGAGGATCATGGAGCCACTGCAGTACGCCGGGATCGCAGCCCTGGGCCTCTGGCTTCTCAAGAAGAAGCTCTTTGGAAAGAAAGCCAAGGCTTGAACAAGAAGATCCATCAAACGAAAACGAGCCGGGTCTTTTCAGACCCGGCTCTTCTCATTTTTTGATCCGGTTCATCTGTCGTGCGAATCAATTCAATCTCGGGATTATTTCAGGCCCATGTCCAGAAGCTTGCGGCGGGTATCCTCGTTGACGTCTTCGAGCAGGGGAGTGCAATCGTCGAGCTTCTTGTTGCCGGCGACCAGTTCGCCGGCGAAGCCCATGCAGGAGGGGAGACCGCACTCCTTGCAGTTGGTGCGCGGCAGGATCTTGAAGACGTCGAGTATCTTCGGAGCCTCACGGACGGTGTGGTCGGGGGTGATCTGCGAGCGGCGTTCCCAGATGTCGTTAAGCGTGTCTATGGCTGCTCTTATAGCATCTGCACCACCCTCGCGCCCCTCGAGACCACCAACTGCCAGCTCGTGGGGCCTCAACGCGAAGTTGCGACCATCCTCGCTCCAGGTCACGACGGGAACGGCGGGAAGATAACGCCCCTGTTTCTCGGCGTTCACATACGGGATAAGTTCCGTCAGGTCGGTATCTATCGCAACCTTGGCGCGAAGCTCGTCACAGCTCGGATGCTGGCATTCGGGTGCCTCGAACGAGATGTCGTAAGATTCGATCAGCATATGGGGCAGACCTCCTATTTCTTGATCAGCGTCAGGACCATCTTGAAACGCCCCAGAGCTTTCAGCGCGTGTGGCTTACCTGCCGGCATGATGACCATCTGCCCTTTTTCGAGCAAGATCGGCTCACCGGCGACCGACACCTCAACCGACCCGTCTATGACGTGGACCAGTGCGTCAAAAGGCGCGGTGTGCTCGCTCAACCCCTCGCCATCATCGAAGGCGAAAATGGAAACCGTCCCCGCGTCTGAGCGCACGATCTCCCTGCTCACAACGGAGCCCTCCTGATACGCGACGAGAGCTTCAGCATCCAGCATTTTCGCCTTTAGTCTTTCTCGGTCAGCTGCCTTGTCTTCGGACAAGAGTTCTCCTTTCGATAAACATTGGCTTGCTGGCAATGCAATTCGCGAGAGCGGAGGCAAGACCTCCCGGTAAAACAAGAGAAGGGCGGCATGACATAGCCGCCCTTCCTGATGGTGCTATCCGCCCTCTATGCGGCCTTGATCTCTTTGCTAACCTTGCGCTGCTCGGCCATCGCGTAGAAGCTGAAGCCGATGTCGAAGATGCCGGCGATCAAGGCATAGATACCTATGACCACCATGAGAGCGTAGGCGCTCCCGAACGGGTACACCAGCACTATGACGCCAATTGCGAGCAGGATTACCCCGAAGACAGCCAGGATGCCCCTGCCGCTCTTTGGCGGCATGTCGAACGAAACAGCGAGCTCGACGATCCCCATCAGCATTATCCATATGCCGACCAGTATGACGACGAACGCGAGGGCGAACTCCTGGTGCCTCAATATTATCGCTCCGAGAAGGAAACCGATAAGGCCTCCGGCAAGCGCCCAGCCCCACTTTTCTTTGCGCGCCATCAACACGAACGACCGGATGACGTTGACCATCCCGTCGATGATCGCGAACAGGCCTACGATAATGACAAGTGTCTTCATCGGCGCGCCGGGCCACGAGAAGAGGATTATCCCGAAGATTATCGCTATGATCCCCTTCAGCATATACGACCACCAGCTCTCCATCACGAGGTCTGTTTCTTCCATGAGCACCTCCTTGTCGTTGTTGTAAGCAAACTGATCCCGGTTTTACCTCGGGATGTAACTATCGCTGCCTTTGCAGGGGCCGCTCCCCTCCAGGCCAGGTGCCTGGCAGACTCACCTCCCGGACGGCTTCGCTCATCTCAGGTTAATAATTCAGGAGGAGAAAGATGTTTACCTTGTCGAGCCCTCTACTTGTTATTGGTCGAGAAGACCTGCTGCCACGCCGTCTGGAAGTTGGATATCGCCGACTGCACGGCGTCCACTTTCTGGTTGAGCGACTGGCTGCTGGACAGGTTGCTGATCGATTTGCTGAGCTCGTCCCATCCGCTACTCAGTTTGGACGTGCTTACGTCCTTCACGTCTTTGGCCGCGGTGATGACATTGTCGAACTGCTTCTGAACGTTTTTCGCGGCGGACTTTATGCTGTCTGTGCTCGTATATGTGGCCGGGTTCGTGAACTCCGTGAGCGCGGCCTTGAGGTTTTGCAGCTGAGTGTTCAGCTTCGTCCTGGCCTGTGCCGGCGTAGTCGAACCGCATCCGGCGATAGCCGCGACAGTGAGGATGAGTGCCGCAAGAACAACCAGTAAGATCGCAATGCCTTTCTTCATAGATGGTCCTCCCTTCCATCCTAAACTCAAAAGCACAATCTTCCTTGCTTACTTTGTTGCTGTAGTTGTATTCACCCCGACCCACGGCAACCCTTTTTCCAGCCGTCCACCTCCAGGTCATCTACCAGTTGAGACCGAGATTGACAGTATATACTCTAAACATATATAAAATTGACATAGTCGTGATGAAGATATCTGAAGGGGTCGAAATGTCGGTCAAGTACGCCATCCTGGGGCTTCTCCAATATAAGGACATGCACGGCTACCGCATCAAGGAAGTCATCGACAGCGATTTCGGCCACATGTGGTCGATAAATCACGGCCAGATATACCAGACGCTGAGAAAGCTCGAGGAAGATGGTTTCGTAGCAATGGTAGAGGTCTCACCATCGAAGAACGGCGGGCCGCACAAGAAATCGTACTCCATCACCAAAGCGGGCCGGAGCGAATTCGCGCGCTGGCTGGCGGGAACGCCGGAGAGGAGCATGATAATCCGCGACCCGTTTCTAACGCGCTTTGCGTTCTTCGACTTCGGTGAGAAGAACGACGCCCTGCGTATCATCGACGAAGAGATCGAGTCCTGGGAGGATCAGCTCGAGCAGAGGCGCGAGCACATGCCCAGGCGCGCCAGGCAGGGTACCTACGTCAAGCTCATCTCCGAACTCGGATTGACCTTCAACGAGATGTTCCTCGAATGGCTGAAGCGTGCCCGTGAAGAGATAGCGGGCAGTGCGGCGGAGACGAAATCGGCGAGCGCGGGGCGAGCGAGAGCATCCGACTAGACCAGCGGCTTCTACCCCGGGAGGGACGATGGAGTTCGACGGTATAACACTTGTCACCGGCGCAGCGGGCTTCATGGGCAGCCACGTTGTCGAGTACCTCGCGAAAAAGGGAGTGCGGGTCCGCGCGACCGCCAGGCCACGAAAGGCCACTCCGTTCTTCGACAGGCTCGGTGTGGAGTTCGTCGGGGCGGACCTGACAAAGCTGGAGAGCATCCCCCCGCTGTTCGAGGGCGCCGTTGACCGGGTGTTTCACCTCGGCGCGATATGCAACTTCTCTACACCGTACGAGAAGCTCTGCCCTACAAACGTCGTTGGCGTGGAGCGCATTACCGAGGCCGCCATGAAGGCTGGCGTCAAGGTCTTCGTGCACGTTGCTTCGACCAGCGCATACGGGCCTTACCCGGGAAAGCCGTTTACCGAGGATGGCCCCCGCGAGCCCCAGGACGATTATGGCAGGAGCAAACGCGACGGTGAGAACGTGGTGCTGAAACGCATCAAGGAAGGGCTCCCCGCAATAATGACGCGGCCGTGCACCGTGTACGGCCCACGCTGTAATGACGGCGCCGGCAAGGCGTTCTCACGGCCGACCTCGATTACTGCCATCCCCGGCAACGGCAGGCAGTTGCTCTCCAATATACGAGCGGAGGATGTCGCTGCGGCCGTCGAGTACCTGTCCCACCGGGAAGAGTCGATAGGGGAGATCTATAACCTCGCCGACGACTCGAACCTGACGATCGAAGAGTCACTTGTGCTGGCCGCCGAGGCGTTCGGCACGAAACCGCCGAAGATGCACATGGCACTTGGCATTGTGAAGGCCATGGCAAGAGTCCAGGGGTGGGCGGCCGCGCGCAAAGGGCGGATTCCGGACCTCGAGTACGATGCTGTCCGCTACCTCTACGACGACTACATAGTCGACATCAGTAAGCTTAAAGCAACAGGGTTCCAGCACATATATCCGGATTTCCGCGAGTCGATGAACCAGATGGCTGAATGGTACAGCGCGGGTGGACTGGATGAGGAGCCGATGACCGTACGGGCATAACAGCGCATCTGAACAGGGGGTACTTCGATGTCCCAGGTAGTTGTCATCACAGGGCTTGGCGATGGTATGGGACGCGAGGTGGCGAAGATATTGACCCGGGAGGGCGACTGCGTCGCGGGATTCGATATCGACACCGCTGGTATCGCCGCACTGGCATCGGACGTCGAAGGCGCTCCGGGTCAGTGCATGCTGGAGACACTGGACGTGACCGATAGGCCGGGCATCCTGGCGTTCCGCGATCGAGTGCTCGAGAAATACGGGCACGTCGACGTCGTCATCTCGAACGTAGGCATAGGGTTCTTCAGCCCGTTCGAGGAGGTCGACCTCGAGGCGGCGCTGAAGTGCCTCGAGATCAACGTCATAGGCGCTGCGGCGATTTTCCAGGCTTTCATCCCTTCGATGCGCGAGCGGGGTGGAGGCAAGCTCATCGCGATGAGCTCCCTGGTGGGGCGCATCCCGTTTCCGTTCGAGTCCGTGTACACCGCCAGCAAGTTCGCCATAGGCGGCATGGTGCAGTCACTGAAGTATGAGGTGGAGCCGTACGGTATTAAGGTGGCGATGATAGAGCCGGCACAGGTGTCGACGTCTTTCGCCGCAAAGATACACCAGCTTCCACCCGAGGGGTCGCCGTACCGCGAGCGCGTCAAGAGGTTTATCGACAGGGACAACGAGCTCATCAAGACAGCGCCCGACCCCGTTACCGCCGCGAAACAGATAGTAGAGATAATCAAGAAGGACAACCCGAAGCTCTACAACCAGTTCCAGCTCCGCGACACCTTCTTCCTCTTCATAAACAGGATTCTGCCAAGGAAGATCCGTGACAGCATCCTGGTGAACTTCATGGATATCAAGATCAAGGATTGACGTCGGACATTCCGAACGTCCGCCCGGCCCGGTTAGACTTCGGGTAAGCGGATAGGAGGGGCATAATGGAACCTCAGGCAACTTCGGTAATGGCTGGGCCGCAGTCGAGGGTCGCGCGGCTCAGGGAGCGCATCATCAACGCTCCGCAGGAAGTCGACGTCGAGCGGGCGCGCTACCTGACCGAATCGATGCGGGAGCACTGGGACGAGCCCGCGCTCACCCGCATGAGCAAGGCGCTCGAGCACATCCTCGCCAACATCACTTTGACCATAAGGGACGACGAGCTCGTTGTCGGCTGCCGCACCCGCAAGCTCAAGGGCGCGCCCCTGTTCCCGGAGAACAAGTCGAAGTGGATAGACGGCGACATTGACGGTTTCGACCAGCGGATCCTTCAACGCGCTCTTTTAACGGACGATGAGAAGGTAGAGCTGCGCTCGGATATTCTCACGTTCTGGGAGGGGCGAACAGTCGAGGAGCGGCTGGAGGAGCTCCTGCCGCCCGACGTCGTCGAGGACATGGACAAGTACATCTTTACGATGATGCTCGAGATAACCTACGGCATCGGTCACTTCACGATGGACCACCCGAAGGTGCTCAGGTTGGGGCTCACCGGCATCATCGACGATGCGCAGGCGAAGCTTGACGCACTGGCGCCTGAAGAGCGCGAGGGAGAGAAGGGGCTCTTCTACGACGCCACCATCAGGTCGATGCTGGCCGCCGTCAGGTTCTCGCACCGCTACGGCGACCTTGCGAAGTCGATGGCGGAGCGGGAGGGCGACCCGGGACGCAAGGCCGAGCTCGAGCAGATAGCCGCCAACTGCTATCGTGTGCCCCAGTATCCGGCGGAGACGTTTCATCAGGCCGTACAGTCGCTGTACTTCGTACATCTCATCGCCCAGATAGAGTCGGGTGGCAATTCCATATCGCTCGGTCGCATAGACCAGGTGCTCTACCCGTACTACAGAGCCGACGTCGACGCGGGGCGCATCACCCCCGAGAAGGCGTGCGAGCTTATCTCGATGCTGTTCGTGAAGACCTGCGAGATTTGGAACGTGCTCGAAGAGGCTTTCATCCCCGGCGGCGAGGGGACGGAAGGCAAGACCACTCAGAACGTCACGGTCGGCGGCCTCGGGCGCGGCGGTGAGGATGCCACCAACGAGCTCAGCTATATCGGGTTGGATGCCTACGCCGACGTGCGTACTGTCCAGCCGAACTTCGGGGTGCGCATAAGCAAGAAGACCCCCGTGGATTTCTTATTGAAGGCGACCGGGTATGCAAAAGACGGCGTCGCGATGCACTTCTTCAACGACGAGCCCATTGTTGCGACCCTGGTGAAGGCGGGGCACGCCGTCGAGGACGCACGCGACTACGGGGTGGTGGGGTGCCTCGAGCCGAGCGCCCAGGGCAAGACATTCGGCTCGACTTTCGCAGTCCAGTTCAACGGGATAAAGTGCCTCGAGTTCGCACTCTCCAACGGCATCGACAACATATTCGGCTACCAGGCGGGCGTCGAGACCGGAAACCCATCGGAGTTCGCCACGTTCGAGCAGGTCTGGGACGCTTACGACGGGCAGTTTTCTTTCTTCATCGGCCAGATGGTGAAGGGCATGGCAGCCCTCGACGGTGCGATCGCGGAGCTCGTGCCATCGCCGTTTGCCTCCGCGATGGTCGACGGCCCGCTCGAGAAGGGGCTCGACCTGACCCGGGGAGGAGCTATATACAACTCTACCGGCGTCCAGTTTATGGGGTTCGCCAACACTGCCGACGGTCTGTACGCGGTCAAGAGGACGGTCTTCGACGAGGGGAAGGTCGAGATGGCGGACCTCGTCGAATGGCTCTCGGCGGACTGGATGGACGCCGAGGATAGGCGCAACTTCTTCCTATACAAGATACCCAAGTACGGTAACGATATCGACGAGGTGGACGAGATGGCGGCTCGCGTCCTGGACCACTTCTGCGACACTCTCGCGAAGCACGCCAACTACAGGGGCGGGGCGTTCTGGCCGGGCGTCTTCTCGGTAGGTTTCCACGTTGCGATGGGCGCTTTTACGGCCGCGACCCCCGACGGCAGGTTCGCAGGTGACGTGCTGGGAAACGGCGTGACCCCGACGACGGGTAACGCGATAGCCGGTGCAACCGCGGTTATGAACTCCGTAACGAAACTGCCACTCGAAAGGGTGCACAACGGGGTTAATCTAAATCTCAGGTTCCAGGGAAGCCGCCTGAAGCCCGTGGTATTGATGAACCTGATCCGGGGTTATTTCGAGAAGGGCGGCTTACAGGTCCAGTTCAACATGCTCGACTCGGACGTGTTGCGCGAAGCGCAGGCGAACCCCGACAAGTACCGCGACCTGGTTGTGAGG
>DATCGY010000096.1:0-3919 GCA_036508635.1 Candidatus Anoxymicrobiaceae bacterium
TCGCTTATTGCCTTGCTTTGTGAGGTACAAGGCCTTCTATTCTGCTCCGGGCGGCTGCTCTCCTTCCCGCCCTCGGCCTGCGATTTTATCTTATCACTCCGTCCGCCGCCATTGTGGCAAGAGGATGCGGAAGGTTGCACGGCGAGGGAAATTATGGAAGTGGAGGCCGGAGAAACGCACGATCTGGTGTCACACCCGGGTGCGATAATCGAAGTGGTTGAATTGCTTCTCGGTGAGCACTGGAGGTAAGGGTTGGCGACGCATCATACGAAGGACAAGGGGGACCTCGGGCTGGTGAAGGTGATATGCGATATGGCCGAGCATGGGGTAGGGGTCTATCTGCCTTTGTAGGAACATCAGCCATCAGACCTGATTGCCATTGATAAAAATGGTCGAATCGCCCGAGTGCAGGTGAAGTACAGGAAGCTGTCCACAGACGGCGGAATCGACCTGCACATGCGAAGTACGTATTGAGACAGTAGAGGCCACCACTACATCCCAGTCGACATGACCCAGTTTGACTGCTACGCCATATACTGCCCCAATAATGGAAAGGTATACTACATTCGTAATGACGAAATATCGGCGAGGACCGCTTTTAGATTGAGAGTGACGCCGGCGCGAAATGGTCAGAAGAAGCTCGTTATGATGGCATCTCAATTTGAAGGCGTCGAACGGATTTTCGAGTACAGCGTTGCCCCCGTAGCTCAGTTGGATAGAGCGGCGGTTTTCTAAACCGCGGGCCGCAGGTTCGAGTCCTGCCGGGGGCGCCAATCACTTCAACTCCCAACGGCTCAGCCAATACCTGCACACGCGTCCCTCCCTGCCGCAGGACACCAACCACCTCACCCGAATACGAGACTACGTGGTGAAATCACTGCTGCAACGAGGTGAGGAAGATGACACTCGAGAACTCCTACGTCGTCTGGCTCGATTCCGTGGGCAAAGACGACGTCGAGCTGGTCGGCGGGAAGAACGCTAACTCCGGCGAGATGCTGCGCACTTTCAAAGAGCAAGGGATACGCGTGCCCGATGGTTTCGCCACCACCGCTGAGGCGTACTGGAAGTTCCTCGATGCCAACGGCCTCGACGACAAGATCACTTCTCTTCTGGTCGACTGCCACGAAGGATGCAAGCGGCTCGAAGAGACCGGCGAATCGATCCGCAGGCTTATCCTGGCTTCAGAGTTTCCGGACGAGATCGCAAGCCTCATAAACAAGCACTATCGCGAGCTGTCAAAGCGGTACAAGGTCGACGAGGCTGACGTCGCGGTTCGCAGCAGCGCCACGGCCGAGGACCTTCCGACCGCGTCGTTCGCCGGCCAGCAGGAGACTTTCTTGAACATCAAAGGCGAGGACCAGCTCCTCGACGCCTGTAGAAAGTGCTACGCATCCCTTTTCACCGACCGAGCCATCTCCTACCGCATCGAAAAGGGGTTCGCGCATACGAAGGTGGCTCTCTCGATCGGCGTCCAGAAGATGATCCGCTCCGACCTTGCCGGCTCGGGTGTCATGTTCACGCTCGACACAGACACCGGCTTCCCGGAAGTGGTCGAGATCAACGCCGCGTGGGGCCTGGGAGAGAACGTGGTCCAGGGCGCGGTCAACCCGGACGAGTACATGGTCTTCAAGCCTCTGCTGAAAGACGAGAGCAAGGTCCCGATCATCGAGAAAGAGGTAGGAGACAAGGAGCAGAAGCTCGTCTACTCGGAGGGCGGGACCGCCACCACGCGCAACGTCAAGACCTCGCACGTAGAGCGCACCTCATTCGTCCTCAATGACGAAGAGATCCTCCAGCTCGGGCGATGGGCCGTGATCGTCGAGGACCACTACAAGAAGCCGATGGACATGGAGTGGGCCAAAGACGGCAACGACGGGCTGCTCTACATGGTGCAGGCGCGGCCCGAGACGGTCCAGTCGCAGCTCAAGGGGGACGTGTTCAAGAAGTACAGCCTCAAGGAGAAGGGCGAGGTGCTGCTGACCGGTCTCGCGATAGGGGAGGCGGTCGCATCCGGCAAAGCGCAGGTCATCAAGAACATCGCCGACAGGGACAAGTTCGAGGACGGGGCGATACTCGTGACCGCGATGACCGACCCGGACTGGGTCCCGATCATGAACCGCGCGGCCGGGATCGTCACAGACCACGGCGGACGGACGTCCCACGCGGCCATAGTCAGCCGCGAGCTGGGTATTCCTGCGATCGTAGGGACCGAGACTGCGACCGAAGACCTTCCCGACGGCGAGTACATCACGATCTCGTGCCTGGAGGGGAGCGAGGGTAAAGTCTACAAGGGCGAGCTGGAATATGAGGCTTCGGAGATCAGGCTCGAGGACATCCCGGCGATCTCGACTCCGATCATGATCAACCTGGCCAGTCCGGCCGCCGCGCTCCGCTGGTGGCGCCTGCCTGTCAAAGGGATCGGCCTGCTGCGCATGGAGTTCATCATCAACAACGCGATCAAGATTCACCCGATGGCGCTGGTGAAGTACCCCGACATCGCGGACGAGGACGCGAAGCGACAGATCGATGAGCTCACGGAAGGCTACGATGACAAGACCGAGTATTTCGTGGACAGGCTGGCGCTGGGGCTCTCGGAGCTCGCGGCATCGCAGTACCCGTACCCGGTGATTGTACGGATGAGCGACTTCAAGACCAACGAATACGCGAACCTGATCGGCGGAGCCGAGTTCGAGCCGAAAGAAGAGAACCCGATGCTGGGGTTCCGCGGCGCATCGAGATATTACAACGATCGCTACAAGGCTGGCTTCGCGCTGGAGTGCAGGGCGATTAAGAGGGTGCGTGAGGTCGCAGGCCTCACCAACGTGCTTGTCATGATCCCGTTCTGCAGGACGCCCGAGGAGGCGGACAAGGTGCTCGAGGTGCTTGACGAGAACGGCCTTCGCCGCGGCGAGAATGGTCTCGAGGTCTACGTCATGTGCGAGATCCCGAGCAACGTCGTGCTGGCCGAGGAGTTCTCCGACAGGTTCGACGGCTTCTCGATCGGGTCGAACGACCTGACCCAACTGACGCTTGGAGTGGACCGGGACTCCGCCGAGCTCGCCCCGCTGTTCGACGAGAACAACGAAGCGGTCAAGCGCTTGATCAGCTGGCTCATCACTGTGGCGCACAAGAAGAACCGCAAAGTGGGCATCTGCGGCCAGGCGCCCAGTGACTTCCCGGACTTCGCCGAGTTCCTGGTCCGCCAGGGCATCGATTCGATCTCCCTGAACCCGGACAGCGTCATCAGCGTGATCCAATACATCAGCAAAGCAGAGTCATCCATCCCCGCAAACGCAACATAGAGGTCAGGCTCATATTTTGCGTCGGCCTTCTCTGCAGAGCAGGGTCAAACGACTCCTGTGCCTGCGCCTGCGCACTTCAACGGTGACAGTTCCACATTTGAAATCGGCGCCTGAAAGCCTTATCTTTTAACCTGCCTGCACAAGCCACACGCGGGCGGCACGCGGAGTTGCATCAAGCTCGAGGTGGACGTAGCTCAGTAGGTTAGAGCGCCGGGTTGTGGCCCCGGAGGTCGGGGGTTCGAGTCCCCTCGTTCACCCCAATCCCTTCAACAGCGAAGCCGTTAAGTTCGCATTCTGTACCAAGTGCGAACTGCAGGCATGGTTCCTCCGACGCAATCTTCACTCAAGGTTAGTATAGACCGCTCGTGACCCATGTCCTGCGCTTTCCATCGGGCGGCAGGGCTCAGAAAACCACCTGGCTATTGACTCGCGCGCCGGCTCGTATTTAAATATCGAACATACATGTATGTTTGCTCCCCGTCAGGATGGGAAATGGGTACCGACAACAAGAGCGACCTCATCATGGAAGCGAGCGCCCGGGTCTTTCCGCGCCTGGGCTATCACAACGCCACGGTCGAAGACATCCTGAAGGAAGCAAATATAGCGCGCTCGACCTT
>DATCGY010000097.1:0-2642 GCA_036508635.1 Candidatus Anoxymicrobiaceae bacterium
AAAGGATATCGAAGCATTCGTCAACCGGACCTTCAGGGAAGCAGGCACGAACATCGTTGATGAGGTGTGGGTACCACACGGATTGCGTACGCTCTTATCTGTCTGTGAGTACAGAAATATCCACCTGGATTTCAAGAAAGATAGGAGGAGGGACTAGCACCCTCCCTATGCAGGTGGGGCTGGCCAAGAGCTTGCCTCCGCGAAAATAATTGCCACATCCGCTGTTCTCACTTCACATGCCGGCCTTGAAGCATGTCCACGGCTCGGTGGGCCTGCTTAACAGGTAGCCCTTGAGGTAGGCGAACTGCGGATTTTTCTCGAGGTACTTCTCGGCATCGAACGCGAGACCGCTCGAGCTTCCCCACCGTCCCTGGAACGACATCTCCATCGCCTCGCGGGAGTCCATCACCTTGCCATCCACTGCGCCGGACGGGCTGTACGCATTTCCGGTGCTGTACTTCCTGTCGTCCAGGTCGCTGCGGCCTTCAACCGTCCTGACCCCTGGTTTGTTCTTCTTCAGGTAGACGTCGTAGTGATCGGCTATGATCGTTCGGGCGCTTCCGACATCAAGCTTCCCCTTGTAATCCTTCATCAAGGTCTCCAGGCGGACGCGGCGCGCGCCCACCGAGTCCTTGATGTTGAAGTATCCGCTGTTAGTGGATTCCAGGTTGCGGAGGTCCGGGTCGCTCGGCCCGTTGAACCCAACGAAATAGCCGCTCTTCGTCCGCTCAAGGCCCTCCTCTTTCAGACCCTGCTCAAAGCGCATTATCTCGCCGCTCCGGGCATCGGCGAGAAGCCAGGAGTTCGCGTAGCTGCCGTTGTTCCCCTGCCTCATTATCGAGACGAACTCGTCGAGCGTCCCCGCGTACTGCATAGCATTGCGCGCCCTCACGAACTCCGGTATACCCTGCGTGTCGAACGTCTCGATCCCTGAGATGGTTGTCTCGGTGCCCATAATCCTCGCATCAGTCACGAAGAAGTCCATGGCGCTGTATACGAGCCCGGGCGCACTCTGCATGAACATGCGGTGACCGTTTTCCGGGACGATGTCCAGCATGACGTTGAAATGCTGCGCCTCCACGTAACTCGACCATGTGTTGTGCGCCATCACCACGCCGCCATCAGATGTATATTTCCCGGTCGCGACGAATGCACTACACCTCGAAGTGGATTCGATGTCGGGCAGCTTACCCGACTTCACGTTCGGCCACCAATACCCGGTGATCTCCACGAAGCCGTTCAGAGCAAGTACCTCGGCTACGGGGATCTCCACGCCTGTGGTTTTCGCCCCTTCGGAGATACCTCGTATCTCCTCCTCTATCTCCGGGGTGAGTTTCCCGGCGAAAAGTTGCTTCGCCGCTTCGATGACGTGAGGCCACCTGAGGTCCGATGCGTTGTAATAGAAATGGGTGAGAGCCTTGCGCATGCTATCCATTTCTTTAGCCATGAGCTTGCCGTGCTGGAACCCCCGCTCGTACGGACCCCCCTCGATGTGCAGGTATATCCATCCATTGCTCTCGAAGCGGTAGCCTTTACCAGCCCGCTCGATCGAGCCCGCATCGGGCTTTGCCTTCGCTCCCTGGGTGCTCGAGCCGCAGGAAAGCGCCGACAGAAGAAGGGCGCCCATGAGCAATGCACACAGGATGGCCCTGAAGCCATGCGATCGTGTCACGATACGCTCCTCTCAAGAGTCAATCTCGGAAGACAATAGTTGATCTGTAAAGCCTGGAACCTTGCGAGGCTAACTCTATCCCACATTCCCTGCCCGCTTCACCTCGGAAAACGGCCACGAGCTTGCAGGCGGATGCTTCCATAGAAAATTCCGATTCTTGTCCGGCCGGCTACTTTTTTGGGGGGGGCCTGGATGGTGGCGGCAGGGTAAGATATGGGGGACCAATGCACCCGGTGAGAAGCTCGGGGGCATGAAGAAACAGAGGACCGAGCGTGGAAACAAACGGAGATTACGAGGCCATAGTCATCGGCGCCGGGCTCGGTGGGCTCGCGTGCGCGGCGCTGCTGGCGTCGGACGGCAGGCGGGTACTGGTCCTCGAGCGGAACGATTACCTCGGGGGGCGCTGCTCGGCATACCAGCGCGACGGGTTCACGGTAGACCGCGGGACCCACATGATCACCCGCATCGAGGGTGGGCCGTACGAGAAGCTGGTCAAGCGGCTCGGGCTGGAGGGGGAGCTCAAGTTCATCTGCCTCGAGCACGACGACCCGCCCCTGATCGAGTTTCGCGGCTGCCGCATCCCCTTCCCGTTCGCTCAGTGGACGGCTCTCCCCGCGCTGGCGCTCGTCCCCGTGTGCTGGAGGTTCAGTGCCCGCGAGATGGTCGGTTCGGCGCTGGCGATGGGGCGCGTGATATCGGACCCCGGCACGGCGAAATGGCTCGATAACATCGACTTCGACACGTGGCTGTCGCGTTACATGCCCAAAGGCCCCGCCCGCGACCTCGTCGGCTCGCTGCCGGTGCCGCTATTCGGCGTGGCTCCCTGGGAGCTGTCTGCGGGAATGGCCGTCACCGCGCTGCAGGACTGGTTCACGGACGCCTCCTCCGGGTACCCCGAGGGAGGCGCGGGAGCTATCGCCGCGACGCTTGCCCGTTTCATCTCGCACAACGGGGGCAGCGTCGAGCCCGG
>DATCGY010000098.1:0-3773 GCA_036508635.1 Candidatus Anoxymicrobiaceae bacterium
GATGCCCTCTCCTCCCTCAACAGCATCTGGGTCTCCAAGGCCGTATCACTCTCAAAGGCGAAGAAGGTGATACTCGACATCGACAGCTCCGAGTCGCCTGTTCACGGCAGCCAGGAAGGCTCGGCCTACAACGGTCACTTCGAATCCACCTGCTACCATCCGCTCTTCTGCTTCAACAACTACGGCGATTGCGAGGGAGCGGTCCTTCGCCCCGGCAATGTCCACTCGGCCGACGGGTGGCGGGAGTTCCTCTCCCCAATAGTGGACACCTGGCACAAGGACTTGGATAAGAAGCTCTACCTGAGGGGGGACGCCGCCTTCGCTTCTCCCGACATCTACGAGTACCTGGAAGATAACTCTATCCTCTATGCAATCAGGCTCAAGGCGAACAACAACCTCCACCGGGAGATAGACCACCTCATGACCCGACCAGTTGGCAGGCCATCGAGAAAGCCGAAGGTTTTCTTCCATGACTTTTCATACCGGGCTGGTTCTCTCCTACCGGGCTGGTTCCTGGAAGAAGTCCCGGCGGGTGATAGCCAAGGTGGAGTGGCATATCGATGAGCTCTTCCCCAGGGTGGGCTTCATCGTCACCAACATGACCTCCTCTCCGGAAGCCGTGGTCCATTTCTACAACAGGCGCGGCACATGCGAACAATGGATCAAGGAGGGAAAGCTCGCCCTTACCTGGACAAGGCTCTCGTGTGCGAAGTATGTGTCCAATCAGGTGCGCCTTGCCCTGTTCGTGCTGGCGTACAATCTGGGCAACTTCATGCGCCGGTTCGCGCTCCCGATTGAGGTCTCCCACTGGTCACTTGCCAGGTGGCGAGAACGCGGAGAACAACAGGCAACTATTCCGGAAAGGCCCGATTCGTGGTAGGATATCAGCATCGGAAGAGACATGTGAAGAGATACGGCTGGGAGACCAAAGTAAGAGCGGGATGCCCAATTTTCTGGAGGTGAGGGTATTGTCCAGTATACCATTGAGGAGAGCCCTGATTGTCGCTGCGATGCTGGCCATTGTGTGCGCCCTGGTGGTGGTTCCCGCCGGTAACGGCGTTACCAACAAGGCGCAGGCCGCCAACGGTGTCAAGGATTTTACCATCCTCCACACCAACGATGAGCACTCCGATATATACCCTTATGCCTTGTCCATGGACTATTTTCTAAGCTCCGACACCTGGCCTTCGACGGGCGGTTTCTCCCGGCTGGCCAAGACCATCGGCACCATCAAGGCCATGAAAGGATCACCAACTCCTGAAACCCCCAGCAGTGACCCGGTACTGACCCTGGGCGCGGGTGACTGGTCCCAGGGCACCCTGTTCAGTTGGCTGGAGACTCAGGCGGCGCCCGAGCTGAGGATGATGTCTTTGATGGGGTACGACGCGGTTACATTCGGGAACCACGATGTCGAGCTGGGCCCCCAGTATCTGGCGACTGGTGTCCCGGCATCACCCGGGGAGCTGGAAATAGCAGCCGGGGCGGGGGTCAAAATTCCCATTCTCAGCTCGAACATTAAGTTCTCGACCACAGATGCGAGAGACGATGCGCTTAAAGCTGAATTCTGGTCACCGACACCGCCCGCGACACCAGCTTTAAAAATCCAGCCATATACCACCAAGCTCCTTGGCAACGGGCTGAAAGTGGGCATATTCGGGATGCTCGGAGTGGAGGCGGAGGCAGTGGCCGCGTCGATGGCGCCGCTCAGCTTCGGAAACACTACGCCGTTTAACGAGGAGCAGAGCTTCGTAAACAGGATCCACGTCGCTGAGAACATGGTCAATATCCTGCGCAACACGGAGAATTGTGACGTGGTGGTGTGCCTCAGCCACATGGGCACCTATGAGGAGGAACAACTCGCCGGCTACGTGCCCAGCATAGACGTAATCGTCGGTGGGCACAGCCACGACCTGAACTACCCGCCAATCGTCCGGTTCCCAAGCGGTACCATCCTCGTTCAGGCGAAAGCTAACAGCGAGTACCTGGGGGAGCTGGAACTGCAGTACAATCCCACCCCTGCCGCGGGGCGGAAGGTGACAGTGCGTAACGGCACCGCAATCCACATGGACCAGCCGGTGGGAACCGTCCCCGCCATGGACGCGCAAATCAACGGCACGCTGGCCGGCCTCAATGCCTATCTTAGTGCGCATGGTTTCCCTTCGGGTTTCGACTGTCGGAATCCCTTCTCGGAGACCGACTATTATTTCGACGGCGGCTTCCCCCTGCCGAATACGCCGGAGATGAGCGAGACCCAGATGGGGAACCTGATAGCGGATAGCTACAGGTTGGTAGCGGGCACCCAGATCGGCATCGAGGCCAACGGGCTTATTAGGGACGGAATAGTCAAAGGTCACTTGGGCGTCTTCTCCTTCTACGACATGTACCGCACGATCCCGTTGGGCGCCTCGCCGTATGACTCTCCTAAGGTACCGGGGTACCCGTTGTGCGGCTTCTACCTGTACGGGTCGGAGATCCGGGGAGTGTTGAACGCTGTGCTCGACATGAACCGCAACGATTTCTTCCTGCAGGTCTCGGGCGTGAAGTATACGTACGACCCCAATAGGCCGGCGGGAGACAAGGTGGTAAGCCTGACCGTCGACAGCGGTGGCGGGGCCTATGTGCCCATCGTTCCGACTACCCTCTACAAACTCGGCGCAAACTACTACGTCGGAGCGGCCATGGTGAAGCAGTTCGGGCTCTTGCCCAGGGATCAGACGGGGCATCAGCATGAGCCTGTTCCTGATACCGACGACTACGCGCTGAAGGACTTCATCGTCCATTTGCCGTCCCCCCCGTATCCGGCTGGAACGGAGCTGAAGGCCTGGCAGGCGTTGCAGACCTTGATAACGAAGATCTTTCCCGACACGGACGGCGACGGCTTACGCAATATACCGCGGGATTCTTACGCGGCTACCCAGGGGCGGATCATCCGGCTCAACTCGGTTCCGACGATCACCGCGCTTCTCCCCGCCACAAAGACGGCGGGGCAGCCGGGCTTCACCCTGCTCGTGAAGGGCACCAACTTCATGGAAGGCTCTCAGGTGAATTGGAACGGAAAGAAGAGAAAGACCACTTACCTGTCAGCGACTCAGCTTTCGGTTGAAATAACCACCGCAGACCTGGCAAAGGCGGGGACGGCCAAAGTCACGGTAGTCAACCCCGGCCCTGGTGGGGGGACTTCGAACGCCAAGACATTCACCATCGCCGCTCCTGCCCCTAAACCTGCCGCCTCCGCATTCTACTTCGCCGAGGGCACCTGCCGGCCTAACTTCGACCCCTACATCACCATCCAGAACCCCGGCGGCAGTGACGCCGATGTCACCATCACCTACATGAGGGGTGACGGCACCACGATGTTCGCCACGCTCAACGTGCCCAAGAACTCACGTTCCACGGTACTCCCGAGGGATACGCTGGGCACGGGTGACGACGCGGCCCACGACTTCAGCGCCAAGGTGGAGTGCACCAACGGGCAGAAGATCGTGGCCGAGCGTCCCATGTACTTCAACTACAAACCAGGGGAGTTGAACTGGAACGGCGGACACGACGTGGTGGGAGCCCTGGCTCCTGCCAAGACGTTCTACTTCGCCGAGGGCACCTGCAGACCGGGATTTGACCCCTACCTCTGTATACAGAACCCCGGAGGAAGCGATGCCGCGGTGACCATCACCTACATGAAGGGGGATGGCACCACCGACAGCGAGACCCTCAACGTAGCCAAGAACTCGCGCTCAACAGTCACCGTCAGGAACAAACTTGGAGAGGGAGATGAT
>DATCGY010000099.1:0-10002 GCA_036508635.1 Candidatus Anoxymicrobiaceae bacterium
CATGGAGATAACGAGCTTGCTCCACAGAGGTAGTGAGATGGACGTTAGAGTCGTCTACAACGGCATCGACAGGTCAATCTACTCACCAGGAACCGGCGAGAAGTCCGAGATCCCGACTGTCCTTTACCTCGGAAGGCTGAAGCCGTACAAGCAACTGCCGCGGCTCATACGGATTATGTCGGAGGTGCGACTTCGTGTCCCCAACGCTGAGCTTCTTATCGCGGGTGGGGGCGAGGCAATCCTGGATGCCGAGGCCGAGGTCAAGCTCCTCAGCGCGAACGACTACGTATACTTCCTCTGGGAGGTGAGCGACGCGGAGAAAACAGAGCTCTACAGGCGCTCCTGGGTTATGGCAACGGCTTCCATGATCGAAGGATGGGGGCTTACCGTCATCGAGGCCAACGCGTGCGGGACGCCAGCCGTCGCCTTCAACGTGCCCGGTCTGAACGCGTCCATAGTGCACGGTCAAACAGGTCTGCTCGCGCGTGATGACGATGAGTTCGTGGAACATCTCGTCACAATCCTCACCGACGCGTCGCTGAGAAAGAGACTTGCGGTCAATGCGGTTGAATGGTCAAATAACTTCAGTTGGGACGTGACCGCCGGGCAGACCCTCGACACCCTGGAAGAAGCGGTTGAAAGAAACGCCTAGTAAAGCGCCTCGTGACTTTTGGGGGCCGTTGTACTTCGCCGTCGTGGCGATAGTAGTCTGGGGGCCGGCGCTCTTCGCGAACGGCTATATACTGCTGGGCGACATGGTGTTTACGCCTTCGATGCACCCGCCTTCCCCGCTGGTGGGCCCATTACAAGGCACCACGAACGTTACCCTCCTCTATAACCTTGCCTGGGTGCTATCACGCGTGATCGGAGCGGTACTGCTCCAAAAGGGCTTACTTTTCCTGATCGCGTTTTTGCCCGGATACCTTATGTACCGGTACGCCCCGTGCCGGAACAAGTGGGCCCGCCTGTTCGCCGGCACGCTCTACGCGGTCAATCCATTCGTTTATATGAGAATGCTGATGGGCCAATGGGGCCTGCTATTGGGCTACGCGCTGCTACCGGTGGCGCTGGCATCGGCCATCAAGACTGTGAGGGAACCCAAAGCGGGACGTTGCGCCAGGACGGCCCTCTGGCTTGCCGGTGTCGCCGTATTGAGCGTTCATATGGGCGCCATCGCCCTCGTGGTTTGCCTTGTGGCCGCAATCTTTGAATTGGCCTCACGAGGGCACGTGAGGCGGTCGGCCTTCGCTCTTGGTGCGATACTTCTACTCGTGTTGTTGCTGAGCGCGTTCTGGTTCATTCCGGCACTCAGGGGCGGTGATCTTTCCGGCGCCATCGGAAAGGCGGACTTGGAAGTCTTTCAAACTCGTTCGACCTCACGGGCGGGCACCTCTATCTCGGTGCTGGGATTGTACGGGTACTGGAAGAATGCCATAGACCCTCTGCTACCCAGGAACTACGTCCCGCTCTGGCCGGTCTTTGCCGTGGGGCTTCTACTGCTATCCGTTATCGGGTTCTGGAGTTACAGGCGGGATGGCGCGAGGGGCCCTCTGGTAAAAGCGCTCCTGGTAGTCGGCGTCCTGGGATTCTTCTTATCATTGGGAACCCGAGCGCCGGTCACGGGGCCGGTGTTCTCGTTCGTATATGACCATCTACCCGCCTTCAGGATTTTCCGCGAGCCCCAGAAGTTCGCCGCAATGCTTGCCTTGGTCTACTCGATTCTAGGCGGGCTTGGCCTGGAACGGCTCATCACGGGACCGAGTGGGACTGGAAAAGAACCACGACCGTTCCGCCGTTGGCGTAGTTGGCTCATTCCCACCCTGCTTATCCTGACTGTGTGCTTCTACAGTTTCCGTATATTCGGAGGTCTTTGGGGAGAGGCAAAAGCCGTCTCATATCCCCGATCCTGGGCACAAGCCCAGGAGCTCCTAGACGACGACTCCGGGGACTGGCGCGTCCTCTATCTCCCACCATATTGGTATATGAAGTTCGAGTTCACCAGGAGCGACCTGACGGTGACCTCGCCGATGCCGTTCTTCTTCACCAACCGCTATATCCAACTAAACACCCTTCTAGTCGGCGGCGTCCAGATCGACCGGCAGCCCGTTGACGGCTACGTCCAGACAGCGTTGGCGACGGCGCGGGAGCGCGGCAATCTGGGTGCGCTGCTGGCCCCGCTCGATGTCAAATACGTATTGATGCCGCTGAACATAGCAAGCTCCCACTTCCGTTTCGTCGAGGAGCAGAAAGACCTCGAGGTCGTGCGTCGCTGGGGCGACCTGGTGCTACTGAGGAACAAGGTACCAGTGAGCCACCTGACCATCGCCCGGAGCACAGGCTCCTACACCACGTGGGAAGCGCTGGGCGAAAAGGCCGTTGGCGGTAACCTTTTGGGCTCATTCCTACCCAGGGGGACCAGAACCGTGGTGCCGCAAGCGCTGGGGGCACCGCTGCCCCATACCGACTGTGCCGCCGGGACGGCCAAAGTGGCCCTCCCCGATCACCGGGGCGAACCCGGGTGGGTTCTGTTCAGCGAGCCGTACTCCTCGAACTGGCGGATGAGCGGCGGCGTGTCGGCGGAAAAACAAGCCGGCGTGGTCATGGCATTCCCTTTGAAAGACTACGCTAAGAGAACCATCACGATAAGATACTCGAACGTTCTCCTTGTTCTTGGCTACTTCTTGAGCGTTGTTGGGCTAATGATATGCGCCCTGTTGCTCATCGCAAATGGACGGTTGGCCAAGCACAGTAAAAAGGCGCACTAGAAGGCCCTCGAGTATAATTAGAATACCTGACGATAACGGCCGTGCTGTTGTAATTTCAAAGCAAGGGCGCCAAGGATGAAATCAGAGCAAACAGGGCACTTAACGGATACGAGCGAAGGCCTAAACGGCCAGTTCCGAAGAACGATTGTTATCCCCGCGTGGGATGAAGAGCACCGCATAGGACCCATACTGAAAGAATACCTGGAATATTACGGCGACGACACGGAAATAATGGTGGTCCTTAATGGATGTAGAGATAGGACACGGGACATCGCCTTCGCGTTTCTTGAAGAGTACAAAAACCTACGTTTGGTTGAAGATACCAACCTTATCGGCAAAGGTGGCGCATTGATTGTGGGATTCCGCTTGGCGAGGGGCGAAATCGTAGCATACGTCGATGCCGACGGATCCACTTATCCACAAAACCTGGACAAGCTCATCAAAGCCGTAGGTGACGAGGCCGGCGTCATCGGGTCGCGGTGGATAGACAAATCACTGATAAGTGTAAAGCAGAGCCTCTACCGCAGGATGGCAAGCCGCGTTTTTAACGTTATCGTCAGGACCCTGTTTCGAATGCCGTACCTAGACACGCAGTGTGGAGCAAAAGCTTTCAAGCGTGAGGCTATCGAATCCATCGCGGACGAGCTCGGCACTACTAACTACGCTTTCGATGTCAATATCTTGTACCTGCTGCATAGAAAGGGCTTCACAATAACGGAGTTCCCCATCACCTGGGAAGACAGGCCGGGAACAAAGATCAAAATGCGACGGGACGCTCCTATAATGCTCGGCGCCGTAATCAGGATGAGAATCAAGCATTCACGCTTCAAAGACATCGTCAGATGAGAATAGTCCACGAACCGCTCGATACCCGGTTCAGTTTGGCAACATGTTTCTTCATCTTTGGATATCACTGACTCCGTACTTCCGATATTACTGAGCTGAGAAATGTGAGAATACTAGTATTTAACTGGAGAGATGTCCGCCATCCCGAGGCCGGCGGCGCGGAGACAAACATCCATGAGCAGGCAAAGTGCTGGGTGGCATGGGGCCATGAGGTCACCATGTTCACCAGTAGGCCGAAGGGCCAAACGTTCCGCGACAGTATGGATGGCATGGATATCTACCGGTGCGGGGGGCGGTTCGGGATTTATCTCTGGGCGATCGCCGCTTACTTTCTTGTTCTGCGCCGGCGCGCCGATGTGATCCTGGACATAGAGAACGCCATACCGTTCTTCACGCCCCTTTATTCCCGCAAACCCAAGGCCTTGCTGATGCACCACCTTCACCAGGACCAGTTCCTGGTGGAGATGGGCCCGGTTGCCGGCAGGATCGGCCGGTTCATGGAGCGGGTCCTGGTGCCGCTTCTTTACCGGGGGTCGGCGATCATGGCCGTCTCGGAGTCCACCGCGCAAAGAAAGAAGGCCGCGCTGTATGACGGGAACAAGCTGGACATAAAGATCGTCTACAACGGCCTCAACCATAGCCTGTACGTTCCCGGGATAGAGAAGTTTGAAAAGCCCACCATCCTCTACCTGGGTCGGATCAAGCGCTACAAGCGGCTCCCCATCCTCATCGCGATGATGCCGGAAGTAAGGAGCCGGGTGGCTGATGCCGAGTTAATCATCGCCGGTGACGAGGATGCCCTGGCAGACGTCATGAACCAGGTAAAGAAATCTGAGGCAAGGGACGCCATAACGGTGATCGGAAAAGTGACCGAAGAAGAGAAAGTGCGCTTGCTGCAGAGAGCATGGGTCACGGCGACCCCCTCCATGAACGAGGGATGGGGAATGACCGTGCTGGAGGCCAACGCCTGCGGCACGCCCACGGTAGCTTTTCGGGTCGCGGGTCTGGACGAGGCGATCGTGGAGGGCCAGACGCGACTCTTATGTGACGACGGTGCCTCATTCAAGAGAGCTCTGATCGACGCACTATCGGACACCACATTGAGGGAGCGCCTATCGGGCGGGGCTATAGAGTGGGCGGCACGGCTCGACTGGAACCAGACCGCGCGCCAGACCCTGGATATCCTTTCGGAGCAGCGGAATCTCAGAATGCGGTGATGACCAAACGGGTATAATTGCGACGCTGACTTGTACCGCCGGAAACAACGCGAGAAGAAAGACGGATCAGCTATATGCCTGTGCCGGAGGGTAAGGGCGAAAAGCATAAGATACTTGCCCTGCTGTGGCATGCGCCGCACGCCGTAATTACAGCGGGAGGCTTCAGAAGAACCTATGAGGTGTTCGACCGGGTTCCAGGCAACCTCGAGATCTGCGCACTCGATGACAACCCCTCTCTGCTCCGCAGCCTGGATCGAAACAATGTCCTGGTTATCGAGTACAAGATCCCCCTGATCGTAAGGAGACTCGAGGAGAGATACTTCTGGTCAGAGCGCGCTCTGGAGTGGACTCTATCCACGGTGTTGATGACGGTTCTGTGCGCAAGACTAAGAGCAACAGGGGAGCGCTTCAATGTGGTCCTTGTCCCGAGCTCCGAGCAGGCTCCCGCTCTACTGGCGGGGATTGTTGCCAAGCTACTCTTCCGCGCGAAGCTGGTAGTATGTAGCACTAACCTGGATATCTTCCCAACCGCGGTTAGAAAACCGCTCGCCAGGCTCCACAATCGGGCGGATACGGTGATAGTCATATCTGAGCACCTCAAGAAGGAGTTCGAGGCGTATGGCGTTCGTGCCCGGTTAGTTGTCAACGGGGTCGGCCTCGACACGAAAGCCATCGCGGTTGTGGCCGAACCGTCCGTCAAGGAATATGACGCGGTGTTCGTGGGAAGGCACGACCGTGAAAAAGGCGTATTCGATCTGATCGAGATCTGGAGCGCCGTAACCAAAGAACTCCCGGCCGCGAGGATGCTCATGATCGGCAGCTGCAATCCGCGCAACCGGGTGAAGCTCGCTTCTATGATCTCGGATTACGGCCTTGATGAAAACGTTGTCTTGATGGGAATCGTGGACGAAGACGAGAAATTCTCGCTTATGAAGAGGAGTAAGGTGTGCCTATTCCCGAGTTACGTAGAGGAATGGGGGTTGGTTCCCCAGGAAGCGCTGGCCTGCGGCCTGCCCGTGGTTGTGTACGACCTTCCGGTATATGAGGAGAACATCAAGCGTTGTGAGGCGGTGTTCCATGCACCTACCGGTGATATTCCGGGCATGGCCAAGATGACAGGAGAGCTCCTATCCAACGAAGAATACCGGAATTACGAGCGAACAGGCCCCGAATTCGTACGCGGCTTCAGCTGGGATGAAGTTGCTAAGCGTGAATTCCAGATCCTGTCGGGGCAGATAGCTCCGATAATAGATAGACAGGGCAGGCGAGTGTTGGACGAGCGGGCGGTAAAGAGAATGGTTGACGCACCTCCCGCCGGGGCGAGGGATACATTCAAACGCCTGGCCGTCTCATACTGTAAGCTTTTCAAGTCGCGCAAGACGTTCGGGTTTCGCGGGTGTGATCATCATTATTTTTATCACCCGTATAACCTGTCCTGGCGAAACGAGCGAACCGTGGAGATACCTATCGCACGCGAGTTCCTCAAGGCTCACACCGGGCAGGAGATCCTCGAGGTCGGGAACGTGCTCTCGCATTATCTGTTTGTGAAGCACGACATCCTGGACAAACACGAAGTCGCCAGCGGTGTCATCAACGACGACGCGCTGGATTTCGCTCCCCGGAAGAAGTACGACCTTATCATAAGTATTTCAACTCTCGAGCACATCGGCTACGACGAGGCCCCGAAGGACCCGGGCAGGGTACTGCCCGCCATAGCGAACCTGGCCGGCCTGCTGGCGCCCGGCGGCGAGATGGTGGCCACGGTCCCTCTGGGTTACAACCCCGAGTTTGACCGGCTGCTGGAACAGAAGAAAATACCGTTTTCCGACGTCTTCGCCTTGAGGAGGGTTCCCGGCAGGAACGAGTGGGTCGAGACGGACTTCGAGTCCGTCCGGGGCTCAGGGTACGCAAGGAACAGGTTCAGGGCCGACGCCATCGTCGTCGGCGTGATACGTGAGGGGCAGGTAGAGAGTACGAGTGACCGCAACCCCAGCAGCTGAGAAAGGCGCCCTGCACAGCCGCAACGGCGAGCGCAGGTTTCTTTGGCACGTAATTGCCATACTCTTCATTATCGCGGTCGCCTGCATTCTGTTCCTCAAAAACTTCTACACGCGCGGCATTTTGATGCACGTGGATATGACATTCCCCACGTCGATAAGCCGTAACGTCAGCCTCTACGCGCACACCTGGTGGCAGTACGGCAGCGTTCAGAACATATGGAATACCCAAAGGGTCTTCTGGTCTTACCCCCTGCTCGTGGTGGTCAAGCTGCTCGGTCTCTCCACCTCCCAATACCTGTTAGTGCTCTTCATCGGCACATTCGCATTAGCCGGCATATCGATGTACGCGCTCGCCTTTGAGGTCATCGGGTCGTGCAAGCTCGGTGTGACCAACAGGTACGCCCCCTATATCGGGGCGGCATTCGCGGCGCTCATATTTATGTACAACCCGTTTTCGGTGAGCCACCTGTGGCCCTATTTCGGTTATCCGGGTTACGCCGTCCTGCCGCTTGTCTTCCTGCTGCTGTACAGGGCTGTGGAAACTCACAAGCCTAAGTACGTGGTAGCGCTGGCCGTCCTGATCTCGGTTGCGGGTGTGGGCCCTATCGCCGTGGCGTGGTTCTGGCTGCTCATTCTTACCTATCTCCTATTCCATTTAATCGTAAAGAAGTTCAATCGTGAGAGCCTCCTGGTGCTTCCCAAGGTTTTGCTTCCGCTGGGGGTGCTCTACGCGCTACTCAACGCTATGTGGCTGCTCCCCGTAGCGGGCGCCCAGCTCGCGAACAAGCCGTTCGTACCGTCCTACTCCCCCCAACTCACGCAAACGGGCCTGGACATGCTTTCCGTGAACAACTCGATATTGAACAACATGCGCTTCGCCTCAGGCTGGGGGATGCCCGTCAACCCCCAGGTCAGCGGAACCGTCTGGCAGATACTGAGCTTCGCGCTGCCCGTTCTCGCAGTCGCAGGGCTGATAGTCTTGAGAAAAAAGGTGGCCAGGGACCGGGTCATGGTTTACTGGTCGCTGATGTTCATCATTTCGGTACTGCTCGCGACCGGAACGGCGTTCATCCTTCGCTGGCCATACAGCTTCTTCACGCTTCGTGCCCCGGGGTCCGCCTCCCTGGGGTGGGTGTTAAGGGCCGCCGACAGGTGGCTCTGCTACGCGCCGATATTCTATGGTCTGATCTTGGGCTTACTGGTGGTATGGCTGCTCGGCACGAGAAAAGGTATGGAAAAGGCACTGGCGGCGGTCCTGGTCGCGGTGGTGCTGGTCTCTTTCGTACCGATAGCCCTGCCGTATGCTCAAACCGTTTATGACCCCGCCCCCGTACCCGCCGACTATGACAACGTCAACAGCTATATCGCACAGACCGCTGACGAGGCAAGGCCGATCTGGATACCGTTCTCCAGAGACGGTTTCCACTACTACTGGGCGCCTGAAAAGAGGGTCGGCGCCTTTAACGTCTACTCGTCGAATCCGAACCTGAACAACCTCCAGGACCTGTTCAGCACCGACCCGTTCTACTACTGGCTGGAGTCTTTGTTCTGGAAGGTATCGCCAAGCCCGCTGCAGGTGTTGAACAGAGACGTCATGCTTCAGAAGAACCTGGCCTCGAGACTCTTCATCCCCTTCTCGGCACAGTACATGATCTGCGACACCTCCGTGCCCGGCTATAGGTTCGGCGATACTTTCAATGAAGACGACAGCCTGCAGCTCGTGAAGAAGACAAAGATATTGGATGTATTCAAGCTCACGGGCGACGCTTCTCTGGTGAGGACGGCCGTAAGGACGGTCAGACTGAACTCGTATTATGACGAACTCGCTATCGTCCAGAAGCTGAGTGTCGACGACCTCAAGCGCATCTCCTTTATCGTGCACGAGAGGCCCCTGGACAAAAAGGATGGGGCATTGAATTTAAATGACTACAAGGACTACTACGACATCAACTCGAGCTTCGAGGAAACCGAGGGAGGCATGCCGGTCGGATGGGCTCCCGAACAGAAAGACGTGCGGGTTTCATATATGGTTGACACTCTTAATTGGGTGCGGGGGAAGCAGAGCCTCCGTGTTGAGAACAACGCGAACGAGGACCTGGCCATCTCATGGGTCGCGGGTCCCGAGATCCCTGCGCAGGCAGGTGAGATCTACAGTGTTGAAACGAACATAAAGTACACTAACTCGAAGTGGACCCACGTGGCGGTGGAAGGCTACGACCCCAGCGCCGATAAGTGGGTGCGGTTGGTGAGGTGCCCGACGGCCATGGTCGGTGACTCAGGTTGGAACAAAACGAACATCTCCTTCTACATGCCCGCCGGGTTCAGCAAGATACGACCGGCGCTGGCGGCGGGGTGGAGGGAGGACACCAACAAAGGCCCGGCCTTGAGCTGGTTCGACAATATCAGGATAGCTCGAGTCGATGACCGGTTTTTCACCGACATTACGGGCGGCGGACCGTTGCCCACGGTAAAGTACCAGCAGGTAAGCCCGGAGAAATATAGGGTGCAGGTGCGCGGAGCCACCGGCCCGTTCGTCCTCGTATTCGGAGAGGCATTCGATCCGCTTTGGGAAGCCAGGACTTCAGACGGTCATAAGATAGAGGCGGCCAGGCAATACTCGGCTATTACGGGCTTCCCAGTAGACGGGAAAGGTAACTTCGACCTGACCATCGAGTACGCGCCGCAGCGGTGGTTCGTGCAAGGCCTGTGGATATCGCTGGTGACGCTTCTTTTCTGCCTTGGCTTTCTTGCTATAGGCATCATCAGTCGGAAGCGCATAGGGAAGCTTATAGGATAGTATCATGAACCAATCAGGCAATGGTCCCGGCAAAGGTAAGAAGAGTCTGCAGTCTTCTTCTGTAAGAACCTTCTCCATCGTTACCCCCGCGTTGAACGAGGAGAACAACATCGGTAACCTCATAGAGGACATCCTGGAACAGGACCTCGGCGATTCTCTCGTCCTCGAAAATATAATAATCGTGTCCGATGCCTCAACCGATAACACCAATGCCATCGTCGCAGCGAAGGCCGCGCTCGACAACAGAATTGAGTTGATAATCAATCCCCAGAGAGCAGGGAATGCGCAATCAATCAACATCGGCAAGAAAGACGTGGACAGCGATTTCCTGGTCATATTGGACGGCGACATAAGGCTAGGCGGCAATGACACCTTGA
>DATCGY010000100.1:0-5792 GCA_036508635.1 Candidatus Anoxymicrobiaceae bacterium
GCATGGTAGCAAATCTCACGATCGGCAAGGAGAAGTACGCCGGCGTTCAGGACCAGATCAACGAGCTCGTAAAACGGTCTGAGGCGGTGCGCACCAGGCTCCAGGAGCTCGTGCAGGAAGACACGGAGGTCTACGGGGTTCTCTCAAAGGCCTTCAAGATGCCGCGCGACACCGATGACGAAAAGGCGAAAAAGGCGGACGCCATACAGGCGGCATGCAAGGACGCGACCATGGTGCCTTACGCCATCGCCGAGCAGTGCCTGCAGGTGGCCGAGCTCAGCGACACCGCGGCGGACATCGGCAACGTCGGCGCCGTGAGCGACGCCGGAGTCGCCGTGCTCCTTGCGGACGCCGGGGCCCAGTGCGCCGCGCTGAACGTCAAGATCAACCTGGGCACCATCAAGGACCAGGCATTCAACGATGAGAAGTGGGCGGGCATAACGGATATACTTTCACGGACGGCGGAAATCAAAGACAAAGTAGTCGAAGTAACGTACAGGAAGCTCGGGTAGGAGGTACACAATGGCGGAGATTATTGACGGCAATGCCATAGCTGAGGAGATCAAAGCGGAGATAGTCGCGGAGACGGAGAAACTCAAGGCCAAGGGTCTGGCGCCAGGTATAGCCACGCTGCTGGTGGGTGAGGACTTCGGTTCGAAGATGTACCGCGGCCAGGTCGAAAAGAACTGCGAGCTGGTAGGGTTCAACTACATCGAAAAGACCGTACCGGCTGAGACGACCGAAGAAGAAGTCATCAGAATCGTCAAGGAGCTCAACGCGGACCCGGCGGTCAGCGGAATCCTTCCCCTGAGGCCGTATCCCGAGCACATCAGCGACTCGGCGGTCATCAGGAACATCCGCGAGGACAAGGACATAGACTGCTTCCACCCGGCGAACATGGGGCGTCTGCTGCTCGGCGAGCCCACGCTGGCGCCGGCGACGCCATCCGCATGCATCGAGCTGCTGGACAGGGTCGGGGTCGAGTTCGAGGGGGCCGAGATAGTCGTAGTGGGGCACTCCAACATCGTTGGTAAGCCCGTCGCGATGCTCGCGCTCAACCGCAACGCGACCATCAGCGTTACACATATATTCACCTCGCAGGCCGGAAACCTGGCCAAGCACACGACCGGCGCGGACATCCTCATAGTCGCCGCCGGCAAGGCCGGGCTCGTAACGGCCGACCTGGTAAAGGAAGGCGCCGTCGTCATCGATGTCGGCATCAACCGCGTCAAGTTGCTCGACGACGAGGGCAACCCCGTACTCAACGACAAGGGCAAGCCGAAGACAAAGACCGTTGGAGACGTCGATTTCGACAACGTCAAAGAAAAGGCAAAGGCGATTACGCCGGTCCCGGGCGGGGTCGGTGCCGTCACGAACATGATGTTGCTTAAGAATGCGCTTACCGCGGCCAAGATGCAGGCCGGGCTGTAAAAAGCCGGTTGAGCAACACCCGTTGATGAAAATCAATGCGGCCCGTGGCAAGTAAAGCTAGAAAGGAAGTGGAACGAAATGGCGTTTGAGATGCCGAAGGAGACAACCGAGTCAAAGATTCGTGAAGTCACCCTGGGAACCGGCGATGTGAAGGTGGGCGGCGAGAACGTACTGCCTTTCTACACGTTTGAGGGCTCTATGCCAAACCGCCCGAAGATAGCCGTCGAGGTGTACGACGACAATCCGACAGAATGGTCCCCCGTTGTGGCCGGGCCGCTGGCGGACGTACTGTCCGACCCGGTCGCCTGGGCGAAGAAGGCCCAGGACGAGTGGGGCGCCGACATTATCGCGCTACGGCTCAAGAGCACGGACCCGAAGGGCGACGACAGGTCGGCTGAAGATGCCGCGCAGACGGCCAAGGCCGTTGTAGAGGCGGTAACGATACCGGTCATCATCTACGGGGCGGAAGATGCCGAGAAGGACGGCGAAGTCCTCAAGGCGGCGGCTATGGCTACTGAAGGTAAGAACGTGGTCCTTGGACCGGCAAACGAAGATAACTTCAAGAAGATCGGTGCGGCTGCGCTCGGTTACAAGCAGACGGTTGCAGCCAAGACGCCGATCGACGTCAACCTTGCCAAGCAGCTCAACATCCTTCTCTCAAACCTGGGCGTGGACGTCGGCAACATCATCGTCGACCCGACGACCGGCGCGCTGGGTTACGGCCTCGAGTACACGTACTCGGTCATGGAGAGGTTCAAGATCGCGGCGCTGCGCCAGGATGACGGTATGACCCAGATGCCCCTTATCGCGGACGTCGGGCCCGAGGCGTGGAAGGCCAAAGAGGCCAAGGCGCCGGCGGCGGACGAGCCGCAGTGGGGTGACGAGAACAAGAGAGGCATACTCTGGGAGATACTCACTGCATCCTGTTTGCTCATAGCGGGGGCGGACATCTTAATAATGCGCCATCCCGAAGCGATAAAGACGGTCAGGAAAGTAATCGACAGCCTCATGAGCTAAATGCGCGCTAACTAACCGGTCGAGAAGGCCGGTTGTCAGGAGCTCAAGAAGAGACGAGGAGTTGAGGACAGTTGGATTTTGAAGACAGGACGTCTTGTGAAGCATCAATAGAGATGCTCAAGAAGGCTGAAAAAGGAGAGCACTCTACCGCCTTCAGCCGGACCGAGACTATGAAGGAGTGCACCATAGGTGCTAGCGGCATCTGCTGTAAGACATGCAACATGGGCCCGTGCAGGCTCACCCCTGCAAAGAAGGAAGGCGAGCCGGAGAAGCGCGGCATCTGCGGCGCGACACCGGAAGTGGTCGCGGCACGCAACTTCGTCCGCATGATAGCGGGCGGCTCGTCCGCGCACTCCGATCACGGCAGGGCCGTAGCCCACACATTCCTGATGGCCGCGAAGGGCGAGGCCGAAGGTTATCAGATCAAAGACCGCATCAAACTACTGGAGGTCGCCGTCGACCTCGGCATCGAGGTTGGAGACCGGCCGGTCGAGGAGATCGCCGTCGACGTCGGCGAAAAGTGCCTCTCGATGTTCGGGCAGCAGGAAGGCGAGCTGGCGTTCGGCCTGAGGGCGCCCGAGAAGCGCATTGAGATCTGGCGTAAGCTGGGCATATTCCCCCGCGGGATCGACCGCGAGGTCGTCGAGACGATGCACCGCACTTCTGTGGGAGTCGACCAGCAGATGGAGAACATAATGCTCCAGGGCTCGCGCTGCGCGCTGGCCGACGGGTGGGGCGGCTCCATGATAGGGACCGAGCTGCAGGACATCCTGTTCGGCACCCCGACACCCCTTAAGGCCAAGATCAACCTCGGCGTCCTATCGGACGATGAGGTCAACATCGTCGTGCACGGCCACGAGCCGTTGCTCTCCGAGATGATCCTGCTTGCCGCTCAGAGCGAGGACATGCTCAAGAAGGCCGAGGCTGCAGGCGCAAAGGGCATAAACATCTCCGGTATCTGCTGTACCGCGAACGAGATCCTCTCGAGGCACGGTATCCCCGTCGCTGGTAACGTGCTCCAGCAGGAGCTCGCGATCCTGACTGGTGCCATTGAAGCCATGGTCGTGGATGTTCAGTGCATCTACCAGGCGGTAGGCGAGATATCTAACTGCTTCCACACCAAGATAATAACCACGAGCACCAAGGGCAAGATGCCCAACGCCGAGTACGTCGAATTCCATGAGGAGACCGGGCTCTCCACTGCCAAGAAGATAGTGGAGATGGCCATCGACAACTTCCCCAACAGGGGCGAGGTGGACATACCAAAGCAGACCAGCGATTTTATCGCCGGTTACGACCACGAGTACATAAACTACATGCTCGGTGGCAGGTTCCGCGCTTCGTACCGACCCCTCAACGACGGCGTCATCGACGGACGCATACGCGGCGTCGTCGGCGTGGTCGGCTGCTCCAACCCGAGGGTCAGGGGCGGAGGCAACCACGTACGCGTGGTACAGGAGCTCGTGGCCAACGGCTGCCTAGTCGTCATGACCGGTTGCGCCGCCCAGGAAGTGGCAAAGACCGGGCTCATGACCCCCGAGATTGCTTACAAGGAAGGCGTAATGCCCCAGGGCCTCCGCGAGATCTGCGAAGCGGTCGGCATCCCGCCGGTCCTCCATGCGGGTTCCTGTGTAGACAACAGCCGCATCCTTGTCGCTCTGACCGCGATGGTCAAGGAGGGCGGCCTGGGAGACGACATATCCGATCTGCCGGCTGTGGGTTGCGCTCCCGAGTGGATGAGCGAGAAAGCCATCGCGATCGGCCAGTACTTCGTAGCCTCCGGTGCCGCCGTCGTGTTCGGCGCGAACTGGCCGACCACGGGTAGCCAGAAGCTCAGCGACTACCTCTCTGAGGGCATCTTCGAGCTGTACGGTAACTCCTGGCACTGGGAGGAGGATCCCGAGAAGATGGTTGGAAAGATCCTCAGCCTGATAGACACGAAGCGCGAGGCGCTTGGGATTTCGGCCAAGCGTGAGCGTGTTCTCTATGACATGGCAATGAGACGCGAGCTGGAGATATAGGGTCGCTTCAGGTGGTTGGCACTGACTGACTGATACAAGGAGGAGTTTGGATGTCGAAGATAATCGCGAGTGCCGCAATCAGAGGCGCTCACGCCATACATGACAGGGTGGCGGCGAGGCTTGATGAAGCAATGCAAAAACACGGGGAAGGCCAGGAGATAGGCTTTCCAAACACCGCATATTACCTGCCGATAATCTACGCAATGACGGGCATGAAGGTCGAGAAACTCGGCGACTGCGCGCCGGTCATGAAGGTCGCCGAAGAGCTCCTGCCGCCGGTTCCGGCGGAGGACCTCTGGACCCCGTACCTGGGGCCGACGTTGGATGCGGGCATGGCCACGCTCTTCATGGAAGAGATCGAAGAGGCCATCAAGTACATCGACGGCCCCAACCCGGTCGATGGCATATGGCTGGGAGCCGCTGACGACGTCATAATGCGAGAGCGCGGCGTCGAGTTCGTCGACGGCTCGGCCCCCGGGTTCTGCGCGCTCGCCGGAAGCGCGCCCACCCCGGAGATCGCGGAGCAGATAGTCAAGGAGCTCCAGGAGAAGAACCTGTACGTATGGACGAGCGGCAACTTCAACGGCACGACCGTTGCCGAGCAGCTCGAAAGCATAGGGGTCCAGCTCGGCTGGGAGACCCGCATCGTACCTTACGGCCACGAGATCGGCTCCGCCGTCTACTCGCTCGGGTTCGCGGCACGCGCCGCGATGAGCTTTGGTGGCGCGAAGCCCGGCGACTTCCGCAAGGTGCTCCTGTACAACAAGAACCGGATATTCGCATTCGTGCTCGCCCTGGGTGAGGTCACGGACGAGTGGTACGCAAACGCCGCGGGCGCTATCAACTACGGCTTCCCGACGATCGCCGACACTCCGATCCCCGAGATCCTCCCGACGGGCATCTGCACGTACGAACACGTCGTCTCCAACATCCCGCACGACCAGATCGTGCAAAAGGCGGTCGAGGTCCGCGGCCTGAAGATCCAGATCACCAAGGTCCCGATCCCGATGGCTTACGGACCCGCCTTCGAGGGTGAGCGCATCCGCAAAGAGGACATGTACGTCCAGTTCGGAGGCAACATCACCCCGGCGTTCGAGTTTGTCGAGATGAAAGAGATGGACGAGGTCGAGGACGGCAAGATCACGGTTATCGGCCCCGAGATCGATGACGTAGAGGCCGGCTCGGCTCTCCCGCTCGGCATCGTAGTTCACGTCGCGGGCCGCAAGATGCAGGAAGACTTCGAGTCGATCCTCGAGCGCCAGGCCCACCACCTCATCAACGGGGCGGAGGGCATCTGGCACATGGGCCAGCGCGACATCGTCT
>DATCGY010000101.1:0-2818 GCA_036508635.1 Candidatus Anoxymicrobiaceae bacterium
AGCAGGTGATGCGCGCGGCGGTGGCTCTCGCCGGGTTCACCCCGGCGGAGGCCGACGACCTCAGAAGAGCAATGACCCACAAGCGCTCCCCCGGGCAGATGGAGGCCATAAGGTCGCGCTTTGTCGAGGGGTCCCGGGCGAGGGGAATGAGCGGGCCCGTGACCAACGCCCTCTTCGAGAGCCTGGCCAGGTTCTCCGGCTACGGATTCTGCAAGGCGCACGCCGCGACGTACGGCGAGTTCTCTTACCAGGCCACGTACCTCAAGGCCCACTTCCCGGCCGAGTTCATGGCGGCGGTGCTCGTGAACGACGCCGGGTTCTACCACCCCTCTGTATACGTGGAAGAGGCCAAACGCCTTGGCGTGCGGGTCGCGCTACCCGACGTCAACCGCAGCGAGCCCGACTTCCGCGTAAAGGGTGGCGTGCTATACTTCGGGCTCTACCGCATCAAGGGCATGACTCACCATACCGTCGACGGCATAATGGCGGCGCGCGAGCATTTCCCTTTCACGTCTCTCTCGGATTTCCTGTCGCGCGTCGAGACCACCGAGGAAGAGGTCGCCACGCTAGTCAAGTGCGGCGCGTTCGACTCGTTCGAGAACACCCGCCCGGAGCTCCTCTGGAAACTCGCGATGCTCTTCCCCCAGGCCCGCTCCCACCACGGTGGCAACGGCGGCGCGCATCACACCCATCCCGATGGCGCGCCTGCCGGTCCAGGCAGCAGAGAGGCTCTCGAACCAGGACCGGAACCAACCCTTCCTCTGGGCATACCCAAAGTCAGCCCGCCAACGGCGCTGCCCCGGCTGCCCGACTACACCCCGGCCCAAAAACTTCGAATGGAGCTCGAATACCTCGAGGCGAGCGTCTCGGCACACCCGCTCACTATCCTCGTGCCCGGCGAGCTCGCCCGCGAGCGAGTCAACAGCGCCGACCTCGAAAGCCACCTGGGCGAGACGGTCAGCCTCGTCGGCTGGGTCATAGCGCAACGGCGGGCGGTCACCAAGAAACGCGAGTACATGCAATTTCTCACGCTTGAGGACCCCGTCGGGACGTTCGAGGCTACCATCTTCCCCAGGGATTACAATCGCCTTGGCGCCGCGCTTGGCGCATCCCGCATCCTCCGCGTAACCGGCCAGGTCAGCGAACGGGCCGGCAGCCTCTCCCTCATCGCGAGCGACCTCGAGCCCCTCGAGCCCGTAGGCCTTCTCGAAGACAGCCACCCCCGCCACGGCATCGCAACCTCCGCCTACGACTGACAAAGGCCGCAACCAGAATCAGCGTGCGAGAGGGGACATGGAGCGGAGACGTTCGATGATTGGGGGGAGCGTCTCGATCACGTAGTCGATCTCTTCGACTGTCGTGCCCCGGCCCAGAGAGAAGCGCACGGAGCCTTGCGCGTCGCGCGCGGGCACGCCCATCGCAAGCAGGACGTGTGAAGGTTCGAGCGCCTCAGAAGAGCAAGCCGACCCCGTCGAAGCGCAGATGCCGACGATGTCGAGCTGAAGGCAGATCGCCTCGCCCTCGATGAACTCGACACCCACATGAGCGTTGTTCGGCAGTCGAAGTGTTGGGTGCCCGTTGAGGAACACGTCCGGGATCTCCGCACTCAAGCCATCAACCAGACGGTCTCTCAGTTTCCCGATGCGACCGACCTTGTCGTCCATCTCGGCGGCCGCCACTTCCGCCGCCACACCAAGACCCACTATGCCGGCGATGTTCTCTGTTCCTGCGCGTTTCCCGTGCTCCTGCTCGCCGCCGTGGATGAACCTGGTTATCTTCGTCCCATTCCTGATATAGATGGCACCGATGCCTTTGGGCCCGTACAGCTTGTGCCCGGACATGCTCAGAAGGTCGACCCCGAGGTCATCGACGTCCACGTGGACATTCCCTACCGTCTGGACCGCGTCCGTATGGAGCAATACGCCGGCCTCTCGGCAAACTCCGGCTATCTCTCGAACCGGCTCGATCGTTCCCACTTCGTTGTTTGCGTGCATAACCGATACCACGATGGTGCTCGCGGTGATGGCTTTCCGGATGTCGTCGGGGTCAACGACGCCCGTGGAATCAACTCCGACGAACGTCGTCTCGTAGCCGTGTGCGGTGAGGAACTCCGCAGTCTCCAGGACGGCATGGTGCTCGATGGCGCTAGTGACAATATGGTTACCCTTGCCCTCGTTCGCGAGCAATGTCCCCCAGAGAGCCATGTTGTCCGACTCGCTCCCGCCGGATGTGAAGAAGACCTCCCCGGTCCCGGCGCCAATGAGCCCGGCTACCTGACGTCGCGCCGTCTCTATTGCAGCGCGAGACTCGCGGCCCATCGCGTAGATCGCGGACGGGTTGCCGAACCTGCCCTCGAGATACGGTTGCATCGCCGCTGCCACGTCGGGATGGGGTGGCGTCGTTGCCGCGTGGTCAAGGTAGACCATGTCTATCGGGAACACCTCCAATTCTACAAGGCCGGCGCGATGGTCCGGGTGAAACGGTCTTTCAACGACCGGGGCGTGTTGCCCGTCTGCCACTTATCCGTGCTCTTTTCGCTCGTGCATCCGCATGAGGTCTTCGAGTGTCTTGTCGTGCAGCACGCTTTTCATCGCATCGGTGACTTCGCACCACAGGTCCCGAACGACGCACTCATCGGTACGTTCACAGACAGACGCGTCTCTCACACACTCGACCGGCTCGAGGCCGCCTTCGAGCGCCTCGAATATCTCGTCGAGCCTGATGTCGCTGGGCCCACGCGCCAGCTTGTAACCCCCGCTGGCGCCTCTTTCTGCGACCACGAGATCGTGGTCACGCAGGAGAGTCATCATGTGCTCCA